>JAGXSS010000103.1 GCA_018334055.1 Peptococcaceae bacterium
TCGACCAAAACCTTCCTGCGATACTTAGGACACCAGACCACATGGTACTTGCAAAAGTACACAACGTTGTTGTTCGACTTGAATTTAGTGTTCATATATGCATTATGCTACATATTTCTATATTATACAATCAAAAGATTTAAACCTATTGAAAAACATCGAGTTTTCCAATAGGTTGTGCCTTATATCCCCATAGCTGAAGCAAGGGGCTTTACGGCACTTTCGGTAAAATTGAGAAAAAGCTGCTCCAGTGGCCTACTTCAATATGGAGGACTCGGGCGAAACAAGCGCAATATTCGAGAGAGATTTAAAGCCCGAGCGAATCATCCGCGAACTATCGGCAAAAAGTGGGCACACCATCCTCCCAGGCGACACCTTAATCATTTTCGACGAAATACAAGCCAGCGAGAGGGCCTTACACTCTTTGAAGTACTTCTGCGAGGATGCACCCAGTTACCACATTGTTGCCACGGGGAGCCTGTTGGGAGTGGCCCTCAATCGGGAGAAATACTCCTTCCCTGTCGGGAAAGTCGACATTACTACCCTTCACCCGCTCGATTTCGAAGAATTCCTCTGGGCTCTGGGCAAGCGGGACTTGTGCGACCTTATCCGGGAGGCCTATGCCGGCTTTAATCCTTTGTCCCTACACGCCACCGCCATTGACCTGCACAAGACGTATCTCGTGGTGGGGGGAATGCCGCGGGCAGTGAGCGAATACGTCGCCACGAATGACTTCGACTTTGTAGTGGCAGCACAAAAGAACCTAAATGGCGCATATATTGCCGATATGGCCAAGTACGCCTCGTCGCCAGAGACCACAAAAATTATGGCGGCCTGGGCAAGTGTGCCGACTGCGTCCGTGTTTCCGAGGGGAAAATGCCGCTCGCTGCCTACGCAGATAACAACGCATTTAAGGTGTATATGATGGACACCGGGCTTTTGTGCTCCAAATTTGATATCGCAGCCAACGTTGTGCTAAATACCCCTCCAAGCTTCGACGGCTTTAAGGGGGCATTAGCGGAGAACTACGTCATGCAAGCTTTGGTAACAAACGGTTTTTCGCCATACTACTGGTCATCTGAGGGTAAGGCCGAGCTAGATTTCGTGTTCCAGGACAGACAAGGCAACATTATCCCCCTAGATATGTCACGGTTCCAGCCGCCCTATGCACTGCGGGTATCTGCCAAGAACTTCGGCTACGAAAACAACATCAAGAGCGTACCGCTCTACGCCTTGTTCTGCCTGCGTCCCTAGACAATGCCCACCGCTCCCCCTCCCTTATCCCCGCCGCAACAACTGCAATAGCATCCCCCTTACACTCTCCCTCATATCCTCACGCGCTAACGCCATGCCGACGTTCGCCTCTAAGAACCCAAGCGGCGAGCCGGTGTCATAGCGCACACCGCTAAACTTGCATGGCCGAATCTTATGTCCCTGTTTAATCATGAGCGCCAGCGCGTCAGTCAGCTGCAGCTCGCCCCCGGCCCCCGTGGTAATCTGCTCTAGGCACGAGAAGACCACTGGTTGCAAAAGATACCGCCCCACCACCGCTAGGTTGCTCGGGGCCTCATGCGGCTCCGGCTTCTCCACAATACCCCGCACCAGGCCGGTGGCTTCGTCAATACTCACCACACCGTACTTGCGCGTGTCCTGCCAAGGCACCTCCTGCACGGCGATAACGCTTTCCCCCTCTTGCGCCGCCGCGAATAGCTCTGCTACGCAAGGCGGCCCGCCGTCTATTAGGTCGTCCGGCAGCAACACAAAAAACGGCTCGCGCCCCACAAACGCCTTGGCGCAATACACCGCATGCCCTAGGCCCAGCGCCTGCTGTTGTCTAATATAGTGCATCGCCGCCAGCCGCGCAGGCTTAAGCACCGCCTCTAGTTCCCTAGTGCGCCCCTTAGCGGCCAACACCTGCTCTAGCTCCGGCATACGGTCAAAATGGTCGTCTATATCACCCTTGCCCCGCCCCGTAATCACCAACACCTCGGTGACGCCCGCCGCCACAGCCTCTTCAATAACATACTGAATGCCCGGCTTATCCACCACCGTGAGCAGTTCCTTAGGTATAGCCTTTGTAGCGGGAAGCATCCTCGTGCCGAAGCCGGCGGCGGGGATTACGGCTTTTTTTATTTGCATAGCTACACTCCTTTGCTCCGTAGTCCTATAATTTTGTCCTTAACCAAACCAATGGCAGTCCATACTTCATCTACCTTAAACACAATAAGTCCCAGGCCATACACTAAACCGCCCACAGCGACTGTCGCCCCTAGGGCAATAATCTGTCCAAAAACACTCGCTCGATCTAACACAAAAACACATATCAACCCCATAACAACTGAGCTTATAGTAACCTTGGCCAGCAACCCTCCGACACGAAGAGAATTTTTTCTGAGCCTTGTCTTTAGCACATAAACCTGAACAAGTGCCCCCAACGTAGGCATGACAGACGCTGTGAGCGCTATGCCACCAAGCCCCAGTGCCCTAGTTAGAACGACGACCAGCCCTATGCTTACAGGCAAGAGCGCCAGACTAATCTTCACCGGGGTCACAGTGTCCTGTAGCGCATGAAAGGCCCGCGGCAGAAGTGCACCGGCAGATAACCCCACTAACCCCACGGCGTAATACCCTAAAGCCACAGCCGTTCGGGCCGTGGCTGTACTATCGAAAGAACCGCGCTCAAAAGCCAGGCTGACTAGCGGGTATCGTAAAACAACCAGCCCAACCGCAGCCGGAACCATAATAATAAACAAAATCCGCAAACTCGAAGTAAGCACAACGCCTAAACCTTGCTTGTCACCTTTAGCGGCAAGATCGGCAAGGGTGGGGTAAACGACCGTAACTAGAGCTGTAACTACCAGGCCTATAGGCAGCCCGACCAGCCTATTGGCAAAGTTCAGGGCCGCCATGCTCCCCACATCAAGACCCGAAGCCAGCCGGCGGTCAACGATGACGTATATTTGCCCAAACAAAGTGCTGGCAAAAATAGGAAGAGTGAGCGTAGCCATGCGCAAAAAAGCCTTATCCGTAAACTTTGGCTTACCTATAATCGGCAAACCATACTTCACCGCCAGCGCCAATAACCAGACCACCGCCACAAACATGCCAATAACAGTAAGCCACGCCAGACCCGTTATCCCCGACGCGCCAAAAACAGCCAACCCGCCAATGACGACAATACTCATCATCAACGGCGGAACGGAAGGCCAGAAAAAGTGCTTGTGGGCGTTAAGCAGCAGAGAGATAAAAAATGTCACGCTGCCTATCACCGTAACAACCGTCAAAACACGCAATATGACCACGGTAAGAGCCTGCTGGTCAGGCGAAAAATTGCCTACCAGCCCTTGCACTAACTGCGGCGCAAACCAAAAGCCCAAAACACCGCCCGCAACCGAGATAAAAATCGTCGCGGAAAACGTCGTGGCCGCAAGCTCCCCGCCCCGCCCCGCCGCACGCTCACTGCTGTAAACCGGTAAAAACGTCGCACCCAATGCCCCGGTTATTATACCCACCAATATTTGCGGCACCGCCATGGCAGCCACATAGGCGTCCACCCCGGCACCGGCCCCAAAGCGCCAAGCAATGACCATCTCGCGCAAAAACCCAAGCAATCTGCTGAACACCGACACCAGGCTTAGAGAAAAGGCGGTGTAAAGAAGCATCTTCTTATTGGTCATAGAGGGTCCTTTCTTTGCCTCTCGTTCGGAAAATTTTGTCAGTCCATTCCATCCCATTCCGGCCTTGTACCTTTCGGTTCAGGCCAGCCCCGTACAGCTTACAACTTAATGGACCATAGCAGAAAGTTTCAAACCGCGACTTCTTCCGTCCTCTGGGGTTCCACTGGTCTTGGCTACCAGCCTTCCGTGTCCTCTTTCACTGAAGCAACAGGCTCGCCGAGTAGGCCGAGGGAGTTTCACCCTCAACCCCTCACAGAACCCGACGTGAGCCTCTCGACTCATCCGGCTCTTGTTACCAGTCATTGACGTTCTCTCACATGCTCCAATGGGCGAAGAGCTTCGGTTCCCTTTGGGCAATCCTCCGCAGCCACTGAGCGGCACAGCGTTGTCGCCTTTGGAGGTTCTTGCTGCGTATGACTGCATTGTACTTAGCCGCTAGCTCTTTCAGGCTCGCTCTGGTCTGCATATGCAGTCGCCACTCTCTCACAGTCTGCTTCATTTCTTTCTTGGCTTTGTTGCTTACCGCCGGCAGAAAGCTATGAAACATCCCATGCTTGCTTTTGGCTTGCCTTGGCCGGAATGTGAATCCCAGAAAGTCAAAGGCTATGTCGGGAAGGTTGCCCCTCCTTGGGGTGTAGCTCAAGCCCGCAATCCATCAACCTCTTTCCGAAACTCTCTTTTAGGAGTTGGGCCTCTAGTCTGCTCTTGCAATGTATCACTGCATCGTCTGCATAGCGCGCAAATGGATTGTTGGGATGCTCCCGGTCCATCCATATGTCGAATGCGTAGTGCATGAACAAGTTGGCGAGCACCGGACTAATGACCCCTCCCTGGGTGTGCCTCGGGTCCTTGCTTGGATACTACGAGCCGTTCCGCACCTATACTTCGCCTTGGTACTCTCGTCCTTGTGGATTCAGCCACTTGAACTTCTCCTTCGATACTTCATCGGCGGTTCCTTTTCAGTCGTCTCCGTAGAACATACCTGCCGAGGTCTTC
>JAGXSS010000104.1 GCA_018334055.1 Peptococcaceae bacterium
CTATGAATATATACATCAAACCCAACCTCAGCATCTATGGCGCTGGCGAAGTGGAGAAACTCCTTGCCGAAGTACATTGCGGCAGGCTCACCGTTCTCAATCTTCACCACAAACATGAACAACATCTCAACGGCCAAGCTTTGGCGTATCTTCTTCAGCTCTTCCGTCTTCTCCCGGAGTAACCGCATTATCTGCTCAAGTTGATGATTGATGTTATCTGACTCTTGATATCCCGTGCTGATACTCCAGCAAGTCTCCTTTCGCATATTTTTCCCGCTCTGTGTTGGCTCTCCTTTGGTATACGTCTGTGTAGGTTGGATGTCCAAGAAATCCGTAACGGAGGAGGGCTCAAAACTGTCCCCGTAAATATCAAAAGTAGCCATTACCCTTGTCCTATCCATTTGACAAAGTGCCTCCTATCGAATAATACTCTCGAACGTGGGGATCCACGACTTAGAGCCATTTCTCTGTATCCATAGGCCGCCGTTTCTATCGGCATAGACATTGTACTCAGATATGGGAGCTTTGCTACCAAGGGTGTCTCTCTTCAGCTTGTGAGCATCTATACCGTGTTTTTCAAGGTATTTCGAGTCAACCTTTTTGGGGTTGCTCGGCTGAGGTTCTGTTGATCCCCCCCCACCCTGCATTGACGCCTTCGCTATGTAATCTCCAGCGGCTTTAGCGACGACTAAAGCATAGCCGCCCTCAATGGTTCCGACTAGGGTCATGGATCCACCGGGCAGGGCACCAAACCCCGTTAATACTAGAACGCCACCGCCCGTTATTTTCGCTACGCCCATTACAGCAGTGTACGTGCTGAGACCAAGTGCTGTCGCAGCTCCTGCCTGCCGACCAGACTGGTAGGCTTCACTTTGACCATCGGCATATCTGTCCATCCCCAGCTTACTTCCAAGACCTCCGGTCATGGAGTTGAGGAACTGGTAGGTGAAACCTACCGAATGGTCTAGCATATTTTGGGCCCACTGCGGTATGTTCCCCGTGGGGTCCACATAGCCAAGTGGATTGTTCAGCACATAGATGTACCCGTTCTGGGTAGTCGGTTCACCTAGATTCCCTTTCCAGCTGTCCTGCGTTATGAACCTCCCCACACTCGGGTCGTAGTACCTCGCTGCGAAGTAGTAGAGACCGGTATCATCGAGCTCTTTGCCGGTGAAGAGGTAGTCGGTCGAAATAGCAGGGGAGTGCGGCTCGCCGAAGGGTTTAGTGGCCACTGTGGCGATGATTGTGCCCGAAGCATTAGTTATGGCTCTGGTGCTACCAAGATGGTCGTTGTGGAAGTAGCTTACTGCTGTGCCCGGGACCTCGGCAATGCGCTGGTTACCGGCGAAGATGTGACGGGTGCCTACAGCCCCGGTCTTCTCATACATGACTTGGTGGCCGAGGGCCAGGTAGTGGGTGGTTTCACCATTCTCCACCTTCTTGGCTCTGATGCCGTTGGCGTCGTAGGTGTAGGTGCCTGAGAGCCAGTAGGAAGGAGCTCAAGGGGTCAGGATCCAGCCAGTTGAATGAATACCTAAGATGTCAGGAGGAACGCTGGAGTCAGAGGTCGAATCCAGCTCCCGCTCCCTGACCCACAGTAGGCACATTCTCCGGGCTCTTGCCTGACCAAAAAAACCACCTTCTACAGGCTATATACCGCATCTGGGTGAGGTTTCCTGCTGCAACGTAGGAAAGATTGGCGAACCCTATGTCCCTTTACAAGGTAGCCGAGGGGTCACCCCCCCGGCTTGTGACGCAGTTGGTCCTGCAGTTATTCAGGGACAGGGACCGCGTCCTCCTGAATCCATATCATAATGTTGTTGAGAGCTGTTTCTAACAATTTCTTGTGGAGATCAAGGAGCTCCTTCATCGCGTTTTTGCCCCCGAACAAGGCGAAGGGGCGAACCTTGGGAAAGAGCGCCCTCAGTCTTGACTCAAACTCAGGCTGACTAATGATGTCTGTGAAATCAAAGATGCTCCTGTAGTTTTTGCCTTTGATGCCCTTGTAACTGTCTAGTTCCTGTTCTCTGGTTGGTGCAAGGCTAATTGAGTAACTCTGGCCGTCTTTCATAAGCGTAATACTGAAGTAGAAATAGCTTTCCATTTCCTCCACTGAGAAGAAGACCTTAATAAACTCCCTGTGGTATGTGAGTTCGTAGTAAACGTTAGTCACTTTTTCAATATTAAGCCTGAAGCCTCTATCCTCAAGGAAATTGAAACTGCGAGCAATGCTTTCATACAGCAAAGCGCTTGCACTCCTTTCTCTATGGTAAGGGTATAATTTCCTTAATTTGATGGAGCTTTAAGAGCCACTGCTCCATAGCATAGTTAAAAGACCTCGTAGCCTTACCGGCATCTAAGCCGATATCAATAACTTTGTAGTCTAGCAACATCTTGTTCAGAAGCCAGGCGGCATTGTCTACAGCTCCTATGGCCTTCGCAATGCCCTTGCCAAACGTGTCTTCAATTGCCTTATAGCCATTCAGTCCTTTATAGACCTCTGCTCCATACTTTTGCGCAGCGTCGTTTACTCTCGACATGGTCTCGCCAATCACGATCGTCCCGCCAACCTTGACTCCAAAACTCCCGAGGACAGTCGGTAGTGATGCTGCGGCACTCCCAGTCGCGAGAAATGCTGCTGCCGCTCCACCAGTAAGTCCAATGGCTCCGCCGATCGCAGCACCAGTAAGACCACCTTTCAACACATTGCCGCCCGTGTGTTTTGCATGAATTGCTCCAACCACTCCCCCGACAACAGCACCGATAATACCTGTTGCGACCATGAAGATCTCTCCGTCAGGGTCTATATAGCCCAGCGGGTTATTCCCACAGTAGACATAAAGATTTGTGCTCTGGGTTATGGCGGAGATCAGGGGGAACTTGTTGTCGGGGTCGTCCCCGTAGATCATGTTGTGGTGGTTCCAGTGGGGGTCTTGGCTCATGAACCTCCCCACACTCGCATCGTAATACCGAGCTAAATAAGGAGGAGGGATCTTGCTCTCCTCCTTACTCGTTGCTCGGGCTAATTGTACTACCAGTTCTCTCAGCCTCTAACTCTCGTGGCGAATTCTTTTTAATTTTGACAACGATTATGAATAGCATTTCGCCACCAAGACTGCGCCGAGCTTCTACCAC
>JAGXSS010000105.1 GCA_018334055.1 Peptococcaceae bacterium
AACTATGGTGTCCCCCTAATTCAATTCGGTATGGTGTCCCCCTAATTCCACCCTAATTCCATTCAACATCGCCCCGGCTGCAGGCAATCATAAGCGGCGTCTTTTATTGTTGTTCCACGCTTAAGGATCGCACTACTTTCCTAAATGCCAACACGCCAACAGCAACGAGGAAAATAAAGTACAACCAAGAAATCACACCAAAGAGCTCGTGGAGCTCGTTTGGTACAAGAAACATTGGAACAAATAGCAGTACCGCTACCGGTATTGTAGGCAGCACTACCAGATGATACATTAAGAAAGCAATAAATTCATATTGTTGACGCATCGGTATTAATCTAGGCACTTTTATTAAGCCATAGAACAAAATAGCCTTGTTGACGTTGCCTGGGCGATATTCTTTTGCTTGCGTTAGTAATCTCTGTTTCTCCGTGTTTAAAAAGCTGACAAACTGAGGTTCTGCATCAGGCGGCTCAAGCGTATGAAAAAGCAGCCAGATGTTTTGGATGTTATAGATGTCAGTTGTTAAGAGAATCTTATCGGTTCTAATACTTTTTTGATTTCCATGTTCATCTTTCCAGGTTAATGTGTGGTGAGCCGGCGAGACAACTTCTGAGCGTGTAGCTATATGTGTCAGGGTGTCATGCCCTCTGCTTGGCCTGTTATTGATCCATTGTATGCTTGATAAATAATCACTGTTCCTCCGCCCATGGTAGGCTAAGGCAATGCTTTCAATTATTTTCTGCTTATCTTCAACCGTATCGCCCCAAACTGCATGTACTACATGTACGTTGAGAGGCATAGCGGTTGATTCCCATGGCGGAACAGGAAACCCTGTACCATGAAGCCCTACTTGCGTTCCTTGCGTTCCACGAAGCGCGAAATAATAGGCTACAGACCAGCCATGGTCCGGGCCAAAACCAAAAACGCTCATCAGCTCGAAGGGAACGCCGCTTTGCCTGTGCCGGACAAAATTAGAGTAATAATCATAGTAAATAAACAGACCGATAAAATAGCAGCACAACAATACAATAGCCAATGTTTTATTCAAGGCCTCACCCCTTTTCTACAGTAAAGCGCAACAAAAGCAGCGGCTTTTATGTATACACTATTGAAGCAAGGTTAGAAAAACTGACAGGTGCCACACTTTATCTCTCGGAAGCTTTATCCCGGTCTGCAATGGCACGTCAATCAATTATTGTGTTCACTATCAAGAGAAGGGCGATGGATTTGTTTTTGCTCAAGATCATGTTTTTTCTATACTAAAAATCTTGTATCCCATCAGCCCTTCCCGCCATCTGCTCCGGTTAAATATCGTTTCTTACGCTCTGATTACTGTCTGATGAAAATCGGGCTGGTGTAAATCGTGTCTTTCGTAATTAAAATTCCACCCTCAAGCACAGTATGCTCCACGATGACATGGTAGCTCCTTTGCCCACCATCGAACCGGAAACTGACAGGAATTGTCACGGTTTGGCCGGCATTTAAATGGTGCGGAGAGTCGTGTCTTATATCTGTTATTCCAGTGCGTCCAACGCTGTTTTCGACGATTATTACCCGGTAATTACCGGATAACGCGGCCCGCAGCGTGATAACACCACTAACCGTAGCACTGGCTGGCATAACAAACCGGGAGCCGATTTCTTGCGGATTGCCCTGCGCGTTTATCAGTCTGAGAGAGGCAAATCCACCTAACCGGCTGGCCACCGTGCGCCCAGCTCGCAATGCATGATCAACGGAAGCCTGTAAAAGCTGCCTCATGTCGCTTGGCGGCTGGGTAGCCAACCCGATAAATGTGAAGTAGGAGATATCAGTAAAATTCGCTTCCCAGACCGCCCCAGTCGCTGCCAGTCCTGGCAGACGGGAAGCCAGCATCGTCGCCAAACACTCCGGGCAGGCGGGCAACCAGTTCACTCCGCCATCTCACCACAGGAGAAGAATTCGGACCAAACTGTGTCTGGAGCGCAGTCATCAACTCAAAGCCATCGTAACGGGCCGTTATATTGTCATGAGGAGGATCTGTGGTCCAAAACGTCCATGGATAGGAGCCCGTAGGATGAGCTATGGCAGCGGAGGACGTTCCTATACGATTGTTGTTAATATTGTTGAGCAAGTTATTCGGCCTAAACCAGCTATACCTGAGGCCTCCTGCATCAAATGTGGCTGACCCGGTAAGGTTTTGGATGCCATAAGCCAAAGCGTGGCCCCGATGCTCACCGGTGTGGGCTTGGTTCACATTCGAAGCAGAAATTTCCGCCCCGGGAAACATCGCCACCTGGGTTGTTGAAGCACTGCGGACAGCACTACTGTAAGTTTCCCAGGTTGCCAGCCAGGGAAGCCAATTTCCCCGATATGGATGATTAAGCTTCAAAAATGCATTCGTACTAGCGTCCCCCGATCCACTCATCCTCGGAGGAAATATTGCTCGAGTGATCCCCCACCCGGCAGGCTCGTCTGTTATATAGGCAATCTGGTATCCCCTGCTGACGAGCATTGGTGCCAGCTGTACAGGGGTGAATCTTCCGTCATCGGCATAAGTGCTGTGGATATGCAGGTCCGCCGGCACCCAAAATGGATTTGTATCCACCGGCTCCACATCTACAATCAGGATATCGCCCTCCCAGACTGCGGTTTTTTGGCCTCTTTCCACAACAGCTCTGACTGTGTAGAGGCCGTCTGCGGCAACCTGAAAAGGCAAATTGGCAACATCGACAGCTAAAGTAACCGGCGCGATTTCCCGGCGCTTTTGCTTGATTTCCTTCATGCGCGAGGAACCTTCCCGAAACTCTTGCTCTTCGGCTGGAGAAAAGTATATTCTCTCGTCACTTCGTACGCGAAGGATTGCTGCCCGCTTGCGGTAGTCGTTCCATTTCCTGAAATCTTCGCGTCCTATTTCATTGTCTAGGCGATGGACAGGCAAGGTTCTCTGAGGTTTGGGGACAAGCTGGAGCAGGTCATGCCCGTTAATGCTAAACTCTGCCAAACGGGCGGTTTGCGTTCCCGGACCAAAGGCGGTCAGGGTCAACGGAATTTCCCACTGGACAGCATCCAAGTCGTAAGTCTGCATCTCTGGCCCAATAATCACAATTTCCGGCTGGTCATTAGCGGGTGAGGAGAAAGCGAGTCCCGTCAGTGAAAACACGAGCAACAAACAGCATAGCATCACA
>JAGXSS010000106.1 GCA_018334055.1 Peptococcaceae bacterium
CCGTCTGGCTAATTTCAGGGAACAACAGGCCAGAACACTCGCGCGCGTCACCGAAAACGCCGAGCGCTTGGCGAACGAGAAAATTGCCCGCGCCGAGAAGGTAATCGCTAATGCCGCAGCCACGCGTGAGCGCATAGTTAGCGGCGAAGGTCTGGAAAACACTCGGGAAAACCTAGGGCAAAGAATCGAACGCCTCACCGAGAGAATAGAAAAAATGCGCGAGAAGAAACAAACCGGCAAGTAGAACGAGTAGTCGAGTGAACGAGTACCAAAAAAGCTGCCCAGCGCTGGGCAGCTTTTTCTTGTCCGTGCTCTTCGCACGAAGCGCAATCAGACCTTAAGTTTAATTTTCAGCTGGGTGAGCATATCCTTAGTCATGGCAGACAAATTGTACTCGGGCTTCCAACCCCACTCAGCGCGAGCGACACTGTCGTCAAGCGAATTAGGCCACGAATTAGCGATGCCTTGACGCACGGGATCGACATTGTAGCTTAGGCTAAATGTTGGGATGTGTTGGCGAATTTCGGCCGCTAGTGCTTCGGGGTCGAAACTCATGGCGGTGACGTTAAAAGCATTGCGGTGAATCAATTTCGCGGGGTCAGCCTCAAGGAGCTGCATGGTGGCTTTTATGGCATCCGGCATGTACATCATGTCCATGTAGGTACCCCGGTCGATATAGGAAGTGTAACTCTGGCGCTTCAGGGCTTCGTAGAAGATATGGACTGCGTAATCTGTGGTGCCGCCACCTGGCAGCGCCTCATAGGAGATAAGGCCCGGGAAACGTACCCCCCGCGTGTCCACGCCGTACTTGAGATAGTAGTAGTCACAGAGCAATTCTCCCGCCACCTTGGTCACACCGTACATGGTAGTAGGCCGCTGAATGGTATCTTGGGGCGTTTGATCCGCCGGAGTGGTCGGACCAAAGGCGGCGATGGAGCTTGGCGTAAAGAGAGCCGCGCCACATTCTCTGGCTACTTCGAGAACATTGAAAAGACCGCCCATGTTGACCTCCCAAGCGAGGTGCGGCTTGGCCTCTCCTACGGCAGAAAGCAAAGCAGCCAAATGAATGATGTCCGTGACTTGGTGTTTCTTGACCACGTCGGCAATCTGCTTGGGCTTGACTACGTCCACCACTTCATAGAGTCCGCCCCGCAAAGGGCCATCTGGAATTTCTGGATGGATGTCACTAGCTACCACATTGTCCTCGCCATAGACTTTACGCAGGGCGGTGGTCAGTTCAGTGCCAATTTGCCCTAGAGCGCCGGTGAGCAATAGTTTTTTCACGGCAAAACCCCCTCTTAGTAATCGCTGCTAACTATATTTTAACGCCTAAAGCCTCTAATTACCACTGTCAAGAGCATGAAAACCGCTTCAATTACATTTTTGCGGATGATATACTCGTATTGTCAATATGAACAATGCGAGGTGGTTATGATGCGCTCCGCCGTTACGGCGCTAATGCTGTTCTTGCTCATCGCTATTCATGCCTCTCTGGCCTACAGCCCCACTGCGCCTGCCATTCCTCTGCCGATACCAATTACCCCACCTCCAATTAACCCACCTCCACCGGTAGTGCCGCCATCACCGCCACCATCTTCCTTGAAAACGACAAAACTCGGCTACTGGTTTAGAAGAACCACAAATCATACGCAGCCCAAGGTGGGCGTAGCAGACCAATTAATGGCCAGCTATGACATCATCGCGCTAGGACCAAGTGCAGGCAAGTTCGTCTACCTCACCTTTGACGCCGGTTACGAAAATGGCTTCACACCCCTCATACTCGACGCGCTCAAGGAGGCCCAAGTTACCGCCGCCTTCTTTGTCACTGGGCAATTTGTAACCAACCATCCTGAACTGGTGAAGCGCATGCACCGCGAGGGCCACCTCGTTGCTAACCATACTATGAGCCATCCCTCTCTGGCGGAGCTAGAGCCTCTAGCCATCGCGCAAGAACTGCAGGCACTCGACTTGCTCCTCAAGCAATTGATCGGTGAGGTGACAGAGTTTTTCCGCCCGCCGATGGGTGAGTATTCCGAGCGGAGCTTAGCCATCGTCCACAGCCTTGGTTACCGCCACGTGTTTTGGAGCGTTGCCTACAAGGATTGGCTGGTCAATGAGCAGCCTGGCGCCGCATACGCCCACACGCATGTCATGGCAAATATTCATCCTGGCGCTGTCATCCTCCTCCATACCGTTTCCCAGAGCAATACCGAGGCTCTACCGAGGATTCTTGCTGACCTTAAGTCGGGCGGTTGGCAATTTCGTTCACTCCTTGATTTTCGCCGGCCTGCGAACTGAGCAACCACGAAAATCGGCAAAGCTTCGCCATTAGAAGGAATTTGGCGCTTAACTGCGAATACTATGGGCAAGCGATGGGTGGAAGTAGCCGCCCATGCAAAGGAGGTCACCCCCGTGAAAAAAAGATTGACCCGCCCTGAAGTGCCAGCAGAACTCACCTGGAACCTTGCCGACATTTTCCCCACCGTGCGGGAGTGGGAAGTAGAACTAGGCGCCGTAGCCGGCGACATCCCTAGCGTAGCTAATTTTAAGGGCAGGCTCGCCGAGGGTCCCTTGACCCTTTTTGCCTGCCTGGAGGCGGCCGAAACCCTGCAGAAAAGGTTGATACGCGTCACCGCCTATGCCTCCCTCCTCCTCTCCGGTGATGGCACCGACGCGGCCAATCAGGGGTACATGGGACGGGCGGCGGCGCTGGGAGCAGAGGTGCAGGCCGCTTTGTCCTTTATTCGCTCCGAAGCTTTGGCCCTCCCCAGCGGCACCTTGGAGCGCTACCTAGGCGAAGAACCCAAGTTGGCAGGGTTTGCCCGTACCCTGACCAGGATGCTAGACGAAAAGCCCTACATGCTACACCCCGATGCCGAAGTGGCCTTGGCCTCACTAGGAGAGGTGCTCGGCGCCCCCTACCTCACCTACACTCGCTCCAAGGCGGCCGACATGACCTTCCGCCCGATAACTGACAAGGACGGTCAGGAACACCCCATGTCCTTTACCCTCTACGAAGGGGCCTACGAAAAATCGGCCGATGCCGTGCTCAGGCGAAATGCGTTTGCTTCGTTTACCGAGGGACTTAAGAACTACCAAAATACCTACGGCGCCACCTGGGGCACCGAAGTCAAGAAACATGTGGTCCTCGCCCGCCTGCGCGGCTACCAATCCGCCACCCACATGCTTTTGCATTCCCAAGAAGTCGACCTCCCAGCCTACGAGGCACTGCACGACATCATCCTGAAGGAAATTGCACCCCACATGCGCCGCTACGCTAAGTTGCGCAAGGAGGTGCTCGGCCTAGACAAACTTCTTTACTGTGATATTGAGGCCCCGCTCGACCCGGAATTCAACCCCCCCACCACCTATGAGGCGGCGGCTGAGCTTATAGAAAAGGCCCTGGCTGTCTTGGGACCGGAATACTCGACCATCATGGCCGATGCCCTAAAAAATAGATGGATTGACCGGGCCGAGAATATCGGCAAATCCACCGGGGCTTTCTGCTATGGTGTGCCGGATGCCCACCCCTACATCCTCGTCTCTTGGGATGACAATCTACGTGATGCCCTGATTTTGGCCCATGAACTGGGTCATGCCGGGCATGGTGTGCTTTCCATGCGTTACCAGCGCTTGTCGAATGTGCGCGGTTCCATGTTCTTCGTCGAGGCCCCGTCCATCATCAACGAGCTCCTAGTCGGCAACTACATCGGCGCACAAACTACCGATCCGCGCATGCAGCGCTGGCTCCACATGGGCTTTCTCTTGACCTACTACCACAACTTTGTGCGCCATCTCATCGAGGGAGAATTGCAGCGGCGCATCTTTGTCCTAGCCGAGAAGGGCCAGCCCATCACCGCTATGGTGCTCAGCCGCGTGCAGGGGGAGATTCTCGAGGAGTTCTGGGGCGGCGAGGTGGAAGTCGATGAGGGCGCACGTCTAACATGGATGCGCCAACCGCACTTCTACATGGGCCTCTACCCCTATACCTACTCAGCCGGTTTAACCATCGGGACCGCTGTCGCCAAAGATATTAAAGAAAAAGGGCAGCCCGTGGTGGACACCTGGCTCGAGATCTTAAAAGCGGGCAGCACCAAGACTCCGCTTGAACTCGGCAAAATGGCGGGGGTGGACATGACCCGCCCAGAGAGCATCAAGAAGGCGGTCGATTATGTGGGCTACCTCGTGGATGAGGTGGTCAAGAGTTTTACCCCTACTTGTGATAAGGCTCATTCCTCATAATCTTAAAGGCCCGGTAGACTTGCTCTAGGAGGACGATGCGGGCGAGCTGGTGGGGCAAGGTGAGGGGCCCAAAGGAAAGCTTGGCGCGGCACGCCACTTTAACTGACGGGGCCAGGCCATGCGAGCCACCGATGATAAAGCAGAGGTGTTGGCCGCCATCTCTTTGCCCAACCAGCCAGTCCGTGAACTCTAACGAAGACTTCGGCACCGCCTCAATGCATAACGCCACGGGCAACGAGCCCGCAGGAATTGCTTTAAGAAGCGCTTCCCCCTCCTCCGCCATCAGTTGGCGCAGGTTAGCGGGGGAAGCGCTCGCTTTTACTTTGCTTTCGGCAACTTCGTTCACCTTGACTTGGGCGTAGGGGGTTAGGCGCAACTCATACTCGGCTGCCGCGGCCCGAAAATAATCTTCTTTGAGCGAGCCAACAGCCAACACGGTAATTTTCATTAGGGCGCGGCTTCCAGCCTGACCTCCATGCTAAACACGGCATTGCCGCGACGAATTTCGAGCCGGACTAGGCCATTGATGCCGGCGCTGGAGATAAGCGTGCGCATACGCTCAAAATCGTTTAAGCGCTCGCCATTCCAGGTAATGATGATATCGCCGCGGCGGAGTCCCGCCCGGTGGGCCGGGCTGCGCTCCACAACAGTATCAATATAGATGCCCTCCGTGGCCGTCAAGCCGTACTGCGCGGAAATGGCTGGGGAGAGCGCTATCCCTCTGATGCCTAACCAGGGGCGAATCACCCGACCATGGCGGACGAGGTCATCGATAATGGGCCGAGCCACATTGATGGGTATGGCGAAGCCCATGCCCTCCACCCCGGAGGCGGTAATCTTGGCCTGATTGATGCCGATTATTTGACCGCGCGCATTCGCGAGAGCGCCCCCTGAATTGCCTGAGTTGATGGCGGCATCGGTCTGGATGACCTCGTAGCTGATATCATCCATGGTCAGAGTCCTTTCGACGGCACTGATGATGCCGGCCGTCACCGTGCGCTGAAACTGCAGACCGAGGGGGTTGCCTATGGCTACTGCTAATTCTCCCACCCTGAGAGCGGCTGAATCGCCAAACTCCGCCACGGGCAAAACGCGCTTATCCTGGGGCAGGTCAGCCGGGTTAATGCGCAGCACGGCCAAATCGGTAATGAAGTCCTCTCCCACCAACTCGGCCTTGACTTCGACATTGTCTGGGAAAATGACCCGAATTTCCGCCGCCCGATCGATGACATGTTGGTTGGTGACGATTAGCCCTGTGGCGTCAAAGATGATGCCAGACCCGGTGCCCTGCTGGCGCAGCGTGGTCGTGCCGCGGCTCGGCCGAGCTAGGTTGACAATGCCCACCACCGTCGGGCCGACCCGCTCGGCGACTTCAACCACCGCTCCCCGGGCCATTTGGTCAAAAATGGTGTTCTGACCCGTAAGCGGGGGCGGTGCCAAGTTCGTGCGCTGTAAATTTGCGGTGGGAGTAGGAAGTAGCTGTTCAAAAATGTAGCGCGGAAATATATAGGCACCAACAGCACCCCCGAAAACTGAAGCCAGAAGTGCTACAGTCACTAAAATCAACCAAGGGAAGCGACGATGGCGCAAACGCGGCTTCCCGGAAAACTCTGGAAATTCACTCATTCCACTCTCTCCCTTCGTTTTTATATAACAGAAATAGCACCACTGCTGGTGCACATTCTCTTTGGTAGCGCGTACGGGACTCGAACCCGTGATTCCGCCTTGAGAGGGCGGCGTCCTAACCACTAGACTAACGCGCCACGATGGCAGGGGATAAAGGATTCGAACCTCTACAAACTGATCCAGAGTCAGTCGTCCTACCGTTAGACCAATCCCCCATGCTGACAAAGAGAATTATAGCACCTTAAAAACCCATCGTCAAGGAAGCCAAGCCTTCCGCCTACACCTATGGTACCACCTGTTTGTGAAGAAATAAAGTCTCGATCTGTGAAATTTCGCTAACTCTCGAGCACTCCGGAATGGGCATTGATGAAGAAAACTCCGTCTTTAGTGCGAATTCGCCACACCGGCACACCCCGCCACGAGGGGTCGGCCGCATCATATATCGGGCTATGATAGCCGAATTCAATGTCAACAATCTCCATCTGGCCCTCCACTCGGGCGTTGAGGCGATGATTGAGCAGACTGAGCACCGCCTCTGCTGCCGGCAAGACGACCTTTGCTCCGCCTGCCTCGAACGCCACATTGAGGCGGCTCATCCACATCGCGGCGACCTCTTGACCCTGTACAATAATAATGATGTATCCGGGAAAGACGCGATGCCCCCGAAAAGTCTGCACGTATTCAACTCGGTAGCTGGCATTGTCGAGCGCGGTCACGCTGTCGAAAACAAAATCCCCCGGGTTACCCAGCTCGGTCTTAAAAAAGGTCCCCGCAATGCGCATGGCCTCTTCGGCGCTTACTCCGCCGGGGCTCGGGAGCACGGCCCGATTGTGGAAGCTAACATGACCGCGCGCGGTCACCACCAAGTCCCTTTGTCCGGCGGTGAAGCTCAGGGGCTTATCGTCGGTGGGCACTACCTGCTCGGTTTGCGGCACGGTCTGGTCGCCGAGCATTCTCTGGCGCAAAGTCATAATCTCGCCCGCAGCTAGTCGACGCAAGGAAACTTGTGTAAAAGGCATGCGTGTGGCCGAGCGCGGCCATTCTCTGTCAGTAGCAATGCCATGGGTTTGCAAGGCATAGAAAACAGCCTCAAGCGAAGGTCTCCCCGCAAGGCTCAAATACATCTCTATCTCGGGGATGAAGTAAAGTCTCCCCGCGAGAAGTATATTCAAAATGAGGAAGCTGATGATGAGGATGCTTTTCCCTCTGCGCCAGTCCATGGCCCGCCTCCTTTCTGCCCTCGCTAGCGCGACACAATTTCGCCGGTATAGGCATTGACCAAGAACATCTGGCGCCCCTGCTTAACAACCCATACTGGGAACAAGAACTCGGCAGCGGCATCAATCGGTCTTTGGTAGAAGCCGATGTAAATATCGGTGATGAGGATGCCTGGCAATAAATTGCGTTCCACCACCCTAACGGCCGCTTCGGGGGTGATAATGCGGGTGGGCGAGGCCCCGACATCAATCGGCAAATAGACTAAACGCTCATAATCAGATACATGGCGTTCATTCGCGGTCAATGATACCTGCTTCTCGCGGGCGACGATGGGAACAAATTGGGATCGTCCCTCGAGGGTAAAACTGGTGTAGGGCACAAAGGAAAAATTTATTTGAGCTAGACCGCCCGGCGGTTGCTCTACCCCCATGTAGTTCATACGCACCTCTGCCGGCCAACCGCCATGGCGCGCCACGAAGCTGAGGGCGGAGGCGAGGATGAGACTGGCCCGCGCGTTAATGTCGTGCAAGGGGTGGAACCAACTTGTAGCCACGTAGCGCACCGCGCCATCCGGATGCAAGTAGGCATGCCTTTGCCCATCGGTAAAAGCAACACGACCGTCTCGTTGCACCACCCGGCGCACCAAGGACCAATCAGGAAAAAACCCGGCAATAAGGTGATTGTTCTGCCCGCGCTCATGTCGTGCCAAGAGCTGGGGCCATAGCCCGGGGTCAGCTGGCACATACACCCATGCCGCCGCCTGTGCCCGCAAATTTGGCGCGAGGGGCCGCACTTCTTGCCCCGGCCAATTCGTGGACGCGGCTAAAAGATGCTGGCTGGTCAAGTCCCGTACCCTTGAAGGCTGATCTTGGCGGGCAGCGTTTTCCCAGGCGATAAAGACTCCGCGCTCAGTATCCCAAAAATAGACATGATTAGAATGAATGCTCGTCATCACCCGATCCATCCTGTGGTCGGTGCTGAGCCCGGAAGGTTGGACGCTCAAGGCCTCTAACCACATGCGCATCTGCACCGGACCGGCCAGCTTAAGTTCAATGCTGCCTAAAGCATAAGCGCGTAACCAGTCGCGCTCGGTAATGCTGCGCACCGAGACCATGTGACCGCCACTGATCATGCTGCGCAAGAAGTCCCAAGTTTCGTTAAAGCCGGTCTCGCCGGGGCTATACGCACGAGACTCGGTGGCAAAATGGATTTTTATGGCCGTAGGCATCATGATCTCTAGCGGGTGCGGCTCCCTATACTCCCCCTGCTGCTGACCGGGCGTTGGGGGGGAGTAGTGCACTAGCCACAATTCGCCTGTCAAGTAGAAACTCGTCAAAATTAGGCCTAAAAGCGTGAGGCTCTTTAACTTCTCCCACATTTAACTTACCTCTTGGTCAGAGCGCGGCCTGTGTCTGGGCAATGAAAAGTAGACCTCGGTGCCATGGCCTTCTTCGCTATTAATGCCAATGGTCCCGCCATGCGCTTCTACTAATTGTTTGGCGATGGCGAGCCCTAGGCCTGTACCGCCGAGCTCGCGGGAGCGAGCCTTGTCTACCCGATAAAAGCGCTCGAAAATGCGGGGCTGGTCAACCAGTGGTATGCCCGGCCCATCATCCTTAATGCCCACCCACACCATTTTTTCATCGACGCGCAAGGAGATAACCACTTCGCCCTGTTCTATGGCGTACTTGATGGAGTTAGCAATAATGTTAACCAGTATTTGTTCGACCTTGTCTGGATTAGCCATGGCTATGGGTACCTCTTCGGCAAAGTCAGTGCCAAACCGCACACCGCGCTGGCAGGCCGCAAAGGAGAGTTTGTCTAAGACATCGAGCACTAACTCGTCCATAAGCACCGGTCGCGTCTGCAGATTATGCTTCTGGTAGTCGAGCTGGGTTAAGGTAAGGAGGTCTTTCACTAAACGGTCCATCCTATCGGCCTCTTCCGCGATCACGGTAATGAAGTTGCCGGCTAATTCGCGCGACTCGAGGGCTCCGGTGAGGAGGGTTTCGGCATAGCTCTTGATGGTGGTGAGCGGGGTCTTTAGTTCATGCGAAACATTAGCCACAAACTCCTGCCGCATAGTCTCGAGTCGAGCTTCTTCGGTGATGTCCTGAAGGACAATGATAATGCCCGACACTGCTCCATCCGCTGCATGAAAAGGAGCCGCTATCGAACGCACGGCAATGGGCTGGGGTACTGTTAAGGCGACTTCCGTAATCTGTGGGGCTTCCCGCGCTAGGAGCCTAGCCACATCACCAAAATTCAACCGCTCTAAAATAAAAGCAGCCGGAGAATTCTCGGGCAGACCGAGCATCTGTCTGGCGCGAATGTTGGCGTGGATGATTACTCCTACGGTATCGATGGCCACGACGCCATTGGTCATGTGCGTGAAAATGGCTTCGAGCTTGGTCTTGTCATTGCGCAGCTCCGCTAAGGTCTCCCGAAGTCGGGCGGTGAGGTAGTTAAAGACCTCGCCTAATTTGCCTATTTCGTCAGATGACTTTACAGCCACCACAATATCGAAATTACCTGCGGCTAAGCTGACGGCCTTACTGGTGATCTCCTGAATGGGCCGCGTGATGGTCTGTGCGGCAAAAGAGCCGAGCACTATGGTCACTAAAATGGACAAAAGAGTGGAATTAAGGAGCCTAGTCTGCACCTCCCGCAAGATTCTGTAGGTGTGGTCTAGGGGCTCGCGGACAAAGATACTCACGACCAGAAATTCATTGCGGCCCTGGCGAAGGGTCAGGTTGATAGGCTGGGCTAGGGTGTAGAACTTGCGCCCTCCTGCCTCTTGCCAAATGGCGTCGAAAGTCTCTGCGGCATTCATGCTCTCTAAGATAACGGGGTACTCACCGAGCACATGCAAACCACGCATCGACTCGGCATTAAGGGAGGTGGCAACAATCTGCTGCTCGGCGGTGAGCAAGAAGACAATGGCATCTTCCTCACGCGAGCGCAGGTCATTGAGCACTAGTTCCGCCGCTTCACGGGCAAAAGGACCCCGTTGAGCTTCGATATCTAGCACTCGCGCTAGGTGCGAGCCCCGCGTACGCAAGATGGTGCGCGCCTCCTCTAGGTACAGTTGCTCAATGCGTTGCAGCAAATAGAAGCTGACCAACTGCATGGCCACGACAATCAAGAGGGTATAAAAGAGGATGAGCTTCCAACGTATGCTGCCAAACATTAGACCACGTCCAGCTCACGAAAATAATACCCTACCCCGCGGCGGGTCAGCACATACTTCGCATTGTTCGCGCTCGGGTCATCCTCTATTTTTTCGCGCAAGCGGCGAATGGTCACATCAACCGTCCTGCCATCGCCAAAGTAGTTGTACCCCCAAACCTCTTTCAGGAGGTGCTCGCGATCAAATACCCGTCCGCGGTTAAGCGCCAAATACTTTAGCAGCTCAAACTCGCGCACGGTCAATTCTATGGGCTGTCCGCCCTTGCGCACCTCGTACTTGACCAAGTCGATGACCAATCTGTCGCAGAGGAGGGAAGAAACATCCTTTTCGCCCGGCACGACAAGCAACTGCGCGCGCCGCAAGTGGGCTTTGACGCGAGCGACTAATTCTCGCGGACTAAACGGCTTGGTAATATAGTCATCCGCCCCCAGTTCAAGCCCGCGCACCTTGTCGCTCTCCCCCTCCTTGGCAGTTAACATCAAGATAGGGTTGCCCGTCGTACGGCGGAGTTCCGTCAACACCTGGAAGCCGTCAAGTTTCGGCAGCATGACGTCGAGAATGACGAGGTCCGGCAACTGCCGGATCGCCATGTCGAGGGCATCTCGCCCATTAAACGCGAGCTCTACAGAAAAACCCTCGCGCTCAAGGTTGAACTTAACAATCTCGGCGATGGGCTTCTCGTCTTCAACCACGAGGATTCTGGGACTCATTTATGCCCCTCCCTTTATGACAACGCTACATAATATGTTCGCCATCGCTCCTGCTATTCCTGCCATGCTTAGACTCCCCTTTGCCAATGCCCCCGCGTCAGCAAACCCCAATGTTCGATGAGATTGCTGCGCAGGACCTTTAAGCGCTCCGGGTCCTCTTTCATTTCGAGGGCTACAGCATATAGACGTACGGTCTCGGCAATAAGTTTCATTCCCACGCCGGCAATATCAACGCGCAAACGACTTATGGGCATCCCGAGCAGGGGGTACAAAGAATCTAGGTGGCTTAAAACATGGGGATTTTCGACATAGGTGCGCCCTCGATAGTCCTTAGCTAAGGGAAAAGTTAGCCCTTTGCGGTCTACGAGTTCCCCACCAGCTAGTCTCTGCTCAATAACCATGAGCAACTGCCTACTATGCACCACCGCCTCGACCTCGACCGCGGTGTGCCGCACCAACTTTCTCAGTTCAGCCTGCGAAAGTTCAGACGAAGCGGTCACCGAAAGCATTCCGCGTAAGGCCAGGGCCGTGTAACTATTGGCCACATTAAGACCCACATCGCCGCGCAACTGACCCCCCGCCAAAGTGACTACCTCCAGCCCGCCTAAGGACGACACATAGCACTCATCGTGCGGAGCAATGGCGCTTTGCCACTCTCTTTCTTCGTCGCTGTGCAGGATGCGCGGCAGGCGCAGGGAAAGGGGCAGGGCAGTGCGCTTTTTGGTGTCTTGATAAAGCTGTAAGTGCTCTAAGGGATTGCCCGTAACCCATTCTCTGCCAAATATCAACGCCCCAGCCCCAGCCGCTGCTGCCGCCTCGGCCTCGTCCGCATTGCTCACACTGACAAGTAGCACGGGTTGCGGGCGGTGCTTTTTCTGCTCGGTCAAAAGGCCCACCTTGGGCAACGTTCCCACCGGAGTGTCATTGCCAAAAAGTCTTTGACTCATGGCCTCTACTACCCGTCGGCGACAGCCGTTTATCTCGCTAAGGGGAAGAAAGGCGTGCCCTTCTACCTCGGACTCTAGCTCCCCCATGGTAAAGGGAGTGCCCCCGAGCTTACTAAGTTGCCGCCGCAAGAGCTCATGCGGGACAATGCCACCGGTAGCTCTCTCTAAGGGTTCGGTACTGTAGGTGGCGACAGTTTGCTCCAGACAAGTGCCCTCGACCGCGAGGGGCTCGCCAACTTTACCTTCGACCCGCCAATCTAGGCGGGGTGAGGGAAGAACGAACTTACCCACTGCATCCATCAGCTCTTTGTTGCGCGCGGCATGCACGAGTCGAACAATGCCCTCGCCACTGCGGGCCTGCCCCTTTAGGCCCAAGTTGACCTCTTTGTTCGGGGGGTAGCCGGCTGCTAGGGTGAAGGGCTCTCCCCGCCCTACGACTAAGACATCACCTGCCTGCACTGCCAGGTGAAACTCCGCCATCACCTCCTGCCCACCGGCTGCTACGACTTTTCCGACCGTTATTCCCCGGTGCCCGGAGCTATCTCCACTGTTCAAACCATCCTGGGGCCGGCCGTGAAAGTAGCCCGGCGAAAACCCACGGTTGAAAGCCTGCGCGAGGCGTAGCTTTTCTGTGTCGGAAAGGTCGTAGGCGCCACCTTGCGCGAGTTTATCGATAGAACGCCGATAAATGCCGACCACTTCGGCCACATATTCCGGACGCTTCAAGCGCCCTTCTATTTTTAACGAGGCGCAACCTAGGGCCAGCACCTCCCCAAGGAAGTCTATAAGGGAAAGGTCCTTGGGACTTAAAGGGTATGGCAATGGCTCGGACTGAGAGGTGTAAGGCAGGCGACAGGGCTGGGCGCACTGACCGCGATTGCCACTGCGAGCCCCGACGAGGGAGCTAAACAAACACTGCCCCGAATACGCCATGCATAGCGCCCCGTGGACAAAGATTTCGCAGGGAAGAATCTCTGCCGCAACAATTTCCTTAATTTGTAATTTAATAAGTTCGCGCGCTAGAACCACGCGCGCAAAGCCCCGCTTCCGGAGCGCTTGTACCCCAAGGAGCGAGGTGGTGGTCATCTGCGTGCTGGCATGCAGGGGGAGCCGGGGCAGGTACTGCCGCGCCAAATCCGCGAGCCCTAGGTCTTGCACGATGGCGGCATCCACACCGAGGTTGTATACCGAGCGCAAAAATTCGAGCGCTCCCTCTACCTCCTCGTCCTTTTGCAAAGTGTTGACCGTGACATAAACCTTGACCTTGCTACGATGGGCAAAAAGCACGGCCTCTGCTAAGGAATCTAAAGTGAAGTTTTCGGCTCCTTCACGGGCGCTGTACTTAACGCCGCCGAGGTAGACGGCATCTGCTCCGGCGGCCACGGCCGCCCGTAGGGCGAGGAAGCTCCCTGCCGGAGCTAGGAGTTCTGGTTTTTGCACCTTCTTGCCTCCCTACCGGTATCTCCACAAAAAAGAGACGGCCACGCCGTCTCTAACGAAAAAATGTCAGCGGGTCAAGCGGTGAATCATGGCGGCGGATCTCAAAGTGGAGATGCGGGCCAAAGCTTCGCCCGGTATTGCCGACCAAAGCGATCACTTGCCCTCTTTCCACGACATCATTGACCGACACTAAAAGCCGTGAAGCATGAGCGTAGAGCGTTGCATAGCCATCACCATGTTCTAGGCGCACCATGTTGCCATAGCCACCGCCCCACCCCGAGAAGGACACTATCCCGCGCTCGGCAGCCCGTATTTGCGTGCCACTCGGCGCACCGATATCCACCCCCTCATGGAATCCATCCCAGCGCCGCCCAAAAGGCGAGGTAACGCGCCCGGTGGTTGGCCAAATGAATTTGCCGGTACTCATGGTGGGGGCCTGCTTTGTGCCGCGGGCTACCACTTGAGTAATGGGGGGGGCAACTTGCAAGCGCGACAAAATTTCGCGATTCTCTTCTTTGCCGTTGATGGCGGTAACCCGTGCGGTGACCGCTTGCGTGCCGGCTCGCCCTGGGGTGCGCACCCTCCTGTCCCAGGCCCACATGCTAGGGTCGACCACAGTGGTGGTCGGGAAGGGCACACTTTGATTATAGGTAACCCGCTGTACAGTCTGCACTTCGAGAAAAGGTTCTTGAATGGTTAGGTTCAAAGTCGCGCCTATTTGCAGGCGCTCCGGGCGAATATGCGGATTGGCCGCCGCCAGCACGCTAACCCCAAGGCGGTGACGAGAGGCTATCGTCCAGAAGGACTCCCCGCGCGATACGGTATGGGTGAGCCGACGCTCACTGCCGTAGAGCAAGACATTAAGGGCCCCATCTGGCTCGTGTATTTCTTCGATGGAGCGATACTCCTCGATGACCTCGGTTTCCTGCAAGAACTGCACCTTTTCAACCTCGGTATTGGCCTTGGCATCTAAAAAGCGGTTCTTGACCTGCTCTAACAATGTTTCGGCTTCGCCACGGTTCGCCAAGGCCACTACGGGTTCCCCATCCACGACGATGACGGCAGCTTTCTTGCCAAACTCTAGGCGCGGCAAAAGGGTCTCAATTACCAGAGAGTGGTCATCGACCGCGAAGCTGAGTCTAGGCGTAAACCCGACCGAACTGGAGATGCCCACAGCCAAACCCCGCTCGTCCCGCACTTTCTGCAAACGTTCGGCCAGGGCTTCCTCAACCGCTTGGCGTCCGCGCACCAAACCAAGAACTTCTCCGTTTAGGGTAACCGCCCATGCGAGAGACTGCAAAATGACCATGCCGCCTACTGCAATGAAAAAGGCTATATACATAGCCGTATGCTTGTTCTTCTTCACCCATTGGGTAGAGGTGCTAACTACCCTTTTGATGCCTTGCACCTCGCATCACCTGCCTTTCAAGTAGGAAAAATTCGCCGCGGCGGAGCAAAGTCCTGCTGCGGCGACGCATTTCCATTTAATACAAGGCGTTACCGCAAAAAGCAATCTGTCTAATGCAGCCTATGCAACCTTGGGCACTACTCGTGAAAAAATAATGGAGCGGGTGAAGGGAATCGAACCCTCGTAGCCAGCTTGGGAAGCTGGTGCTCTGCCATTGAGCTACACCCGCACATCATCATCCATTCTACCACAGGAACACATGCCTGCCAAGCTAGCGGGCGCCACTCGCTCGCAGCAAATTGGCCATCGCCTGGTGTCCCTTGCCTAGGGCGAAAGAAAGAGCCGTGTTTCCGTCTACGGCAATGTTGACCTCGGCCTTATTTTCGAGCAAGAGCGCGGCAATAGGTAGATGATTGCCATCGGCCGCCATCATCAGCGCGGTCACACCCTGCTCGTCTGTTTTATTGGCACCAGCCCCGGCCGTCAGGAGCCTCTGCACCAGCGCTAAGTGCCCTTCTTGCACCGCTACCATGAGGGGGGTAAAACCACCCGCCATGGCCGCATCTAACGGGGCCCGGGCCGAGATTAACAGTTCGGCCCCCACATCGTCGCCAAATTGCGCCGCAAGGTGGAGCGCGGACGCGCCATTGGGTAGCTTAGCGGCAACATTGGCGCCACCATCTAACAGCCGGCCCATAGTCAGGGCATCCTTCTGCCCAGTGGCCAAGAGCAGGGGGGTCGCGCCATTGGGATGGACGATATCTTTATTGGCCCCTTTGTCAAGCAGCAGCTTAGTCATATCCAAGAGGCCTTGGTGCGCCGTTAAATGGAGGGGTGCCCAGCCCTCGCTGTTCTTTTGGTCGATAGAGACTCCGGCCTCGAGGAACAGCGCCACTAGGCTCGCATTTTCTTGTAAGACGGCCAGCTGCAACGGGGTAAATTTGTCCTCATTTTCGCCGGACAAACTCATGCCCGCCTGCACAAAGAGACTCACCGCCTGCAGGTCGCCCTCCTCGATGGCCACATAAAAACGCTCGGCACTAAAAGGCACACCTTGCCGAAGCAATGCCACGCGCGCCCCTACCATATCCCCCGCAGTGAAAAGCAATATGCCCAGCGTCACCACCAACAGTACTGACGCCCATATAAATATTTTACGCATTCCATTCGCTCCTTGTTTTTGCTCCAGGCTATCGGTCTACGATTCGACAGCGCGCACCTTATTCCTGCAACCCTCTGTTATCCACATTGTGGCTGCCGGCAGCCAGAGAATTTTTTTGAATATTTATAAAGGAAAGAGGAATCCGCGAATTGCCTGTTGAATATTGTCTTACTGGTCCGACCACCTGATGACTGGATGACACAGCCCTGAAAAAGTCGTCATCTGGCAGATTAGCAGATGCTATTAAAACGAGGAGGAGAAGCAATGTATCTGGGAGTACTCGCACTGTTGGCCTTTCTGCCCATAGTGGCAACTGTCGTCCTGATGTCGGGCTTTAACTGGCCTGCCAAAAAAGCTATGCCCACCGTCTGGCTGGGAGCTGTAGTGTTAGGATTATTTGTCTGGCAAATGGCGCCGATTAGGATCGTTGCCGCGACCATCGAGGGGGCGTTGAGTGCAGCTAATCTTTTAATCATTGTGTTCGGTGCAATTCTGCTTCTTAATACCCTCAAGACCAGTGGTGCCATGGCCGTCATCAGCAAAGGGTTTCATGGCATTTCCAAGGATCGCCGCGTGCAGGCCATCATCATCGGCTGGATGTTCGGCGCCTTTGTTGAGGGTGCCGCAGGCTTTGGCACCCCCGCTGCTTTAGCTGCCCCTTTGCTTGTTGGTTTGGGCTTTCCTCCTCTCGCTGCCGCCTCCATCGCCCTCATTTTTAACAGTACCCCGGTTTCGTTTGGCGCGGTAGGCACACCGGTACTGCTAGGCGTTCGCTCCGCCGTCGCAGGGCTCATTCCAGAGGCACAGATGACTGGATACCTTATGCAGGTGGGAATTTGGACCTCTAGCATTCATGCTGTTTTTGGCGTATTTTTACCTTTGTTCACCATCTGCTTGATGACCAAGTTTTTTGGCAAGAAAAGATCATGGCGCGAGGGTTTAGAAGCCGCACCGTTCGCAATTTTTGCCGGCCTGGCCTTTGTTGTTCCTTACCTAATTATGGCTAATTTCTTTGGTCCGGAATTGCCTTCCTTGGTTGGTGCTCTAATTGGTCTAGTGGTCGTGACTGTTGCCGCGAAAAATAATTTTTTGACCCCCAAGACAACTTGGGACTTCGCCCCGGCCAAAGAATGGGATAAGGAGTGGGGCGAGGCCCAAGCCCTGCCCACTGAAAAACCGCAGCAAAAGAGCATGTCACTTTTTCTGGCTTGGACTCCCTACATCTTAATCGGAGCGATCTTAGTTGCCAGTCGCTTGCCGGCCCTAGGACTATCGGCACCACTGCGTGCGTGGACCATTAGATGGCCCAATATCCTTGGTCAAGCCGGGGTCAATTACAGCCTGCAGCCCTGGTGGAGCCCAGGCATTCTGCCTTTTGTGTTGGTGGCGATTCTTACTATCTTACTGCATGGTATGAAGACGAAGGACGTAGCCCATGCTTGGCGGACAACAATAAAACAGTTAATTCCCGCTAGTATCGCCTTAGTCTTTGCCATTGCCATGGTGCGCATCTTAGTGCAATCTAACCTCAATCTTGCTGGTTATGACAGCATGTTGATAACTATGTCGACCTTCACCGCGCAGGTAGTTGGCTCCCTGTGGCCACTGATCTCGCCCTTTGTCGGTGTGCTAGGTGCTTTTATTGTTGGTAGCAACACCGTCTCTAACATTCTATTCGGCGGCTTCCAGCATTCCATAGCCGAAACTCTGGGCATTTCTCGCACCATCGTCATGGCACTGCAAGTAGTTGGCGGAGCCATAGGCAATATGATTTGCGTGCACAATGTAGTGGCTGCCTGTGCGGTGGTGGGCAATCTGGGCCAAGAAGGCAAGATTATTGCCCGCAATATGCTGCCGGCCATGCTTTACTCGCTAGGAGCCGGGGCCTTGGGCCTACTGCTCATCTATGTCTTTGCCACAGGAGTGTTCTAAGCTAGGGGGAATGATTATGTTTCAGCGCATCAAGACTAAGCGAGTTTACGAGCTGGTGGTGGAACAAATCCAAGAACATCTGCGTAAGGGTGATCTCCGCCCCGGGGACAAGCTCATGTCCGAGCGGGAGCTGGCCGATATGTTGGGAGTGAGCCGATCCGCGGTGCGCGAAGCATTGAGTGCCCTTGACTTTCTGGGCGTCCTGGAGAGCCGCCAAGGCGAGGGCACCTTCATTGCTGATGTGTCTTCGCAACTACTCCTTGAACATCTGGCTGTTTTTGTGACCATCGACCGCGAAGCCAACTTGGAGCTACTAGAACTTAGAAAGATTCTCGAAGTAGCGGCGGCCGAGATGGCCGCCGCGCGCGCCGGGGCGCTAGATCACGAAAAGATGGCCGAGGCGCTGCGCCTGATGGAGCAGGATGTTCACAGCGGCATCTTGGGAGAGAGCAATGATGCCCTTTTTCACCGGTGTATTGTCGAGTCCACCCAGAATAAAATGCTGACTAAGAGCATGGTCTTGTTGTCCGATCTCGTGGTGCAAAATATGCGGGTGAGCAGGCAGTTTCTGTTCCAACGACCCGGCAATCGTGAGCGGCTATACAATCAACATCGGCAAGTTTTTTTAGCCATTAAAGAAGGCAACTCCGAAAAAGCAGGCCGGGCGATGGTTGACCACTTGGAGTTTGTGGAGCGTGAACTAATCTGCTACGGTTCAAGACCGGAATAATTAAGGAATTATGTGTGGGAGGGGTAGTTGGTGAGAATTATCGTCACAATTAAGCAGGTCCCCGAGACCAGCAATGTCAAAATGGATAAAGAAACCGGGACTATGATTCGCGAGGGAGTCGTCAGCGTTATAAATCCTCTGGATCTATATGCTATTGAAGCCGGAATAGAGATAAAAGAACTCCATGGCGGCCACGTCACCGTCTGCACCATGGGCCCCCCGAGTGCCGCCAAGGCGCTCAAGGAGGCGATCGCCATGGGTTGCGATGAAGGGGTGCTTGTTTCAGACAAAAAATTTGCCGGTGCCGACACCTGGGCTACGTCCTACACCCTTGGTGCAGCCATAAAAGAGCTCGGACCATTCGACTTGATTTTGGCTGGTGAGAGGGCCACCGACGGCGACACCGGTCAGGTCGGACCAGGACTCGCGGCTTGGCTGGGATTACCGCTCGCGACCTATGTCAGCAAAATTTGCTCTCTAGAAAACAATCAATTGACTGTGGAGCGTTTAGTGGAGGACGGCTACCAGGTGCTGCAGCTTCCCATGCCCGCCCTGTTGACCGTAGTTAAGGAGATAAGCAACCCGCGGCTCCCCACCCTCAGGGGCAAGAAAAAGGCGCGAGCCAGCCAACTACGGGTGCTCTCCGCCAGAGACCTTGAGGTTCAGGAATCTCACCTGGGACTAAAAGGTTCCCCCACCAAGGTGGTAAAAATCGAATACCCTAAAGTTACCCGGGGCGGAAAAATGGTTAAGGCTTCCGGCGAAGAAGGTCTGCATACGGCCGTTTCGGCCTTGTTTGCCTTTCTTGCTGAAAAAGAACTGATATAGGGGGGATTGAGAATGAGTTATGTATGGACGATAGCCGAGCAGAACAAAGGGCGTTTGCGAGAGGTATCTTTTGAGCTACTCTGTCGGGGACGCAAACTGGCAGATAAAATGAATACCAAGCTCTGCTCGGTCTTGCTGGGCAGCAATGTGGCCGATGATATTTTGCAGGAACTCATCAGCCGTGGCGCAGACGAAGTGTATTTTATCGATGACCCCCGACTAGCCTCCTTTATCGTGGAGACTCATAGCAATGCACTCTCCGACCTCATCAAAAAATACAAGCCCCACACCATCTTGGCGGCCGCCACTTCGAGCGGCCGAACCATGATGCCCTATGTGGCCATCCAGGTTTCTACGGGGCTCACGGCCGATTGCACCGAACTGGACATCGAAGAGGGCACGAACTATCTACTCCAGACTCGCCCCGCTATTGGCGGTAACATCATGGCCACCATCAAGACCCCCGACCACAGCCCCCAAATGGCCACGGTGCGCCCCAAGTCCAGCCGCCCTTTGCCCCTAGATCCCACCCGCCGAGGGAAAATTGTGCGACTCCCTCTGCCGGACGGGCTCTATGACCCACGCGTCAGGGAAGTTGGTTTTCGCATGAGCCATGAGGACTCCGCCAGCATCGAAGAAGCCGATATTGTCGTCGCGGGCGGCAAGGGCATGAAGAAAAGCGACAATTTTGCCATGCTGCGCACCATGGCGCGCCACTTGGGCGGAGTGGTGGGCGGCACCCGCGATGCCGTAGACCGCGGTTGGCTAACCTACCCCCAGCAAATTGGCTTAAGCGGCAAGACCATCTCTCCTAAACTCTATGTCGCCGCCGGTGTATCGGGCTCGATTCAGCACTTGGCTGGCATCAAGACCTCTGAATACATCGTCGCCATCAACCAAGACCCCGAGGCCAATATATTCCAAGTGGCTGACTTCGGCATAGTTGGCAATCTCTTCGAGGTTGTGCCGCTCATCAATGCTCGCCTAGAAGCCCACAACAAGGGGGGAAAGTAAGTGCGTTACAACAGGGTTACCTCAGCAGTCGTTGACGAGTTAAAGAACATTGTCGGACCAAAAAATGTCGTCTTGGACGCCGAAAAACTAGAGGCTTATTCACACGATGAAACCAACAAGGAAGAGTATGGGCATATGCCAGAGGTCGTCGTAACGCCTACCACCACCCAGGAAATCGCCGAAATCGTGAAGTTGGCCAACCGCGAGTTAATACCCATCACCCCGCGCGGGGCTGGTAGCGGACTTTCGGGCGGGGCCATACCCATCTATGGCGGCATTTTGCTCTCTGTAGAAAAAATGAACAAGGTGCTCGACATCGACTATGGCAATATGATGATCACCGCCGAGGCCGGCATAGTGACTAATGATATCAATGCTTTGATCAAGGAAAAAGGGCTGTTCTATGCCGGGTACCCCATGAGCGTGGAGACCTGCTACCTAGGCGGCAATATCGCGGAAAACGCCGGTGGCGGGCGAGCGGTAAAGTACGGCGTCACGGGCCGCTACGTCATGGCTATGGAGCTCATTACGCCCACAGGCGAGGTCGTGCAGCTGGGCGGCAAGCTGACCAAGGATGTCACCGGCTACGACCTCAAACAATTGATTGTTGGCTCGGAAGGCACCCTGGGGATTGTGAGCCATGCCACCATCAAATTGACCGGTCTCCCTACCGCCAAGTCCAACTTGCTGGTGCTTTTTAACACGCCAAAAGACGCCATCGATGTTGTGCCGGTAATCATGGCCAAGGGCACCATCCCTACCAGCATGGAGTTTATGGACAGACTGTCAGTGCAGACATGCTGTGAGTACTTAAACGAAAGCCTGCCCTATCAGCAGGCCGGAGCCATGCTACTCCTTGAATTCGATGGCACCAACCAAGACCAGGTAGAGCTGGCGGCAGAAGAAGTAGGCGATCTATGCATGGAGAACGGCGCCATCGAGGTTTATGTAGCCGATAATTACACCACTCAAGAGCGCATTTGGAGCGTGCGACGGAATATTGCCGAGGCCTTCAAAGTCGTATCCCCGATCCAAAGTTTGGAGGACATCGTGGTGCCCATCGCTTCCATCCCAGATATCATCCCCGAACTGGAGCGCCTCTCCAAGCAATTCGACATCAAGATCCCCTGCTATGGGCATGCCGGAGATGGCAACTTGCACGCCACCTTGGTCAAAAATCCTGCCCATAGCATGGAGCACTGGCGCGAGATAATGCCCATTGCCCTGCGCGAGCTGTATGCCGTCACCAAGCGACTGGGCGGCAAAATAAGCGGCGAGCATGGCATCGGGCTTAAACGCAAGAAGTATATGCTAGAGAACATGGACCCGGTGGAGTTAGGATTGATGAAGGCGATAAAAAAGGCCTGGGATCCGAACAACATCATGAACCCCGGCAAGATTTTCGACCTCGAGAGGTGAAAACATGGTAAGAGTATCGATCCCTTATGCGAGAGTATTTGTCGACCTAGAAGTGGCCGACCAAAATCTGCGCGGGATACTAGAATCTAAAGCTCATCATGTCGTGGCCACCGAAGACCAAGATGACTTGGTCCGCCGCGCGCTAGAAAACCCCATAGGGTCTCCAAGACTGGCCGAACTGGCCCGGGGAAAAACCAAGATAGTCGTTGTAACCAGCGACCACACCCGCCCCGTGCCCAGTAAGACGACCCTGCCGCTGCTGCTTGAGGAAATTAGGCGCGGAAATCCCGCGGCCGAAATAACCATATTGATCGCCACCGGATTTCATCGCCTCACCACCGAAAACGAAATGCTTAAGAAGTTTGGCGAGCATATCGTCCGCCACGAAAAAATAGTCAACCATGACTGCCGCGATGAAGCCAGCTTAGTAGAGGTGGGGGTCCTCCCTTCGGGCGGGCAGCTCATCTTAAACAGGCTGGCCATGGAAGCCGACCTCTTGGTTGCCGAAGGCTTTATCGAACCCCACTTTTTTGCAGGCTTCTCGGGAGGCCGCAAGAGCGTCATGCCTGGAGTGGCCTCGGCCACCACCGTGCTCGCCAACCACTGTGCCCAATTTATCGCCAGCGACTATGCACGGGCTGGGGTGCTAGAGAATAACCCCATCCATATCGACATGCTCTATGCCGCCAAGAAGGCCAATTTGGCCTTTATCTTGAATGTGGTCATCGACGCCGACAAGAAAATCGTCAAGGCCTTTGCCGGAGACGCGGAAAAAGCGCACCTCGACGGCTGTGCCATGGTGGCCGAGATGTCGAGCGTGGCGGCGGTGCCCGCCGATATAGTTATCACTTCCAATGGCGGGGATCCCCTAGACCAAAACATCTACC
>JAGXSS010000107.1 GCA_018334055.1 Peptococcaceae bacterium
CTTTTCGTTTTTAATGTCTGTTCTAGTCGGTAAGATTCTTTGACATTCATATTGAGTATGTGCGAGCGAAAGGTTATGCGGTCAATGAATGCGGCAACCATGATTTCGCTCTCGAACAAATTCGTCCAATTTGAGAATTCTAGGAAATTATAACATTCTGATTTCCTAGAGAATCCAAACATGATTCCACTGCAGTAAGTAAGTTCTGCTTTTTTTTCATTCTTATTACTCTCAGTCCTGCATCGAGTAGGAGGGGGTGATTAACCCCCGTCCTCTCACACCACCGTACGTACCGTTCGGTATACGGCGGTTCATGAAACACTACGGTGCCACTTGGTCCCGCAGGTGTAGCGCCTGGTTTGTGCCGGGTAAGAACTCTGCGCTCTCACAGTACCCTGTGTATTCACCACTTCTTCCTGTGAGGAGCCCCTGTTAAGGGTTTTCTGCTGTCCTTGCGCTTTCCTCGAACTTGCCATTTGCTCGCCTCGTTTCATGTTCGGCCCTTCACCGCAATGCGGATACTATGGTCTCTGCTAACTCCTACCAGCTCAATCGCGCATCACTGTGCGAGTTCCCGACTCAGTCGGTACGCTGGCAGGTCTCCCCGGGTAAGAGCGCTATCTATCCCTCCATCTACCCGCATCATGCACTCTCGACAGACTTTGGCAGCAAGGACTTTGTCTTACGGCGCAGACTCGTCCATCTGTCGCTAGCCTCACTTGAGGTTCGTGTTCCTCGAGCCAGAGGGAAGCCTTCGACTTCCTTCTGATTCCGTGTCACCACGGACACCCTTGCCTTAAGCTACGGCTACTACTACCTTCATCGTTCGGGACTTCCACCCTAGAATAACGCCCATGCCGGGCACACGCCCGAGGTCGCCGGCCCGTGTGCCGGCGCTACAGTGTCCTAGGTAGCGGCGTGACATGGCACGCCGACCCAAACCGCGGACTCGCGCTCGGCATCGATTCACCAAAAAGACTTCGCCTAGGCGAGGTGAAAAATATTTTAACAGTCGTTAAAAAATGATCGTTTCCCTACACATTTGTGTCGACGCACCAAGGCAGTAAACTCTGTATTTACAAGAACATTGCCGCATATTTTTCACAATGAGCTGTCAAAGTCGGGATATCATGCCGAGGCATGAAGTGTTCGAGGACGCGCATAAGTTGAAATACACACCGCAGAAAAAGTGCAAGAAGGATGGCAGAGGATGAAAACATACCTCATCGTCGGACAGACTAACGTTGGGAAGACTGCCTTCGCTTTGGGTTTTGCGGCAAGCTTAGGATTGCGTAAGGTAGAAGTTACCTTCATGTATCCTGACGGCTTCGCGACCAAACAGCTGTATCCCCTCGCTGTCGCCAGGGAGGAGCTCGTCGGACCTCGGCAACACAAAACGCGATCCCTCCAGAGCCTCGTCCTGCAAGTGCCCATAGGTAAGGGGCATCGATTGGTCAAGATAGTTGATAGCACCGGTCTAGTGGAGGGGGTTCATGCGGACAAAGAAATTCGACGTTCTCTAACGCAAACTTTGCAAGCGATGCAAAAGGCAGATTTCATTATTCACATAATTGATGCGGCAGAAATTGGGCAAGCCAGTGAGGACGTGCCGCTCTTAACCGAAGTCGAAAGGCAAGTAGCGGCATTTGCCCAAATCCGGGGTAATTACCTCGTTGTAGCTAACAAGATGGACCTAGCTCCTGCCAAGCACGGGCTCGATCGGCTGCACACGCTCTGGCCGAATGTGAAGATACTTCCCGTATCAGCACAAGATATGACCGGCTTCAAGGAGGTACGTGCCGTTGTCGCCCGCCTTTCTTGACGACTTTGCGGTCTTCGCCGCCGCCTTCCTCGCCGGGCTGGCCATCAAAATTATGGACGACCATTTAGATGAGCACCGTGACAGCAAATTTGGACAACCTAATCTCGCCGCGATGTACGGCCAAGGCATTACGGCGTACGGTTTCTGCGCGCTACTGGCGGCGGCCGCCATCCACCTGCCTACCGCAGTCAGTGTCTTCGCGGGCGCATACATTGTAGGCATGGGCCTTTCCTCGTCCTCTACATATCTGTTCGGCCTATCCGGGCGCGCCGAAAGCCTACTCATGTTGGTGTTTAGCATTTACTGTGCCGGCCTCGCTTTGACCGGTGTGTCTATACTCATAATGGCGGCGATACAGCTATGGGATAACTGGGTTGATAACGGGGAGCATCTGCTGGGCCTAGTTTTGGCTGGTGCAAGTATCGGCGGTGCACTTTTAATTGATGGGGGACAGAGTAGTATGGTATTATTTGCATATGCATTGTTCTTTGCGCTAGAAAGGTGGTGGCTAGGTTCTATATCCTAGGGGCGTTATTGCTCTTCTTTGCCGTGGGATTTGTCCTGGGTCGCCGCGAGGGTTTTTTTCTTGGCGATAGTTTTGGCAGAACAAGAATGCCTCTACTTATGAGGCAACATGCATTGTCTTCTGGCATTTGTCCAGTATGCGACTTTGTTCATGAGAAAGGCACGAAGGCGGAATATGTCGGAGGTGAAACCCATTCATATTGTTGAAAAAACACCTGAGGAAAATGCGGTAATCTTTGTTGCCGCTAGCTCTCACTCCAAAGAAGTAGATGGCTTACTCGATGAACTCGTCGCGCTTGCCGAAACCGCAGGTGTGACTGTGATTGGACGCCTGACCCAACTTAGGCACAAACCTGACCCAGCCACATACTTAGGGCAGGGAAAAGTGGTTGAACTCCGGAATTTATGCACGGAGCTAGGCTGTAACGTAGCCATATGCGACGACGAACTATCCCCATCCCAATTACGGAATTTGGAAAAAATATTGGAAATAAAGGTCGTCGACCGAACCCATCTCATTTTAGACATCTTCGCCCAGCGCGCGAAGACCGCCGAAGGCAAATTGCAGGTTGAGGCAGCCATGCTCGCTTACAACTTACCACGTCTGCGCGGGAAGGGCGTTGAGATGTCAAACCTGGGAGCATCATCTGGCGGCCTGCGCACGCGTGGGCCTGGCGAAACAAAACTAGAGTACGACCGACGGCGCATAAAAGCGCGGATGGCCGACCTACGCCAAGAAATTGATGATCTCGCCAAACACCGCCGGCTGCAGAGGAAGGATAGAGTGACACGTGGCGTTCCCACGGTAGCCTTAGTTGGCTACACCAATGCCGGGAAGAGTAGTCTTCTAAACGCCTTGACGGAGGGTGGGGCTGTTGCCGAAAGCAAGCTCTTTGCAACGCTCGACCCTACAGCCCGCGAACTTCTCCTGCCAAATAACAGCAAAGTAATGTTGGTCGATACGGTCGGCTTCGTGCGCAAACTCCCTCATCAACTGGTTACGGCGTTTCGGGCCACCCTAGAAGAAGTAAAGTACGCCGACGTACTGGTGCATGTAGTAGATGTATCCCACAATGAAGCGCTTGAACAAATTGCGACAGTCGAAGCTGTTTTAGGTGAGCTTGACTCCTTAGATAAGCCTATCATCTTGGCCCTAAATAAGGTGGACAGGCTAGATGAACCGCCCATAATTCCCACGCGTGGCAAAAGCATTGCCATATCCGCCACTTCGAAGACTAATCTCGCGGAACTCATAGCCGCTATCGCTGATTGCTTAGTAGATCAACCGAAAGACTACACCTTTCTCATACCATTTCACAGGGGGGAATTGTTAACCCTACTACACGAGCAAGGCGATGTCAAAATGGTGGCCTATACAGAGGCTGGCACAGAGGTGGTCGTCCACATCCTCGCGCGGTACGGGGAGAAGATACGGAGAGAGCTTGATAAATCATGAAGCAAGCTGAACGCATCATTGAACAGGCAGAGAGCATGTCGCAGGGCGCATTTCGAGCCATTGAAAGGCGCGCCTTTATTAACCAAAGGAGAGTTTTGCAGGCCTTTCGGGAAGAACAGGTGGCCGACTTTCATTTGCATGGGTCTACGGGCTACGGCTATGGAGATTCAGGGCGCGAGGTTATTGAACGACTGTACGCCAGGCTCTTTGGGGGACAGAAATCTCTGGTGCGCAGTCAATTTGCGTCTGGCACCCACGCCTTAGCCTGTGCCTTGTTTGGCGTGCTGAGACCTGGGGATGAGCTAGTGGTGGCCACAGGAGAGCCCTACGACACCCTACATGGCGTCATAGGCCTAGGGAAACAAGGCCGGAGTTCATTAGCTGCTTGGGGGGTCTCTACAGCCATCATTCCTTTGCTCGACAATGGTGATGCCGATTTACCTGCTTTGCAGCGTGTTCTCAGCCCCCGCACCAAAGCTGTACACATCCAACGCAGCAGAGGGTACCGTTGGCGTCCGGCATGTTCCCTCGATCAAATCGGCAAGATCATAGCATTAGTAAAAGACTACGATAATAATATCACTTGCATAATAGACAATTGTTATGGCGAGTTTGTCGACATTCTGGAACCTGGGCATTGTGGTGCCGATCTAACGGTCGGTTCCCTCATCAAGAACCCAGGCGGAGGAATGGCTCTCAGCGGCGGGTACATAGTAGGCACAGCGGAGACGGTAGACTTAGCTGCAGAAAGACTGTATGCCCCTGGATTGACCAGTCAAGTAGGGGCTTCGACTACATTTAACCGTGGGTTTTTGCAGGGTCTATTTTTTGCGCCCGCCGTGGTTGAATACGCGCTCAAGGGCGCCGTACTCCTGTCACAGGCGGGGCAGATCATCGGACTAGAAACCTCACCAGGCCCATCTGAAAGTCGAGGGGACATCATCCAGGCACTCAAGGTCGGCTCAAAAGAAAAGCTGATTAAATTTTGCCAAGCCATCCAGCGAGCTTCTCCTATAGATTCCCATGTACTGCCTCAACCCGGGATACTGCCTGGTTACAGCACCGCGGTCATCATGGCTGCCGGCACCTTTGTCCTAGGGGCATCGAGCGAACTTTCTGCTGATGCACCGATTCGGGAGCCTTACACCGTCTATGTCCAAGGCGGTTTGAGCTATAGCCATGTGAAGCTGGCCCTTACTGAAGCGTTGGAAGTCTTGCTAGAGTAGTCAGCGTAAATGATGTGCGGCATTGCAAGATCGAATAAACTTGTGGGGAGGTAAGAAACTTGGTCGAAAAACATGTATACCATTTCACTGAGGGTGGACAAGGCATGAGGGCTGTGCTCGGAGGGAAGGGAGCCGGCTTGGCAGAGATGACACGCATCGGTTTGCCGGTCCCTCCGGGATTTACCATTTCCACGGCGGCTTGTCGCGAGTACTATGAACAAGGAGATCTTCCGGCCGGTCTAATGCAGGAACTCACGGCAGCCGTCCAGAGACTCGAACTCGAAACTGGCAAAAAGTTCGGTGATCCAACCAACCCACTGTTAGTATCAGTGCGCTCAGGGGCAGAATTCTCTATGCCGGGCATGATGGATACGATACTTAATCTCGGACTAAATGATGAAGTGGCCAAGGGATTAGCCGCGAGGTCAAATGAAAAGTTTGCCCTTGATTGTTATCGCCGTTTCATCGAGAAATTTGCTGAGCTTGCCCTGCAGATGCCAGCCTCAGCATTTTCAGGCTCGGTAGAAGAGCTAAAGTTTCGCGAAAAAATCAAATGGGGGGACGAGCTCTCTCTCGAATCCCTACGTCGGCTGGTCGCACAGCACCTAGCGTCGGTACAAGCCTATACTGGCCAGCCCTTCCCATCTTCACCCCACGACTGCCTGCTCCAGGCTGTCAAGGCGGTGTTTGCCAGCTGGCAAAATGAACGGGCCAAGGTCTACCGTCGATTGCACCAAATACCCGACACCTTGGGCACAGCGGTCACGGTGCAGGCTATGGTTTTTGGCAACTTGGGGACTCTGTCCGGCACCGGGGTTTGTTTTACGCGAAACCCTTCAACAGGTGAGAAAGAACTATACGGAGAGTTCCTGGCAGGAGCCCAAGGGGAGGACGTGGTCTCCGGTGCGCGTACCCCGGCAGACTTGTCAACCCTAAAGAGTCTTGCCCCAAGCGCCTTTGCAGAACTCCAAAAGACCGCGCTCTTACTCGAGAGTCACTACGGTGACATGCAAGACATCGAATTTACAGTAGAAGACGGACGCCTCTACCTACTACAGACCAGAATGGGCAAGCGTAGCCCACAGGCAGCCATCCGCATCGCCATGGACATGCTACGCGATGGTAAGATAGAGCCTGACACTCTCTTGTCTAGAATTACCCCCGAGCAGATTGAGCAGCTACTGCACCGCAGTGTGGACTATACCAAGAACCCCCAAGAAATAGCCACTGGGCTTCCAGCTTCGCCTGGTGCGGCTGTCGGCGTCATTGCCTTTGATAACGAAGCAGCCTTGCGTTTGACTAAGACTCACGGCAAGGTGATCTTGGTGCGACCGGAGACATCCCCGGACGACATTCAGGGCATGATCACCAGCCAAGGTATTTTGACGAGTAGGGGGGGCATGACCAGTCATGCCGCCGTCGTCGCTCGCGGTATGGGGAAACCATGTGTTTCTGGAGCCGATGCATTGAACTTCGACCTTGGTCAAGGTACTGTGTCTATTGGCAAACATATCTTCAAGGAAGGAGATGAACTGTCCCTAGATGGCAGTACGGGCAAAGTCTTTTTTGGGGCAGTGCCACTCGTGGAGGCTAGACTGGATGATGATTTTTGGGCCCTGCTCAGTATCGCCGATCAAAAGGCTGCCCTAGGGGTCAGGGCTAACGCCGACAACCCTCTAGATGCGGCCCTAGCGCGCCGTTATGGTGCCAAAGGGATTGGCCTTTGTCGCACAGAACATATGTTCATGGAACCGGGACGCCTCCCGATAGTCCAGGCCATGATCATGGCCGAGCACGAAGAAGACCGCGAGAGGTCCTTACAGAGCCTTCTCCCGGTACAGCGCCATGATTTTTATGGAATTATGAAAGCCATGGACGGTTATCCGGTGACCATCCGACTTCTTGACCCTCCTCTACACGAGTTCTTACCAAGTAAGGATGAGCTAAGAGCACAAATTGTTCACGCCATCGACCCCGGAGAGCGTATTCGGTGCGAAAGAGCGCTGCGAACGGTAGAACGCTTGCATGAAATCAACCCAATGCTAGGGCATCGCGGATGTCGCTTGGGGATTACCGTACCTAGCATCTATGCCATGCAAGTAGAGGCCATCGCCGAAGCTACGTTTGACCTGCTCGAGGGAGGGTACAATCCCCAACCCGAAATCATGATTCCTTTAGTAGCACACCATCGTGAACTCCTGCTCATGCGACGTCTCGCCGAAAACACTTGGCACCGCGTCGAACTACGGCGCAAGATGAATTATTCGGTGCCGATTGGCAGCATGATTGAAGTCCCGCGGGCCTGCATCGTCGCCGGTGAAATAGCCTTGCATGCTGATTTCTTTTCTTTTGGCACCAATGACTTGACTCAGACTACTTTTGGTTTTAGCCGTGATGACGCCGAGGGAAAATTTTTGCCATCCTATGTGGCGCAAGATATCCTTCCGCATAATCCTTTTGCCGTCCTTGATAAAGCAGGGGTGGGGCAGTTGATGCGTTTAGCCGTTAAAGGCGGCAGGGGGGCCAAGCCCAGTCTCAAGCTCGGCATCTGCGGAGAACATGGGGGAGAGCCGGCCAGCATTAAATTCTGTCACGAACTAGGCCTCGATTATGTCAGCTGTTCGCCCTACCGTGTACCGGTAGCAAGACTGGCCACCGCAAGGGCGGAAACGAAGGAGAAGGTTCAATACACTGATAAATAACAATTAAAACAGGCGATACAAACCCACAACCTTCCCAAGTATGGTGGCCTCCGTTGTATAAATGGGGGCCATCGTGCGATTTTCGGGTTGCAAACGTATGCGCGTAGGCTCGCGGTAGTAGGTCTTGACGGTGGCCTCATCGCCAAGAAGCGCGACCACAATGTCACCGTTCTCCGCCGTGTTTTGCTGGCGAACAAGAACCATGTCGCCATTATTGATACCGGCTTCAATCATGGACTCTCCCGCGATGTGTAGGACAAAGATTTCACCTGGGGGAATGAGGTGGGATGAAAGGGAAAAATAGTCCTCAATGTTTTCGACCGCCAAGATGGGCTGACCGGCCGTCACTCTCCCAATCATCGGCAAGGAAACTATGTTTTCATGAGGGGAGACGAATGGAGCACCATCGAGCACTTCTATGGCGCGCGGCTTGGTTGGATCGCGACGTATGTACCCTTTTTCCTCTAAACGAGCTAGGTGATTGTGTGCCGTGGCACTGGAATTGAGGCCGACCGCTAACCCAATTTCCCGTATAGACGGCGGGTAGCCTTTAGTTCTGACTTCTTCCTTAATGAACTCCAAAATCTGAAGCTGACGCTTCGTCAGACCGCTTTTCACCCATGACACCGCCCCTCACTGATATTGCATAGAGCATATCACAATCTGACCAAAATGGTCAAACACTAGTTTGCACTTTTCGTTGACAATAGCGAACATATGATTGTATAATTGCCCTAAGAACATGTGTTCGGGGGCGATGAGATGTTTAAAAAGCTAATGATGGTGATCTCTGTCTTCTTGGTGATGGTGCTAGTCATGCAAGTGGTGGGACCTTCGCGAGCGGCCATAGTTGTACCGACGAAACCTTACATTGTTGAAAGAGGCGACACCTTGTGGGGTCTCGCCGAGCGATTTGCACCAAACAGTATGGATTTACGCGAATATGTATTTCGTCTACGCCGACTGAACGACTTGCAGCATTCCGCAACCATTCACCCTGGTCAGCGCCTCTACTTGCCATCGCCTTAGTCGCACATATCTGTTGTGCTATTCGCGCAAGCTACTATCGCTGAGCAAGAAAGGGGGCAAAAGCATGGAGAGACGCAGAAATACTCCGACTCAAGAATCGTGGTGTTCAGATCAAGGTTGTTTGTTTCCTGAAATCTTGCAGCGTTGGGATTTTCATAATGACCCCTTAATTGATGGCGAAGAGCCAAGCCCTGGCATTGAGGCGTGCGATTACGAGGATCCTTACTTAAGCGGTAGGGAAATCTAGCCCAGTCAAAACGCACTGCGGTACGGATACCACAGCATGAGAGCTACCTAAGAAGTGGCTTTCATGCTTCTTTACGCGTGATATAATTTTCACAAGAGAGACTAGACAAATATGTTACAATAATTTATGATGACTAAAAAGGCATGGTTGTTGTAGGAGCCGAAGAAGGTGAAATCGCCCTGCCTTTTGCGCTTTCGAGTGCCACGCATATCGAGTTGCGCACCGATTCATGCAACCCAGGACGAGTCAGTAGAGGAGGTAGTGCTAGATGTCTCAGGAGTATCAGGTATTAGCCGGACCGGAAGGGTATTTGCCGCCGGCGGCAGCAGTCATGGGAGTGGAGCTCCCCAAAACAGGAGAAGCCTTAGTCGAGGGCAGCTTAGTGTCAGACACTGAAGCCTTGCACAAGATTGCCGACAAACTTCTCTCCGCAAAAAACCCATTTTTCTTTCCTGGCCCCTTGTTGTTATGGGCTTGGAAGGCCGGCGTGGCAGAGAGAGCACAAGCAGTGCGTGATCTAGCCGACGCTGTCGGTGCAGGGGTAATTCCCATGCCCGATTATCGCCCGAAGTACCCTATGATTAACCCCGCCATCGAGATTAACCCCAATCACCCCAATTTAACAATCTGGCATAACAAAATCGATGTCTGTGTTTTTGTCGGGGTCCACTGTCATTATGCCAACATTGCGCTTAAAATTATTCGGGGTGGCACGAGTTGCTACACAATTGCGCTCTGTGGCGAAGCAGGTCACGAGGATGCCATGATCTCCCTCAGGGATGTCAACCTCGCTAAGATCCAAGAGTTGACAGCAATAGTAATGGACAAAAAACGGCAGATCGCCGGGGGGGGTAAGTAGATTGCAGAAGGTAGTTAGTCCGGAACATCTATTTTTTGAAGCCCCACGTGAGCAAGTGTTTATCACCGGCAGTGAGGCCGTGCGCGAAGCCGTAAGGCGTGCCAACGTGGACATGGCCATTTCCTACCCGATTACCCCTCAATCTGAAAGCATGCACCTCGTGGGTGACATCTTTAAAGAAGGGTACATCCGCGAATATTTCCGGGGTGAAAATGAGTTTGCCGTCATGTCTGCGGTGGCAGGCGCGTCCATGGGTGGAGTCAGAGTTTTCACTGCGACCGGGGGACCGGGAACACTAAGGGCATTCGAACTGTTCTCTACTTGGTCAGGGGCAAGGTTGCCAATAGTTTGCGCGTTTATGACGCGTGGCGTTAACTCTCCCTTGACCATTCAGCCCGACACGATCGAGATGTCCTACCTTCTAGACACGGGAATGATCATGCTCCACGCCGAAAACGCCCAAGATTTGTACGATTACCTCCTCAAAGCCTTTCCCATCGCCGAACAGACCGAAGTGCACATTCCAGTGGGTGTTTTTGCGGACGGCTTTTTTGTCACCCACACCCGTGAAAATGTTAAGGTAGCACCGGTAGACATCAAGCTACCGCCTTATAATGCGTACAGCGCTCCCGTGCCGGTCATGGATATGGAAAACGTACCTTTCCGACAGATGCGCGACCCATTTGTCATGAAGAGCAACTACGTCAGTTACGCGGCCCATGCCTCCTGGCAACAGGAAGTTATGGCTGCGGCAGAGCGGGCTCGCCCATCTATTTCTAGTTACCTCGGAGGCTTGCTTGAAGTCGAAAATGCGGATGCCGACATCTTGATTATCACCTCAGGCACAGCAGTTTCCATCGCCAGGGAGGCCGTCGCCCAAGCCAAACAAGAAGGCTTCAATGTCGGTTTAGTGAAAATAAAATGTATCAGGCCTTTCCCCACGGAAGAAATTCGGGCCCTCACCAAAAACGCTAAAGCGGTGATTGTACCGGAATTTAACCGTGTTGGCTGGCTGGCAAAAGAGATTAAGAGTATCATTCCAGACAATGATAAAGTTATCGGTGCTCCGCGAGTCTTTGGTGGCATGACCATGCCTACACAGTCCATTTTGGCAGAGATCAGGAGGTGCCAAGCGTGACCAAGAATATTCTAAAGATGTCCCCCGCCTTTGCGGATATAATCCCAGCAGAGTACCGGGAACTAGTTGATAATGGCCCCTACGGCCGTGACGTCGGCGTTGCCGAACTGGGCACTTTTAAAGAATTGCTGGAAGAACACCCGCTGTGTGCGGGTTGCGGTCTAGCACTCGCCCTGCGCATTTTCTTGGCTTCACTGCCTGCTCCGGAAGATACTATTGTAGTTGGTTCAACCGGTTGCAGCAGTCTGGTATTTCCGCAGGCCGCGGTGCAAAACATCCACTCCTTATTTGGCAACCAAAACTCTGTTGCCTCGGGGTTGAAGAGAGCTTTAAAATTGCGGTTTCCGGATAAGGACAAAGATGTCATTGTAGTTGCCGGGGATGGTGCGACGGCGGACATCGGCTTGGACATGGTGATGCATTCGTGGTTCCGTCGGGAGAACATCACCACCATCATGCTGGACAACGAAGCGTACGCCAATACCGGCGGTCAAGAAAGTGGCATGTCCCAGCAGGGAACCGTGCTCTACATGGCGCCTAAGGGCAAGAACTTCCCAAAAATCTCCATGCCAGAACTAGCGCGTGAAGCTGGTTGCGTGTACGTAGCAGTCGGCACCCCAGCCCAACCCAGGAAATTAGAAAAGATGATTAAGCGGGCGATTCTTTTGGCGCGACACATAGGTCCCACCTATGTGCAGATCATGACCCCTTGCCCGACAAATTACAAATTTAAAAACAATGAGACCGTTAATCGCCTGAAAGGTCTCGAGAAGGATGGCGTGTTTAAACCGCGTGAATACATCACAGCTGAGGCGCAAGAGGCCCTTAACAAGCTTGAGGAGGTGAGCAAGTAGTGACTACGAAAGTAAACATCCGCATGTCTGGTTTAGGTGGCCAGGGCGTTGTCACTGCAGCGCATATCCTAGGGGCTGCCGCAACGCGCGACGGTTTGATTAGCATTGTCAATCCATTTTTCGGCGCTGAAAAGCGTCTGGCGCCCGCTGAAAGTTATGTGCGCATCTCTGATGAGCCCATTTATGAGCGTGGCGAGGTGCTCTTCCCTAACATCATCATGATCTTCCATCCCCATGTCATCACCATGGGCAAGTGTTACACCATGCCATTTTTTGACGGACTCCAACCTGGGGGGATAATGCTCATCAACTCTGATGAAATCCTTCCGTTAAGTGAAGAAGAAAAGTCCAAGCTCGCCGCATTACAGGCGCGGATCTTCTATGTACCTGCCACTAAGGTTGCCCTTGAGGTAGCTAACACCGAGTTGTCTACAAATATAGCCATGCTCGGTGGTTTGATGGCTGTTTCGCCTAAGTTGGTCACGACCCGCGCTATCAGCGAGTCCATCGCGGAGCGTTTTGGTGGCGGAAAGTTCGTGGCCTCGGCCACTACCGCGGCCCTTGACGATGTCGTCAAGAGCAAGTTCGGGAAGTTAGAGCAGTTGGTAGAGAAGAATATGGAAATTGTTGATAAAGGCGGCCAAGCTGTGCATGAATTTTTGATTTCGCGCGCGGCCAGCGCCTAGGGGGGGGCTACACCATGTATGTCGCAATAAAACTTAACAAAGAGAAGTGCATCGGCTGCAAAATGTGTATCTTTGTTTGCCCTGAGGCCAATGTCATCGCTTTCTGTCCTAAATCTAAGAAGGTAGATGTGAATGAAGCCCGCTGCAAAGGCTGCGGTCTATGCGTCGTGGCTTGTCCTAAGGACGCCCTCACTCTCGACAACAACTAGTCTGCGCGGCGAGTTGACAGCGGCTGTGGTACGTGCTAGTATTCTAGCAACAACGATGAAGAGGAATTGCTGGCTAGGGCATGGAAGAGAGCTGTCGATTGGTGAGAGACAGTGGTGCCCGACCTCGCATCTCACCTCGGAGTTGGCACCGGGTCGCACCGTTATCTGCCCATAGTGGGCGCTGAGGCGTCAATTAGAGTGGTACCGCGGAAGCAGGGTCTTTCGTCTCTTTATTGGGACGAAAGACCTTATTTTTATAGGAAGGGATGAGGACATTGAAGTACGGCAAGCACACCGACACTAAATGGCAAGAAAACTGGGAGAGAAACGGCATCTACAAATTTAACCGCGAAAATATAGAGAAGAAGTTTTACTGCTTGGAGATGTTTTCTTACCCGTCCGGAGCGAAACTCCATGTGGGGCATTGGTGGAATTTTGGTCTCACCGATTCTTGGGCGAGGGTAAAACGCATGCAAGGCCACTCCGTCTTCCACCCTATGGGTTTTGACGCCTTTGGCCTGCCGGCCGAGAATTATGCCATTAAGACGGGCATCCATCCTGAAGACTCGACCATGGCCAACATCGCGACCATGCGTGAACAACTCCGTACCATGGGTGGGACTTTCGATTGGGACCACGAGGTAGTGACCTGTCTGCCATCATATTACAGGTGGACGCAGTGGTTGTTTCTGGAGCTGCACGAGCATGGCCTAGCCTACCGAAAAGAAGCTCCCGTTAACTGGTGTCCCAGCTGTAACACTTCATTGGCTAACGAACAGGTAGAGCATGGAGCATGTGAACGGTGCAACGCGGAAGTCACGAAGCGCAATCTAACACAGTGGTTTTTCAAGATTACGGCATACGCCGATGATCTTTTGGCGGGACATGAAGAAATAAATTGGCCTGAGAAAACCAAGGCCATGCAAAAAAATTGGATCGGCAAGAGCACCGGAGCGACCATCATTTTCCCGCTCGAGCATCAGGCGGAGACAATCGAAGTGTTTACCACGCGCGCCGACACGTTATTTGGTTGTACCTACTTAGTGCTGGCCCCCGAGCATCCTCTCGTTAAAGCGGTGGTTAGGGAGCCCTTTGGCGAGCAAGTAGCAGACTACCAGGAGCAAACTAAAAGGCAGAGCGAAATAGACCGCCTCGCCACAACCAAGGAGAAGACTGGCGTCTTTACCGGCTCCTATGCCTACCATCCTGCTACAGGAGAAAGAATTGCCATCTGGATTGCCGATTATGTTCTCGCTACCTATGGTACGGGGGCGGTTATGGCTGTACCCGGCCACGATGCCAGAGATTATGATTTTGCGGCAAAATACCATCTACCGATAGTCAGGGTAGTACAGGGGAAGGATGGTTGTGATGATAGCCTACCTTTTGTGGCCGATGGCATAGTAGTGGGCAGTAGTGCTTTCGACGGTCTCACCTCCGAGCAGGCGAGAATAGCCATAGTAGAACACCTCCACTCCCAAAATGGCCACGCCCATTTTACCACTACCTATCGGCTGCGTGATTGGCTCGTGTCGCGCCAAAGATACTGGGGTGCACCAATACCCATCATTTACTGTGATGATTGTGGGGTAGTTCCTGTCCCTGCAAGCGATCTCCCAGTCTTGTTGCCCTACAATGTTGACTTCACCCCCGATGGTCAGTCTCCACTGGCAAAGTCGGCGGAATTTGTCAATGTACCATGCCCTAAATGCCACAAACGGGCCAAGCGGGAGACGGATACCCTAGACACTTTCGTTGATTCCTCTTGGTACTTTTTACGTTATCCGGACAACAAGAACAATGACCAGCCGTGGGATATTGATTGGATAAACAAATTACTGCCGGTGGACATGTATGTTGGAGGACCGGAGCATGCGGTCATGCACTTGCTGTACGCCCGTTTTATAGTTAAAGCGCTGAAGGACATGGGTTACGTGAACTTCGGCGAACCCTTCAAGGCCCTTGTGCATCAAGGGATTATCCTGGGCGCAGATGGCGAAAAAATGAGCAAATCTAAGGGCAATGTGGTTTCTCCTGACGCCTACATTGATAAGCACGGCGCGGATGTTTTTCGGCTCTACCTACTATTTGGCTTTAACTATCTCGAAGGCGGTCCGTGGAGCGATGATGGCATCAAGGCTACCGCCCGTTACGTGGAGAGGGTAGAGCGTGTGATTGAGCGAGCGACAGAAAAAATGAACCATGTTGGAGAATCTATGGGCGGGGCCGAGCAAGAGCTGAATTATGTTTTGCATCGTGCCATTTATGGTATTACTCAAGATGTTCTTGACTTTGGCTTTAACACCTGTGTTTCGAAACTCATGGAACTGACCAATGCGCTCCATCGGTATGATATGGAGGCGCCTACCAAAAATGGACCATTTGTGCGGCACGTGACAGAAAACTTTGTTCGCTTACTCGCCCCATTTGCCCCCCACTTGGCAGAGGAACTTTGGGCTAGTTTAGGTCACTCCAATTCTGTTCACGGCGAGGCATGGCCCCAACATGACCCGAAAGCCTTAAACAGGCAACGAATCGAGTTGGCGGTACAAGTGAACGGTCGCCTGCGGGATAAAATAGAGGTGGCAAGCGATGCCAATGAAGATGAAATCAAGACACTCGCCTTGCAAGCCGAAAAAGTCCTGCCCTTCCTGACCAACACTATCGTGCGCAAGATTATTGTGGTCAAAGGAAGCCTAGTAAACATTGTCCTAGGTTAAAATTACCGGTTTCGGAGAAAGGGGAAGATTTTTGTTTCAGGCTATAGTATACTGTATACATTACCATGTCTATAGAAAGGACGACAAATACTATGCCTAGAAACAAAGTCACCATCGATGGCAATACTGCTGCCGCCCACGTCGCCTATGCTTTTAGCGATGTTGCGGCCATATATCCAATCACTCCTTCCTCAAACATGGGGGAGGTCGCAGACGAGTGGTCCGCCTATGGTCGTCAGAACATGTGGGGGCAGACCCTGCGCGTGACTGAACTGCAATCTGAAGCCGGGGCGGCCGGAGCTGTTCATGGCGCTTTGGCGGCAGGGGCATTGACGACCACATTTACCGCCTCGCAAGGACTCTTGCTGATGATTCCCAATATGTACAAAATAGCAGGAGAGCTTTGGCCGACTGTCTTTCATGTGTCCGCCCGTGCTCTGGCAACCCACGCCTTATCCATCTTCGGCGATCATTCCGATGTAATGGCTACAAGGCAAACTGGGTTCGCCATGATTGCCGCGGCTTCAGTACAAGAAGTGATGGATTTGTCCTTAGTAGCTCATTTGACGACCCTAAAGACCAAGGTGCCATTTTTGCATTTCTTCGATGGATTCCGCACCTCGCACGAAATACAAAAAATTGAGGAAATCGACTACGCAAGCATGAAAAATCTTGTCGACATGGATGCCGTGCGCGACTTTCGCCGCCGCGCCCAAAACCCGGAACATCCGGTACAACGCGGCACCGCCCAAAACCCTGACATCTACTTCCAAGGGCGCGAAGCAAGCAACAGGTACTATGATGCCACGCCAAAAATAGTTGCTGATATCATGGAGCAGGTTGGTGCGCTTACCGGTCGTCACTACAAACCCTTTGACTATGTGGGTGCAAAAGACGCCGAGAGGGTCATTATCATCATGGGTTCTGGGGCTGAGACCGTAGAAGAAACCGTCAAACACCTAGTTGCTCAGGGCGAAAAGGTTGGTGTCATCAAGGTCAGGCTCTACAGGCCATTTAGTGCCCGGCACTTTCTCAGTGTCATGCCGCAGTCGGCCACGCGAATTGCCGTCATGGATAGGACCAAGGAACCTGGTTCACTAGGAGAGCCGCTCTACCAAGATATCTGCACTGTATATGCTGAACAGGGTGAACACAGGCTCATCGTAGGTGGGCGGTATGGTCTGGGATCAAAAGAATTCACGCCTTCGATGGTCCAGGCCATTTTCGACAATTTAGCGGCTCAAACACCTAAGAATCACTTTACTGTCGGCATTTTTGATGACGTGACCCACACCTCTCTTGAAGTTGTAACCCATGTAGATGCAGCGCCGGCAGGGCAGTACCGTTGCAAGTTCTATGGTCTGGGGGCCGATGGTACAGTTGGCGCAAACAAAAACTCCATAAAAATCATTGGTGATAATACCGACCTCTTTGCCCAGGGGTACTTTGTTTACGATTCAAAAAAATCCGGCGGGATTACCGTATCGCATCTGCGGTTCGGACCAAGCCCCATCACTTCGCCATACCTAGTTGATCAGGCCGACTTAGTGGCCTGCCACCATGCTTCCTATGTTAGCAGGTATGATCTCTTAGCGGACATTAAAGAGGGCGGGGTATTCCTTCTCAATTCGCCTTGGACATTAGAGGAAATGGAGCATAAGCTCCCGGCTCGATTGAAAAGAGCGATTGCCGGCAAGCATGTTGTCTTTTACAACATCGATGCGGTAAGAATCGCCCATGAAGTAGGGCAGGGGGGACGTATCAATACCATTATGCAGGCGGCCTTCTTTCAGGTCGCAAATGTGATTCCCAGCGCCCAAGCCATTGCCTATGTCAAAGACGCCATCAAGAAGACCTACAAGCGTAAAGGCGAAGAAGTGGTGGCGCAAAACTATGCCGCTGTGGACCGTACCATAGCCGCGCTGACCAAGATCGATTATCCTGCCGAATGGAAGGATGCTGAGGCTGAGATCGACGCGCCCAGCGGCAGTGAGCCACGCTTTATTGCCGAGGTAATGGGTCCCATGAATCTGCTCAAGGGTGATGATTTGCCGGTTAGTAAGTTTAGTGATGACGGGGTCTTCCCACTCGGCACTACCAAGTATGAAAAGCGGGGCATTGCCATTGACATCCCCGTGTGGGTTCCCGAGAGCTGTATACAGTGCAACCAATGCTCATTTGTCTGCCCACATGCTGCTATCCGCCCCTACCTTGCCGCCAGCACCGATATAGTTGACAAACCTTCCTTCTTGTTGGGGAAAAATGCCGTGGGGAAAGAGTTTGCTCAACACCAGTACTACATTCAAGTTTCGCCACTCGATTGTACCGGCTGCGGCAACTGCGTCCAAGTATGCCCGGCGCAACCAAAACCCCTCGTTCTTACTAACTTGGAACAATCGGCCACGGAAGAAAACGCGAAATTTGAATATCTAGAAAGCCTACCTGAACCAAAAGTTAGCTATGACCCTTCTACTGTAAAAAATAGCCAATTCAAGAAGCCGCTATTTGAATACTCGGGTGCCTGTGCCGGTTGCGGGGAAACACCATACATTAAATTGGTGACGCAACTTTTTGGCGAACGCATGCTCATCGCCAACGCCACAGGTTGCACCTCAATTTACGGGGGCAGCGCGCCGTCATGCCCATACACCACTAATAAGGATGGGCATGGACCGGCTTGGGCGAACTCACTCTTTGAAGACAATGCTGAGTTTGGCTATGGTATGGCCCTGGCGGTTATGCAAAAGCGCGATAAACTCACTGAGCTTTGTACCGCTGTAGTGGCCCTCACAGAAAACGAGGAGCTCCGACTGTCTTGTGAGGGTTGGTTAGCAGGGAAAAAGGACGCCGAAAAATCCCGTCTTTTTGGCGATAAACTACGCCTCCTTGTGCCAAGCGCCCTCGAAACATCACAAGGTGCTCTAAGAGAGGCCTTGCAAGGCATCGAAGAGCTAGCTGACCACCTAACCAAGAAATCTATTTGGATTATCGGGGGCGACGGCTGGGCTTACGACATCGGTTTTGGTGGCCTAGACCATGTCATCGCTTCGGGCGTAGACATCAACCTACTCGTCCTTGATACCGAAGTCTACTCTAACACCGGCGGACAGGCGTCAAAGGCCACGCCTACGGCCGCTGTGGCCAAATTTGCGGCCAACGGTAAGCGCACCCGCAAAAAAGACCTTGGACTTATGGCGATGTCTTATGGATATGTCTACGTTGCTTCAATCAGTAGCGGGGCTAACCGCAACCATACTCTCAAAGCCATCCTTGAAGCAGAGAAGTATGATGGCCCTTCGGTCGTGATCGCCTATTCGCCCTGTATAGCCCACGGCATCAATATGTCGGCGAGTCAGCAAGAGGGCAAACTCGCCGTCGAATCCGGCTACTGGCCACTCTACCGCTATAATCCGGCTCTGGCCGAAGCGGGGAAGAATCCATTCACCCTCGACTCGAAGGAGCCAAGCTACAACTTCCGCGACTTTCTAAGGGGCGAAGCTCGTTACGCAACACTGCTGCATGAGTTTCCCGAGGCGGCGGCAGAGTTATTCGCCGCGGCTGAAAGTGATGCTAAAAGGCGACACGCGCTCTATAGCAAACTCGCTCAGTAAGGCCATTTCCCTTGCGTCCTATAATATATATTATGTAAACTAGGACAAAGGATCTCGAACCCTAATCGCACCCAAAAAGGAACCGATGCGAGTCGGTTCCTTTTGCCTATCTTGCTTCCAAATTGCACCCAATTATGATGCTTGCGACTACCTTACTGCGACTATGATGTTTACGGCTACGATGCGTACGACTATGAGGTGAACACTGGGTAGCCGGTTGAGTTGACTAGCTTGCGATACTCCTCGATGAAGTAGCGTGTCACTGTGCCGGGCGTGCCAGTCCCAATTACTCTTCCGTCGCAGTTAATGACCGGTATGACCTCCGCGCCGCTTCCGGTGAAGAAAACCTCGTCCGCCACGTAAATATCGTGACGCGTGAAGACCTCTTCCTTGACTACGTAGCCAGACTCAGCGGCCATGGTCATAATCGTGTCGCGGGTGATGCCCTGTAGTATGCCCACATGACCCGGTGGCGTGTAGATTATCCCTTTTTTTACCAAGAAAATATTGTCAGCCGTGCCTTCCGTAACATAGCCCTCGCTATTGAGCATAATGCCCCCAAAGGCCCCTGCCCTAGCCGCCTCAATTTTGGCCATGACATTATTAAGGTAGTTTAATGACTTCACACGCGGGCTGAGAACATCGACCGAGGGGCGCCGCGTGGCAACAGTAACGACGTCAATCCCCTTTTCATAAAGTTCGGCTGGGTATAGCGAAATTTTATCAACAATAATGATTACACTAGCTTTTGGACAGGACCGCGGGTCAATACCGAGGCTGCCGACACCACGCGTGACAATAGAACGAATGTAGACATCACGCAGACCATTCTGCCTGACCGTCTCTACATGCGCTGCTATCATCTCTTGTTTAGGCATGGGAATGGTGAGCATAATTGACTTTGCCGACTCATAGAGGCGGTCCACATGTTCCTCTAACTTAAAAATCCGGCCATTATAGACGCGCAGACCCTCAAAAATGCCATCTCCATAAAGCAACCCATGGTCGTAGACCGAGATTTTCGCCTCTTCTTTAGGCACAAAGTGACCGTCGATGTAGATAATATTGCTCAGGTAGACTCCCCCTTCATTTTGCTTTCCCCACATCTGCCCCCACTCCCACCACAATTCTATCAGCCCAGGCATCCCATCTCAACTTATTTGTTTGTAATTGGAAAATAAAAGAGTATTGCGACAGCAAGCTCTCTTTCAATAGTAGCTGTATTACTTGACCGTGCCAGGCGGGTAACGTATAATGAAATAGGTTCATAGGGGTATAGCTCAATTGGTAGAGTAGCGGTCTCCAAAACCGTTGGTTGTGGGTTCGAGTCCCTCTGCCCCTGCCACAACAAATGAAAAGTGCAGGTCTTCCTCTGGTAGGAAGGCCTGCACTCATTTTATGTTTTGTGCTTCCCGATTTTGTTCTCTGTACCGGCTAGGAGTCGGGTGATGTTGCTCCGATGCCGATAAAATGCCAACACCATAAGCAAGGTGGCAAAGATGATGTATTCTGTGTCGTAGCGAAAGAGAAGCAATAGCAGAGGGATTAAAGTCGTCATGAGGAGCGAGCCGAGCGAGACGTAGCGCGTAATGAACATGACACAGGCAGCCACGCCTAAGGAAAGCAGTAAGATTGGCGTATAGAGCACTGCGCTTACCCCTATTGTGCAGGCAATGCCCTTCCCGCCTTTGAAGCCTATGTAGACCGACCAGTTATGCCCTATAACCGTAGCCCCAGCTATCATGAGCACCTGCCACGGGGCGAAACCGCCTAGTCGCATCGCCAGGTATGTAGGGAGAGCGGACTTGAGCAAATCGCATATAACAACCACGATGCCCGGCCCGACCCCCATAACACGCATGGCGTTCGTACCGCCCACATTGCCGCTGCCTTGGCGAGTGATATCTATATTGCGCGTTCGTCCTACAATATAGGCAGTAGGTATGGCCCCCACCAGGTAGGCGAAAAGAGGTGCAACCAAGTAATTCATAAAGGGCATAGAAATTCCACCTCCCTGGTCCGATGATCTAATTTAGGAGATTATCCTGAACATACTTCAGCGCGTCGCGAAGTTGAGTGTCGACAGGTTCGGGAGCTGTAGGCTCGGCAGGTTTTGCCGGTTCGATAACTACGTCGGGCACGATGCCTGCCTTGTTGATGTCTACCCCAGCCGGCGTTCTGTAGGTCTGGACTGTTACCCAAACTCTAGATCCATCGAGGATCGAGAACCCTTGTTGCACGGTGCCTTTACCGAAAGTAGTTGTCCCTAAGATCTTGGCCTGGCGATGATCACGCAAAGCGCCCGCCAGAATTTCCGATGCCGAGGCGCTACCTTGATTGACCAATACCGAAACATCGCCGGTGAAAAGCTTGGGTTGGCTGGTTCTATACTCGGTTACTTCTCCGGCGCGGTCTATAGTCTTGTAAATTACTAGGTTTGGGTCGAGGAAAAAATCTGCTATTGCCTCCACCACCGAGGTGTGCCCGCCGGGATTAAAGCGCAAGTCGAGCAGTATATGCTTGACGCCATCTTGTTCTAAACGAAGCAACGTCTGTCGCATTTGGTCAGTAGCAGTAGTCGTAAATTGAGTGAGGATTACATGAGCAAGCCTCGGGGTAATAAGGTTAGATTCAACGACCGGAACTATGATGCGCGCTCTGGTAATCTTAAATTCTAGGGCGCTATTTAGTGCCGGGCGGAAGATAGTGAGCTCCACATCCGTTCCAACCAGCCCCTTAATGCGACCCGTGATATCGCGCAGCAAAAGCCCGCGGATGCTGTCACCATTGACAGAGATAATAATGTCGCGTGGCAATAGTCCTGCTTGGTGAGCAGGCGTGCCCCGAAAGACTGCTTCGATATGCACCTGTTCTTCAACCATGCGCACCGAAACTCCTATGCCGGAATACTCGCCTGCACCTTGTTCTGTGGTCTCTCTAGCCTCATCAGGGCTTTCATATCTGGTGTAACCCCCGTCAACACGCGTCAACATGCCGCGAATGGCGTTTTCCATCATGACGTTTGGATCAAGCTCAGTGGAGACATGGCGTTCCATCACCAAGTTCTGCACCGCAATGAGCTTTGACAGCTGGGGATTAATGGGCAGGCCAAGCCGTGACAAGGCAATGGCTAAATTTGGTCCCACAACATATTGACTAATTGCTCCGAGGAACAGGCCGACGACAAGAAAAAATACGCATATGGCAATGAGTTTGTACCTTGAAAGTTTTCTAAATTCCACAGTAACACCTCTCAAACAATGTGGTTGCGCTGAACCTTCTTGACTTAGTTGTATTCGCTTTTTTTTCTCCGATTCCTCTTGGTTTGTTAAAACCTGCGACGGGTTGTCTTGCATCCAACTAAAGTAACTATGCTGAAGGCTACAGCCACATAGGGATTTACAGGCCAAATAACTATCGGGACTGCCAGAACAATCACCACTGGGATAGCCACTCTCGTGCGCGCGGCCTGCCATACAATTTTATGTAGTAGTAACTTTCGTACCCACAAAAAAGAGGGATGATACGTGGCCCGGCGTCCATAGACCACCCTCACCCGATGCTCGCCGACACCGGAGAGTGCGGGATATGTTGGCACGGCGCAAAGACACAAATAAGCCTCTGTAATTTCTTTGAAACGCTCTGGGTGCCCTCCAACGTCAGGATGGTGCATTTTGACAAGTTGCTTGTAGACTCTGCGAATTTCCTGTGCACTGGCGTGAGGTCCGACACCTAACAACTTGCGCGGGTCAGTCATAGGATGCACCCCCTTTTTACGCAGTATGTGACCGTACATAGTATGATGCCGCTACAGAAGTGGTGAAAAAAAACGCGCCCCCTTGGGCGCGCTAACCTACATGCAATCTAGCCTTTGAACTCGGTCTCCATAATCCCCACGAGTAGTTTTACGCCGTTTTGGACGTCACTATAATCTACCATTTCACTCGCGGTATGAATGTACCGACATGGGATGGACATAACACCTGCCGGAATGCCACCCTTAGTTAGTTGGATGGCCCCCGCGTCGGTGCCACCCGCCTCTAAAACCTCAAGTTGGTATATAATATTATTTTGTTGGGCCACTTCTTCCATGAACTTGCGTACACTTGGCGTGCAGAGCAGACTTGAATCACGAATTTTCACCGTGGGCCCTTTTCCCAGACTGACGTCCATGGTAATAGACTCTGGTGTATCGCCGGTTCTGGTTACATCGATGGCTATGCCTAGGTCGGGGGTTATATCGTACGCGGCAACCCTTGCCCCTCTAAGCCCTACTTCTTCCTGCGTGGTAAACACGGCATAAATATCATAAGTAGGTTTGCGAACTGCTTTCAATGCTTCGATCAAGATAGCGCAGGCAATGCGGTCGTCCATCGCCTTAGCTACTAAACGCGTTCCGAGATCGGCAAATTCTCGCGACATACAAGCCACATCACCAATGCCGACCTTCACTTCTGCTTCGGTCTTCGAGGCGGCTCCGATGTCAATGAATAGCTTGTTAAGCGATAAGTCCTTTTGCGCCTCTAATTTTTCTGCGCCGACTACTCCCAAGGTGCCGTTTTCAAACATTACTCGGTTACCGATTAGGGTCAATGGCGATAAACCCCCTACCGGAAAGAAGCGCAGAAACCCATTCTTATCAATATGAGTGACGATAATCCCTATTTCATCCATATGAGCCGCCAGCATGAGTTTCTTGCCGCCTCCACGCTTTAAGGCAATCAAATTGCCTAGAGCATCTACCCGCATTTCATCGACATAAGGAGCTATCTCAGAGCGAATTAACTCTCTTATTTGAGCCTCGCTACCGGCTGGACCATAGGTTTCGACTACTTTCTTGATGAGCTCCTTCATAATACAAACCCTCCTTCAGCGATACTTTTTAGGAATAACTTAACTAACTTAATAGTGTTATGGAAATCTGCAAGGTTGAGCATCGAAACCGGAGAATGAATATAGCGGCAGGGCACCGAAATGACAACGACCGGGACTCCAGCCTTGGTCTGATTAATCTTACCGGCATCACTGCCGCCGGTAACGGAACGCTTGAACTGCAAAGGGATATCATGGTCCTTAGCAATTCGCACCAGTTCAGCGATCATGCGCCTGTCGCAGATAACGGAGGCATCCATAATGGTGATGGCGGGACCTTGACCTAGTGTCGTGCAGTAACCATATTCTTTGCTAGGCGGAATATCGCTGCAGGTAGTCCCCTCTAGCACAATGGCGAGATCTGGTTCTATGGCGTAAGCTGCCACTCCTGCCCCGCGCAGCCCGATCTCTTCCTGAACGGTAAAAGCACCATAGATATCTAGCGCATACTCATCTTTTAGCACCTCTACCAGTACAGCACAACCGGCACGATCATCAAAAGACTTCCCGACCACGACTGTGTCGCTGAGCGCCTTAAATTCCGTCGCAAAGACAGCATAATCGCCAATCTTTATTAATTTCTCTGCGTCCTCCTTACTCTTGGCGCCAACATCGATATACAGTCCGCTCAGGGGTATGACCTGATTTCGTTCATCGGGCTTTTGCAGATGTACGGCTTTAGCGCCGATCACTCCGGAAATCTTTTTCGAGCCCACAATTACATGCTTCGAGACTAGAACTCGGTCGTCGATTCCCCCCACTTTGCGAAACCGCAGCAATCCGGAGCGGTCGATAGACGAAATCATCAACCCGCACTCATCCATATGGGCAGCGAGCATGACGCGTAGTCCCCCGGCGCTACCCTTCACAGCGATGAGATTACCTAGGGCATCCCTACGCCATTGCTTTACATGGGGAGCCAACTCTTCCATGAGGATGTTCCTGACCTCGCCCTCACATCCGGAAGGGCCAAATGCCTCTGATAGCTTCTTTAATAGCATAACAATCCCTCCACGAATGACTTATCTATGCTGGCAATAAAGTAGGCCAAGAGTCGCCCTGTGGATTTCACATCGGCCATCGACAAGGTCTCTACCGAGGTATGCATGTACCGGAGCGGTAGTGACACCAAGGCTGTAGGGACACCGGAGCGGGTTACTTGCATAGCCCAGGCATCAGTGCCCGAGGGCCCCGGCACAGGGTCGATGGTATAAGGAATGTTGTGCTCCTTAGCCACCTCAACCAGGCGCTCATACAGCTTGGGATGAATATTGGCGCCAAGCGCAATGTTGGGTCCCTTGCCCATGGGTGCTGTATCCTGTTCCGGCACTCCGGGCATTTCGCCGTGGCAGACATCAATGGCAATGCCAATTTGGGGCGCGATATGGTAGGTGCTTACTAGGGCTCCCCTGAGCCCTACTTCTTCTTGAACAGTAGCCACCGCATACACATCAGCCTTGTGGCGTATTTTCTGTAGTTCCTGCAGGCACTCCAAAAGGACGGCCACCGCAGCCCGGTCGTCCATGGCCTTGCCCGCCACAAAATCACCCGCCAAGGCGATAAATGGGCGATGCACAGTTACCAAGTCACCTACGGTGACTAACTCCTTCACCTGTTCAATTGGGAGCCCCAAGTCAATAACCATGTCCTGCATCTTTATAGCTGCGCCGACTTCTTCCGGAGATAACAAATGGGGTGGTTTCATGCCAATAATACCAAAAACATCGCGTTTGCCATGCACTTTCACTTCTTGGGCCACCAAAGTCCGTTGGTCTATGCCCCCGATGGCGATAAACTTCAAAAACCCGCCCTCTTCAATCTTGGTAATCATCATCCCTATTTCATCCATATGGGCGGCTAACATAACTGAGATCCGCTCGTCGCCTTCACCCTGCTTTCGGGCAATGACATTTCCTAAGACGTCGGTGCAGACATCATCCGCCACGGTGGCGAAAGTCTTTTTTATTACCTCAGCTACCGGGTTTTCAAAACCTGATACCCCAGTTTGCTCAACCATGAGCTTCAAGAATTCCTTGCTCTCCATGCTGTCTCCCTCCCCCGCATTCAATTCTGTAACCTCTATACCATTCTCTAGACAAAGAGAATATCCTGCCCTTGAAGCATCAATTTCTCATCAATAGGCATACTGCCTGTGAGGTGAAATTATGAAAGAACATAGACAACAAACAGAGGACGTCGAAAAATACCGCTTTGAACTCGCCGAAGAACTTGGCATCATTGAGCGCGCCGACAGTGGCAAGAAGAGTCGGGGTCTGGTAGCCAAGTACCGCCCCGCGAGGCACCGGCATCTCAAAGATACCCGCCACCATTCCAATCGCACCTAGACTAGTCATTCGCGCAGTGCTATACTGAACAGACGAAAGGTGGTGGTGCATGTGGACGGAGACGGAGGTCGAAAAGCGGATGCCGCGGAACCCGGAGGCTCCCCACATGCACTTACGCTGTGAGGGCCCTCTTAGCTAGCAGATGAGGAGGGTTATTATTGACTTGGACACAAGAAAACATTCTACAAGAGATTAAGGCAGCGATCACTCACGGGCGACTTTCTGTTCTCGATCGTCTAGTCGAGGGGATGCAACCGGCCGACCTCGCCGAACTTCTCCCTCACCTAGATTTATCCGGCCAAGTAATTCTGTTTCTGCGCCTATCCCATGAGGTTGGCGCCCGTGTTTTTGAGCATCTTGAACCTAGGATACAGCAACCACTCTTGGCCGAACTTGACCCGGCAAAGGCCACGGAAATTCTTGACGAAATGTCCTCAGACGACATTACCGACTTTATCGGCGAATTAAACCCTGCTGAAGCTCAAGCCGTATTGAGTCTCATGCCGTTTGACGAAGCTAAAGAAATCAAAGAACTACTCGTATATCCGGAGAACACCGCGGGCGGTTTGATGACGACAGAGTTTCTCTCCCTCGACCAACATCAAACCACCGATGAGGCCGTCGCCTCCCTACGTCAGACGGCTGAGTCAAAATCAAGTCTCTACTATGTCTACGTCACATCGCAAGAACGGTTAGTCGGCGTAGTCAGCTTACGCCAACTACTTTTCGCCACGCCAACATCCACCCTGCAAAGCATCATGGAAGATAATCTTATAACGGTCACCCCAGAGGCGGACCAAGAAGATGTCGCCAAAATCGTTTCTAAGTATGACCTCCTAGCCGTGCCTGTAGTTGATGCTTGCCAGAATCTCCTGGGCATAATCACTGTGGATGATATCCTTGACGTTCTACAAGAAGAAGCAACAGAGGATATCTACCGTAGCCGAGGCGCTTCAGGCATGGAGAACATTGACCCGGTTGCTGCTCCGGTTCTTAAAAAAGTCGCCCAACGTCTGCCCTGGCTGGTTATCACTCTCTTTGCCGGCCTGCTCAGTGGAAGCATTGTCGGTGCGTATGCCGAAGCGATCCAGACAGTGGTAATCTTGGCCCTTTTCATCCCAGTGATCATGGACATGGGCGGGAATGCCGCTACGCAGGCCTCCACGGTCTTTGTACGCGGCCTAGCGACAGGAGAAATTGAAAAAAGGGAACAATGGGGCTACTTTGCCCAGGAAGTAAAGGTTGGCTTCGCAATGGCCACAGTGTGTGGCATTACGATAGGTATAGTGGTCGCCATTTGGCAGCAACTGCCTATATTGGGCTTCGTCGTGGGAACAGCAATGTTTGCTACGGTCACCGTCGGAACTATTGTCGGCACGCTGATACCCCTCCTATTTACCAGATTAGGGCTTGATCCCGCCTATGGCTCAGGCCCAATGGTGACCTCGATCAAGGATGCAACCGGCCTGCTGATTTTCTTCTCAATCGCTTCTTTGTTCTTAGAGCACCTAATGTAACCCTCAAAAAAGCTAAGGCTACCCATATGCGGGTAGCCTTTAGCTTTGTCCTAGACGCCAAGGTAATCGGCTATGTTCGCCTTCTCGGTGATTACCGGACGAATGAGTGCTTCCTTGCAGGTCAAGAGAGTTGTTACGCCTGGCCCGTGGCCTGTCAATACACAGTCAGAGTGTATCACCACACCGATAGTTACGGCACCCGCCAAGTACCCCCGCCCATACATAGTATCGCAATCCATAAGGGCCACAATATCGCCAAAGCGGAGTTTGCCTAGGTTGAATTTCTCGTATGCTGCTTTATCGTGGGTCATAATGTCGTAATCCCCCCGATAAGCGGTATTAGCACCAATGCCTGATCCCATCAAGTATGCGGGCACCTCTGCTGCCACCGGCACCTCCAACTTTCCATCAGCCGAGATTAACATGCCCATCTTTACAAGCAACTCCGGGTCTAGGTTCATGACGGCAATAGACGGAAAGTCGAGCAATTTGAGGCCTTGTCCTATACTTTTTACGAGTATTTTGTCGCCAACAGCTAGGCCCTCCAACGCTTCTTTGCCAAAATACATGAGAACATGCTCAGCTCCGCCATGGGTCCCCGTAACGTAACCCAAGGCATTTTTAGCATCTCCACTCACTACTTTCGCTACATTACCCACACAGGCTAGGGTATTGAAGCCGCCATTTTCATTCTCTATAGATCGCGTCGCCGATACACCCGGTTCTACATGGTCTCCGACTAAATCCATGCATGAATCCCCAATCTGGTGACTGTAGGTGATCCCACCAGTGCCTGGCAACACCACCGGACGTCCCTCGACAGTGACCCGGTATGGGGCCACTGCCTTAGGATGACAAATCTCCCCTTGCACGCTAATCATCACTAACTTGTCTCTATTGGTTCTTAGCATCCTTAACTCCTCCTCATTATTGTTCTGCAACTTCTGCCGTCACCGCAGAATGACAAGTGCACCTATGCAGAGTGTCAATTATCATCAGGCTCTTCTCCATGAGGACGCGCAATCTGACCGCATTAGCCGCCATGCAATCGAGCACCTCGGCGTGAGAAAGTGAGCGCGCGGTAATGCCGGCAGCGAAATTTGTGACCATAGAAACGCCCACATAACACATTTCTGCTTCGCGGGCGAGAATGGCCTCCGGCATAGCAGTCATGCCCACTATGTCTCCGCCTAGCTGTCGAAACATCCGTATCTCCCCCGCTGTCTCGTAACGGGGGCCTTCAAAACAAACATAAGTCCCGCCGTCAACTAAGGGCAGGCCGCATTCCCCGGCAGCACGCAGAACCTGCTGGCGCAATGATGGACAGTAAGGATAGGTGAAATCCACATGAATGACACCCCTTTCTTCGCCGTCAAAGAAGGTTACCGGCCTGTTCCTGGTAAAATCTAGTATTTGGTCGCTCAATACCAATGTTCCCGGCGGTAAATCGGGGTTCAAGCTACCTACTGCCGTGGTCGCGAGAATATACTTCACCCCGAGCTGGGCGAGGGCAGCTATGTTGGCCCGGTAATTAATCATATGGGGTGGGGTCTTGTGACCCTGCCCATGGCGTTGCATAAAAACAATGTCACGCCCTAAGAATTGACCGGTAACCACAGAGGTCTGTCCGTACTTTGTAGATACAGTCTTCACTATTGGTTTTTCTAGCAGCTCTGGGCTATAGACACCGCTACCCCCGATAATGGCAATGGAATTCAACTTTATCCCCTCTTTCGCATGTTTTCTAAGATGTCGGGTAGGGCAGCTTGGGTTGCCGTCCTACCGGCAAAATAGGCCGGAAGCACTCGATTTAAATCGGCCATAGAGTGATTGGTTATGTCGGGAGAAATGAGAATGTCAGGCTCCGCCATGTGCTGGGAGCGCTGCATAATCTCGGCTGCCTGGGCGAGTATACCAAAAATATTGTGGAGATGTTGAGATGGAGTCACGCCTTGATTCAACCGCACGGCAATGGTCATATTGGACCCCATACTTTTAGCCACGCTCACCGGCACACCGTTCACCAAACCGCCGTCCACCAAGAGATAGTTTCCATGAGGGACAGGCACGAAGATCCCGGGAATAGAACAACTCGCGCGCACCGCCACAGCAATATTACCCTTGGTTATAACGACTTCTTGGCCAGTCACTAAGTCGCAGGTCACGGCAGCAAATGGTATTGGCAAATCCTCAATGTTGCCATTGCCGAAAATATCATTGAGCAAGGTCTGCATGGGCTCTGCGTTGACTAAACCCACTCTCGGCAGCGTCAGATGCACCAGGTCTCGCCAAGTGGTGCGTTGAGCTAGGGCCAACAATTGATCAGGCGAGAGTCCTGCCGCATACAGCGCTCCGACTAAACTGCCGGCGCTCGTGCCCGCAATCAAGTGCACAGGGATATTTTCCGCTTCTAGTTCAGCCAACACCCCAATATGAGCTATGCCTCGCGCTCCCCCACCACCTAGTGCCAACCCTACGCGCCGCTGCAGAGCCACTTTTCTCACCCCCCAAAAATACCGTAATGAACCAGTTCGACTCCGCTCTGGCGTAAGCGTTCGGCGAATGACGGCGCTGTAAGCAGGCGAAGCTCCTCTTCTCTGCCGTACAACAAGGAACTTCTTTTCTCCAGTTCGTGGTCCACGAATCCGGGGTGGCAGAACATCTCATAGATACCAGGCGGTAGTCTGGCGAGGTTAGTTAAATGGCGTTCGTTAAGCGACATTAACCGCTCCGGATGCTTGAGGCCACTTTGACCTATGTACATAGCCGAGCGGGCTACGGACGGCAAAAACGCTACGTTACGCAACAAACCTGCCTCCCGGCACACATCCCCCACAGTCAACCTGCGGATAGCGGGGATAGCATACTCCTCCGCCAGTTGAATAGCGACCCGCGTTAGTTCCGGAGCCAAGTGAACATGGTGATGACTGTCAATATGCGTTAATCTTACGCCACATCGCCTGATCCTCTCCATTTGCGCACGCCATTCGAGGAGGACTTCTCTGGGGTTTGCCATTCTCGTAGCTTGACGAAAATCGCGGTGGAAAGAGCCATCGCTCCTGACGAGGCTTGGGACCTGCTCCCTCGGCAGGACAGGAACACCAGCCGACAGCACAAGGTGGGCACCGAATCCGCGATGCGATAAACCATGGAGCAACTCCAGGTGGCGTGGCAGGTCGGGAGAGTTGCCCATAATGGTGGTGGAGGTCACAACGTGCTGCATGGCCTCGGCAATGCCTTGGCTCACACCCCAAGTGAACCCGAAATCGTCGGCATTGATAATAAGCTGCTTCCTCATGATTGCTCGAAGACTACTCGCCCCGCCACCATGGTCATTTTCACTCGCATGTTCTTGATTTCCAGAGGCGGGACCGCTTCGATGTCACCCTCCAGTAGGACTAAGTCGGCGGCGAAATGTGGCTTTATTTGACCCTTAATCGTTTCCATGTGTTCAGCATAGGCGGAGCCCACGGTAAATAAAGCGATGGCCTCACGGACGCTGAGCTTCTCCCTAGGCAACCAACCCCCGGAAGGATACCCAGAACCATCGGTCCTAGTCACTGCAGCGGTGATGCCAGCCAAAGGATCCATCGTTTCTACTGGGCAATCCGACCCACCGGCGCATTGGACCCCAAACTCCAACAGGCTCTTCCAAGCATATGCAAAGGATAACCGTTCCTTGCCTATTCGCTCTTTCGTCCAATGCAAATCAGTAGTCACGAATATAGGCTGAATTTCGGCCACAATGCCGGCTCTCGCCATGCGCTCCACCAAGTCACGCCGCAATACTTGGCAATGGATAAGTCTGTGGCGTCGGGTCTTGTTACTTCCTTGGGCACTTTCAATAGCGCGGATGGCTTGCTCGGCAGTGAAATCCCCTATGGCGTGAATAGCCACTTGAAAACCTGCCTGGTGCGCAGCACTTACCAAGGCGTTTAAACTATCCTGTGTATAGTAGCTCAACCCCTTATTCAGGGGGTCATCGGTATAAGGCTCACTCATAGCCGCAGTTCGCGCACCTAGCGAACCGTCAGCCATTATTTTGATGGTCTTCACCCCAAGGCGGTCGCTGTTCTTGGCATTAATGGCGAGCATGTGCTCACCATCAAGCAAAATCTGTTCTCTATCCAAATTAAACAGCACATTGACCCGCAGGGGAAGTTTTAGTGTTTGGTACATTTGAACAATTTGCTGCCACTCGCTCCCACTGCCGTCATGGGTCTGTACCGTGGTGAGGCCGCGCGATACTGCATACCCCGCAGCTTGTGCCAGTGCTTGGCTGATTTGATGCGGAGTTATCTCGGGGAGGGCAACATACACATACTCCATGGCTTTTTCGCGCAACACACCCGTCAACTCGCCTTGTTCAGTGCGGTCAAAACTCCCCCCCAGAACATCCAAAGTAGTAGCATCGACTTTAGCGAGCTGCAGGGCGAGGCTGTTTGCTACGAGGACATGTCCGCAGGCGCGAAATAAGACAACCGGATGGTTGGGGGCAGCACTATCCAGGTCGAAGCGACATGGGTATCTCCCTCCGGGCCACTTGTTTTGGTCCCACCCTCGCCCCACAATAAACTCCCCCTGGGGAGTCATGCTAGCGCGCTCGGCAACCTGCTCCTGCAAGGAGGATATGCTCGTGAACTCTCGACAGTCTATGGTTCTCAAGTGCAACCCAAACCCGAGGAGGTGCATATGGCTGTCATTAAATCCAGGGAGCAGCGAGCCCCCTCGAGCATCGATAATTCGAGCGTCCTTATGGGCAAAACTAAGTGCCTGAGAGTCGCTTCCCACATAGAGTATTTCTTCCCCATCCGTCACTGCCGCGGTAGCTTCCGGCATGGCCTGGTTCATGGTAAGAGCTCGGCAATTAAAAATGATCGTACGCACTAGCTCCCCCTTACCGCACAGTGGGTGGTTCATTCTTTAGGGTTTCAATGTCCTGCATGAGGTGACGCGTGGCATTGCTGTCTCCGAAGGCGACCAGCCCCACCGCTCCCTCACTGCCCCCTACTCCCCCACTGTGGACATGCACGGCCTCAAGTCCGTAAAGTGCCTGTATGGCCTCAATCTCCGTAATGACTGTGCCATAAACCACGGGGAAGAGACCACAGGGAAGACCACTGCACTCATCGATTTCTAATTGACCCAAGGTGTTGGCGGCATCGATCACTGAAGGGATGAGTTTTTCTAGTCCAATGGGGATAATGAGGTGTGCCCCGAGGGAGACTATCTGACCAAAAGCGGTGCCTATCGTCCCGCCATTCTTGGCCGATACCAGTACGCCCACGATGCCCTCCGGGTCGAGAGCATTACCTCCCTTGACAAAAACGTCGCCCCTCGCAAATTCTCCTAAAACTTCCAGCCAAGGCCGAGTTGATACCTCTCCCTTGTCGAGAACCAATGGTGTAATGCGACCATCCGCAGGGGTTACTCCCCAGGCAGAGTCAATGACGATGCCTGCGGTGTAGCGACATTTTTCGATTGTCCTACCAGACAATTCTTCTGCTATGTAAGCATTAGTAGTTCCACCGGCAACAATGATTTTCCCATGCTTTAAAGCGTACTGCACCTCCGGCAATGCGGTTACCCCCTTGGCAATGAGCCGTTTGCTCGCGGCAGGAGTTAGTACAAAGGCGACCTTGCGCATTGTTTTTTACCTCGCTTTCACATATTTGGTGACTAGATTTGCTGCTCCCAGTAGTTTGCTGCCTTGCGGCTAGGGCAATACTAGTGCTGAGGTGAGGAAGATGACGATTACCAAACGAAACTGCGCTCATTGTGGCAAATCCTTCCAGCACTACTGGGGAGCAGCCTTGCCTGATGAGAACTATTGCTCCGAGTGTGCCTATAGCACAATGATTGTCAAACAATCGGAGCTCCTAGGTCATGACCATCGACCATAGTATTATTCTGTAACAAAAACACGGTGCGGTCAACCAATGATTAATCATCCTCTAATTGATCGCTATATTGACTTGGCGAGATCAAGATTAGATGCTATAATACTAAGGCATTGACAGTGGTTCGAAATACCTCTTGACGTGAACCGCTGATTCATGTAAATTATATAGTGTTGCATGTCGGGGTATAGCGCAGCTTGGCTAGCGCGCCTGCCTTGGGAGCAGGAGGCCGCAGGTTCGAATCCTGCTGCCCCGACCAAAAATTTGGCCCCATAGTGAAGCGGTTAACACACAAGCCTTTCACGCTTGCGACGCGGGTTCGAATCCCGCTGGGGTCACCACTTTTATGCCGGCGTAGCTCAATGGTAGAGCAGCTGACTTGTAATCAGCAGGTTGCGGGTTCGAGTCCCATCGCCGGCTCCATTCGTAGGGGCGTCGCCAAGCGGTAAGGCACGGGACTTTGACTCCCGCATGCGTTGGTTCAAATCCAGCCGCCCCTGCCAATTTTATGGGCCATTAGCTCAGCGGTAGAGCACCCGCCTTTTAAGCGGGGAGTCGATGGTTCGAGTCCATCATGGCCCACCACTAATGCGAGGATGGCGGAACTGGCAGACGCGCTAGACTTAGGATCTAGTACTCACAAGGTGTAAGGGTTCGACTCCCTTTCCTCGCACCATTCATCTTTTGACAAAAGCTTGCCAAGTGGCAAGCTTTTTAGTTCTTTAGCCCATTTAAAATCCCACCGCCAGTATTGCAATGGCGTTGACCAACATATGGGCGATTATTGGCGTGGCCAATGATCCTGTGTTTTCATAAGCTAAGGCCATACCTATGCCAGCGAAAACAGCCCAAAAACCAATTAAACTCACCCCATGCATAATGCCAAACAGCACACTAGAGATGACAATCGCCTTCCTGACCCCATGTGCCGATCTAAGTAATGGGTAGAGCAAACCTCGATAGAAATACTCCTCAACGACTGGTGCTAACACCACAGCGCGAAGAAAACCCGCAAACCAGGTCGCGCTAAAGACAAGCTGCCCTGCTACGGGATTGTTGCCCGGAGGCAGTTCCGGGGGATGACCAAGCAAAGTCCAAAACAACACGATGACAAGGACCGGCAAGCTAGGTAGAAGCCTGTATGCCAAACCGTACCCAATCCCTTGCCAAAAATTTCGCCTGAAGTCAGCCCATGACAACCCTAGATAGACAGACTGCGGCCAAAATCCGTAATGCCCGACAAATGGCACGACTACTAGCAAAGCGGCGACATAGACCACAAAGAAGGCTACTGCTTCCTCAAGGTAAAATTGCCTTGTTAAAATCTGCGTGAGTAAAACCATCATCACGAGCTGAGCCACAACATACAATGCGGTCAAGCGAAATAGGTCGTGCCAAGTCCAATAGACATTTTTTGCATCGAGGGGAGAATTTTCAACGACAGAAAACAGCCTAATTTTCACGAAATATCCATCCGAACAGAGCTTGCTGGTAAGGCATGAGCTCCGCAGGGGAAAAATAAAGGGCCAGCTCTCTTGCAGCGGCTTCGACGCTGTCTGCGGCATGGACTATGTTGCGGCTCATGGCTAGGCCAAAATCGCCCCTAATGGTGCCTGTGGCGGCTATAGCGGGGTCTGTATTGCCTATGAGGCTACGCACCGTGGCAACCGCCCTGTAGCCCTCTACAGCCAAAGCTACAACTGGGGCACTAGTGATATGTTCGACCAGTGCAGGGTAAAAATGCTTTCCCACGTGGGCCTCGTAATGCACCGCTGCCAGTGCATGATCAATCATGAGCATCTTTAGACCCGCAATTTTAAGGCCTTTCTTCTCCAGGCGCGAAATTACCTCACCAACCAGGCCTCGCTGCACGCCATCAGGTTTTACTAGGCACAAAGTTCGCTCCAAATGTCGCCCCTCCCTTCTCCTGCCTATTTTATTCTCCATCAGACACAACAAAACCCTTCACACAGCAAAAATTATATTAACGCGGGAAGTACACCACATGGGGAAGGTTTATTTTTACCTCGACCTTGGTGCCCACCGGCAGCAAGTTCGCCGACATGCGCTGCGAATGCAGGGTGGTCTGATCAGATAGCATCACCTGATAAATCGCATCGCCTCCGAGAAATTTCACTGCAACAATGGTTCCTGTCCCTTCATTTTCAGGCGCAAGAACCACATCATCAGGGCGCACCATAAGATCTATCTCTCGCACCCCGGCAAGCTGTTGTTCCGCGGTAAATGTTCCAATCGCCGCTACAACCAACCCCTCCTGCAGCACGGCAGGGAAAAAATCCGCCTTGCCGACAAAATTGGCGACAAAGCGCGTTGCCGGTTGATGATAGATATCATATGGAGTGCCCACCTGCTCTAACCGACCGTCATTCATCACCCCCACCCTATCAGATAAGGAAAGCGCCTCCTCTTGATCATGGGTGACAAGTATCACTGTGCTGCCGCTGGCCCTCAGGATTTCCTTGGTTTCCTGGCGCAAAGCATCTCTGAGTTCGGCATCTAAATTGGAAAAGGGTTCATCCAGTAAGACCACGCTCGGACAAGGAGCTAAGGTCCTGGCTAAAGCAACCCGTTGCCTCTGCCCACCGGACAGTTCGTGTGGGTATTTTTGGGCACTACTCTGGAGTCCGACTAAGTCGAGCATCTGCTCTACGCGCAGCTTAATGTCGGCCTTGCCCATGCCGTATAAACCGAAAGCAACGTTGGCGAACACCGAGAGATGGGGAAACAAAGCATAATCCTGAAAAACGATGCCTACCCCTCTCTTTTCGGGAGGCACATTCTTGCCGGCAAGTGCTACTGTCTGCCCATCTATTTTTATCTCTCCACCATCAAGGTCCTCCAGACCTGCTAAGAGGCGCAAGGTGGTGGTCTTGCCGCAGCCAGAGGGGCCCAGCAAGGAAAAGAACTCCCCACGGGCGACATCCAAATCAACATTATTTACGGCATCAATGGCACCAAACTTCTTTTGGATACCTGAAAGAGTCACATATCCAGGGCGAAGATCGCGAATAGGAAGCTGACAATGCATAGTCATCGAGTTGGTCCTTTCTACTAGCCAATGTGTTTTTTATCTCCGGCAGAGCTCGCATCAAGTAAAATCTTAATTGGCACCAACCCTACCAGCACAATGATGAGCGCTGGCAAAGCGGTACTGGTCCAGAGAGATTCGGCTGCCATCTGCCAAACCCAGACGGCCAAGGTATCGTAGCCCATAGGACGCATCATCACTGTAATGGGCAATTCCTTCATGACATCCACAAAAACCAAGACCGCCCCTGCCAGAACCCCTGGCATAATCAGCGGTAGCTGCACATCAAAGAGAACCCGCCTCGCATTTGCTCCTAAAGCCCGCGCCGCAAGTACAGTATTGGGTGTGATTTTCTCCATGCTGGCATCGACACTGCTATAAGCAATGGCCATGAATCTGACAATGTAGGCGTACATCAATCCCACAAGCGAACCCGTAAACAGTAACCCCGGAGCAAAACCCCATAACTCGCTCGTCATGATATTCAGCGAATGGTCAAGAAAGGCCAACGGGAGGAGAATCCCAACGGCGATGACTGCCCCGGGGATAGCATAACCGATAGTGACGAGGCGAGAGAGATTTTGGAGCGTCCTTCTGCCGCTTAACCGCGACAGACTGGCCACTATCAAAGCCAAAAGCACAACAAGCCCGCCGGCCAAGGATGCCAAAGTGAGACTATTGACGGCCAACCGCCAGTAGGTTGCCATCACCGCAGGCGTCAAGATGGCAAATTCGCGAACTGCCCAGACTAATAGTTGGAGAAGCGGTAAGCCAAAAGCGGCGAAAAGTGTCAGGGCACAACAAAGAGTAGCCAGGACTGCTGTCCACCCACCGAGTTTTACGACCGGAATCCCAGGTAATTTGCCTCTAGATTGATAATACTTCATCCTGCCGCGATTGCGATGCTCGATAAGCAACAAGAAAAGAGAGAACAAGGCGAGCAGCCCAGCCAACTCCGAAGCTGCGCCAAGGTCCATCATGCCGTGCCACACGCGCAGGATGCCGTCGGCCACAGTTGGAAAGTTAAAATACCTCACGGTGGCGAAGTCGGCCAAGGATTCCATGGCTGCCAAGGCCACCCCCGCCGCGATGGAAGGACGCGCCAACGGTAAAGCGATGGTAAAGAAAGCCCGCAGTTTGCTACTCCCTAATGCCTTTGCCGCTTCAAAATTAGAACCTGCCTGCTCCTCAAATCCTGCCTTAGCCAGGAGATAGACGTAGGGGTAGAGCGTCAAGGTCATCACCAAGATAGCACCCCAGCCGCTACGAATTTGCGGAAAATAGGCATCTTGCCCCCAGGTAAAGCGGACAAAAGTGTGAAACGGACCTGCAAAATCAAATAGCGCCATGTAGATGAAACCCATGACATAGGCTGGAATGGCCATGGGCAAAACTAGCATCCACCGAAATTGTCTTCTGCCAGGAAAGTCAAAGGCAGTAATTAGCCAAGCGAGCCCAGTGCCAATCACCAGCGTTCCCGCGGAAACACCTAGAAGCAATAGGGCCGTGTTCCCGAGGAGCATAGGCAAAATAGTCTGCGCTAGATGTCTCCATACCACAGTGGAGGGCGTTAACAATGAAGACGCAACTACCACAACAGGCAAAACCACTAGCGCAATAGTAACATACAAAACCAGAGGCAAGAGGCGACTAGGCCTCTTGCTCTGGTTGGTGTTAGGACTAACAACCATTAATTATCAGATCCTTTTTTAGCGATATCCCGCCCGATTCAAAAGCTCGACGGCGTCTTTTTGCAGACGTCCGTATTCACCGATGTTAAGGGGGTCGGTCTTAAACTCACCAAATGCGGCAATAATTGGGTGCGCCGCTACCTTTGGGTTTGCGGGAAACTCATGGTTGGAACCGGCAAATAACTCCTGCCCATTGGGACCACTGAGCCATTCTAATAGCTTGATCGCATTAGCGCGATTGCGCGCATGTGCGGTGATTCCTGCGCCGCTAATATTGACATGCGCTCCCCGCTCACCTTGGTTCGCCCAAAAAACCTTAATGGGGAAGTTAGGATTGCCCTCGAGTAGACGACCAAGATAGTAGTGGTTTGTGATGGCGACATCACCCTGTCCGGCTGCTAGTGCTTCCAGTATGCGGGTATCGCTATCTATGAGGATAGTTTCATTGGCCACAAAACCCCGCACTATTGCTTCGGCTCCGGCATTGCCATGTGCCGCAATTAGGCTAGAGACCAAGGATTGAGTGTAAGAATGGGTCGATGGGCGCATAATGAGACGCCCTTTCCATTTGGGATCGGTTAAGGCCTCAATAGTAGAAAGTTGCTCGGGGGACACCCTGTCGGGATGATACATGATGGTGCGCACTCGCCTCGTCAGGCCAAACCAGCGATTATTGGTGTCGCGCAAGTTAGCAGGGATATTATTCTGCAGTATAGTGCTCTGCACCTCGGCCAGCAGACCGTCTTGACCGGCGAGCCAAAGGTTGCCGGCATCGACGGCTATATACATGTCGGCTGGGGTATGTTTGCCTTCGGCCTGGAGACGCAAGCGCAGCGCCGCGTCACTGCCGGTCGTGAAGCGAACCTCAATACCGGTCTGTTTGGTGAATTCTTGAAATACCGGCTCCACGCCGTAATGCCGAGAGGTGTAGATGTTAATGACCTGCCCTGCCGCTACATCACGGTTATTGGCACGACCGACAAATACGCCTACACCAAATAATACAATCACCAACAGAACAGCCAGCCCGGCAAATAGATGTTTTTTGTTCACAGGTACCCTCCTCTTGTTCTTTCGAACATGATAATGATTTTCATTAACAATATATCAGGGAGGGTAGGGTCTGTCAAGAGCCAATTTGCACTTTTTTTAGTTCGTCATGCCTTCGCTAGTCCGCGTTTAGTTCGGCCATTTTTGCGGCATCCAGTCTCTTGACTAATTCTACAACAAGTTTGACGGCCTGTTCATAATCATCACGGTGAATTATGCCGTAGTGGCTGTGAATGTAGCGTGTGGGCACGGCGATCACCAAGCTCGGCACGCCGCGTCCGGTAATGTGCATGCGCCCAGCATCGGTGCCACCGCCGGGCATTACATCAAACTGCAATGGCATGCCAATTTCCTTGGCCACATCAATGACAAAATTCCTCAGCTTGACATGCGGTACCATGGAGGCGTCGTAGAGCAATATCGCGGGCCCCTTGCCAAGTTTTTCGCTCATTTTTTCCGCTCCGGGGGTATCTCCGGCGATGCCCACTTCCAAGGCGATCCCTATGTCAGGATTGACCACAAAAGAACTGGTGGTCGCGCCACGCAACCCCACCTCCTCTTGTACGGTGCCAACCCCGTAAACCGTATTGCCATGCTCCACCCCCTGCAGGGCCTTGATGACTTCGATAAATAGAGCACACCCAAGGCGGTCATCCCAGGCTTTAGCCATCAAGTACTTTTCATTCTTCATAACCGTGAACTGGGCATCAGGCACGATTGCATCACCAAGACGAATGCCAAACTCTTCCGTGGCCTCTTTTTCATCGGCGGCACAGACATCAATGAACATATCGTCTTTATCTACAACCTTGTTGCGCTCGTCCGCACTGAGTATGTGCGGAGGCTTCGAACCGATAATGCCGGTGATATCACCCTTACCGGTCTTGATGATGACCTTCTGCCCGAGCATCACTTGGCTCCACCAGCCACCAAGAGTCTGAAACTTGATGAAACCTTCCTTCGTCACCTTACTGACCATAAAACCGATTTCGTCCATGTGCCCAGCCAGCATGATGCGAGGACCGTCGGTGGTCCCCGGCTTCTTGCAAATGATGCTTCCCAAACGATCGGTGACGATCTCAGCGTGCCCCTCTAGGTAGGTGCGAATAATTTTACGCACCTCGTGCTCAAACCCAGGCACTCCCGGGGCATCAGTAATTTCCTTGAGTAGTTTTAATGTATTGTCCATGACCAACCTCCTAGCGTTCACAGATTTGCTTGATAGCCGCGAGCATGCCCGCACTGTTTTCACGAACCTTTTTCTTTAATAGGGGGTTAAGAAGCGCCGCGACCATGGGTATGCCAAATTCGAAGTCAACAGTCAGCACAATTTTCACTCCATCAGCGACTTCACTCAACTGCCAATACCCCTCGAACTTTTTCAGGTCGCCACTGACTTGAGTGTATTCGATGCGGTGCTGCGCCGGGTAGAAGAGGTCGCGCTCCTTCCATTTAATGACGCGGCCGTCTACATTGCTCACCCAGCTACTCACGGTGCTGTTGTCGCCACGCTCTTCGACTTTGACACTTTGCAGGTTGGGCATGAACTTGGGGTAGCCCTCCATGTCCATGACGATACTCCATATATGCGAGATCTCACCGGTGACGATAGTAGAAACTTCTATGTACGGCATAGTTTCCCTCCTAAATATCATCCTTCATTTCTGATGCTTGGGCAAAGATTTTCTCCCAAATGCTAAGCGCCGACGCCACTTCCTCTTCGGTAATAACCAAAGGTGGCTCGACCCGGATAACTTTCGGATTGTTAAGTGTGTAAGCCGCCAGCACCTTGTTGTTGACTAACTCAGAAATGGCATAGCCTGCATAACCCGCATCCGCAAACTCTATGCCGATGAGAAGCCCTTGGCCCCGCACCGCCGCCACCACCTCGGGGTACTTTTCTCGTGCGGCGTGGAAAGATTGCAGGAACTTGTTGCCCATGGCCTCGGCCTTAAACGACAGATTCTCCTCAATTGTTACCTTAATGGCCGCAATGGCAGCGGCGCAGGCCAGCGGATTACCCCCAAAAGTCGAGGTGTGCAGGAAGGGCGATTCACTCATACCCTGCCATAAGTGCGGCCTAGCCACAATCGCCCCGATTGGCATTATTCCGCCGCCTAAAGCTTTGGCTAAACAAAGGATGTCCGGCACAACACCCTCATGTTCTACGGCAAACAATTTGCCGGTACGGCCCATGCCCGTTTGCACTTCATCGGCGATAAGCAATACTCCAAAAGCATCACATATCTCTCTTAACTCTCTCAAGTACCCAGGCGGGGGCACGATGACTCCACCCTCCCCCTGGATCGGCTCCACAATGACGGCCGCAGTATCGTCGTCAATGGCCTCGCGCACGGCCTGGGCATCGCCATAAGCCACATGTTTGAAGCCTGGCAACAGGGGCAAGAATGGGTTTCGAAAAAGTTCACGCCCGGTAGCACTCAGTGCACCAAGGGTCTTGCCGTGAAACGCCCCCTGAGTGGATATAATGCCCTGTTTTTTCGTAGCTAACTTCGCGAGCTTAAGAGCAGCCTCCACTGCCTCGGTCCCACTATTGCCAAAAAAGGAGTACTGGAGATCGCCCGGCGTCACCTCGGCCAACAATTCGGCTAAATCGGCCATAGGCTTATTTAGCAAAATCTTGGTCGGCATGGCCATGCGATCAAGCTGGTTCTTGACTGCCGCCACAATCTTCGGGTGGGAGTGCCCCGCGCCAAACATACCGTAGCCGCCAAGCAAGTCAAGGTACTGATCCCCTTTGATATCGGTGACCGTACTGCCCCTTGCTTCCCACTCGACGGTGGCCAAGCCCATGTAACGGAAAAGACGCGACAAACCAGGATTCAAGTAGCGCTCATATTTTTCAATAATCTCTTCGGCCATCAATGTGGCATCTGTATGTACCATGTTTATCCCTCCTACGTCATCCTTACCACATAAATTGTACACTACCTAGTGTACAAATCAAATAAAAAACCACTCCCCCAGCGAATCGCATCAGGAAGTGGTCTTCATAACAAATGGTCGGGCTGACAGGACTTGAACCTGCGACCTCTTGCACCCCAAGCAAGCGCGCTAGCCAAACTGCGCTACAGCCCGTCGCTTGCTTATTATAGCCTAGAGGTGCATGTTTGGCAAGCAAAATGCCTTTTTGCTAAAGAATTATCGCAATCAACCCGCCGCTGCCTTCGTTGACTATGCGCCGTAAGCACTCCCGCAGTTTGCCCTGGGCGTCGTCAGGCATGGTCAAGAGCTTATTCTGAATGCCTTCGCGGACTAGGTGTTGCAATGATTTGCCGAAGATATTGGCCTCCCACAACTTCTCTGGGTTAGCTTCAAATTCGTCAACCAAGTACTTGATTAACTCCTCGCTCTGCTTCTCCGTGCCCACAATGGGGGCGACTTCACTTTCGACATCGACGCGGATGATGTGGAACGAGGGCGCGGTCGCTCTTAGTCGTACCCCAAAGCGATTCCCCTGTCTGATAATTTCGGGTTGATCAAGGGCCATCTCTTCTAAACTGGGAGGCGATATGCCGTAACCGGCCACGCGGGAATCACGATAGGCATGACGAATCCGTTCGTACTCGCGCTTGCTGACAGTTAAAATCTTTAATAAGCGCATAATGGTGTCTTGACCGCGCACCTCTTCTCCGGCGGCCTCGGTGAGAGCATCATAGTAAAGATGCTCGGGCGTGGTCAGCTCTATCTTAGCCACCCCATTGGCTAGGTCTATTTGTTGCAACACGACCTCTTGCACGGCGTCACACATGCTCAATTCTTCGATGAGGCGGTCGATGTCTCTGAGTCGAGTCACTATTTTGACACCATCGCTGACGGCTTCTTCCAGCTTGGTTCGCAAATAGTGCTTTTTTTCTAACACCTCAATCCAAGTTGGCAGAGATATCCTCACATCTTTTACCGGGAATTCATAAAGCGCTTCTTTGAGCACTGTAGCTATGTCTTCCTCGGTCAGCTTGGCGCAATTGAGGGCTAAGACTGTGAGGTCTAATCTCTTCTCAAGTTCATTCCTGAGTTGAAGGGTCTCGGGATCATTGGGGCGACTAGAATTAAGTATGAGTAAGAATGGTTTACCAATCCGCTTGAGTTCATCCACCACGCGCTCTTCGGCTGCGACAAATTCTTCCCGAGCAATGTCGGAAAATGAGCCGTCGGCGGTGATAACTATGCCCACGGTAGAGTGGTCTTCGATGACCTTTTGGGTGCCGATTTCAGCGGCGGCCTCAAACGTTATTGGTTCGTCGTGCCATGGCGTTTGCACCATCCGCGGCCCACTCTCGTCGGCATAGCCACGGGCCCCCTTGACGGCATACCCCACGCAATCTACGAGACGTATTCTTGCTGACAGACCAGGTTTAAGTACTAGTTCAACTGCTTCATCTGGGATGAACTTCGGCTCCACTGTCATAATAGTGCGCCCTGCTCCACTTTGCGGCAATTCATCCCTTGTTCTTTCCCTAACATTATCATCATCTATGTTAGGGAGCACCAAGAGCTCCATGAAGCGCTTGATAAAGGTGGACTTACCAGTGCGCACGGGACCCACAATACCAAGGTAGATGTCTCCGCCGGTTCTCTCAGCCATGTCCTTCAGTAAATCAAACTGAGCCATGAACAACCACTCCCCTCCATTTCTCCAAGCACTGCTTCACGAGTGACCCTGCGTCTTACCTCACACCAAGTTGCAAGGCTTGGTCAGTAATATATATTCAGGGAGCGCCGTGATATACCCATGCAGAAGAAAAACGTGGGTTACCCCACGTCACGGATTTAAAATGGCAACTGTTCCTCTGTCTCATTCTTGCGCTGCCTAGTCATCAGGTCATGAACGGCATCCCGCGGATTGCGCTTTTCATACAACACTTCGTGCAGGGCCTCGGCAATGGGGAGTTCTACTTGATTGTCGCGCCCCAGTCTACAAGCCGCAAGCGTGGCACTCACGCCCTCCACTACCTGCGGTGAACCCTGAAGAATCTCTTCTAACGATTTCCCTTGTCCCAGGGCGAGACCTGTCCGACGGTTGCGGCTGTGCGGGCTGGTACAGGTAACAATTAGGTCGCCCATACCAGATAGACCCGCAAAGGTCGACGGCTCTGCACCAAGCGCTCGCCCTAACCGCACCATCTCGGTTAGCCCCCTGGTCATTAGGGCAGCTTTAGTATTGTCACCGTAACCCAACCCATCAGCAATGCCAGCCGCTAAGGCATAGACATTTTTCAAGGCGCCTCCCAATTCAACTCCCATCAAATCAGCATTGGTATATATGCGGAAATAACCAGTCATCAGCATGTCCTGGACAAATGACCCAACTACAAGGTCACCCGCTACCACCGTTGCCGCAGGCAATCCCTGCGCAATCTCCACCGCATGATTAGGACCGGAAATCACGGCAATGGGATGCCCCGGACCGAGGATATTCCCCAGTAAACGAGACAATCGCGAACCTGATTTCATGTCAAAGCCTTTGGCAGCATTGACAACGGCAGTGCCGGTCCTGAGATGAGGCTTTAACAGCTGTACCGTATCGCCGACAAAGGCCGAAGGCGTAGCCACAATGATCAATTGACAGTCGCCGAAAACGGCAAAGTCACTCACCGGGTCTATGTTATCCGGCAGCTTAATGCCCGGCAGAAATAGATTGTTAGTGCGATCCTGCTCTATTTCTTGGCGCAATCGATCTTCGCGCACCCATAAGCAGACCTTGCGGCAGTTCTCTGCAGCGACCTTCGCCAAGGCCGTCCCCCAACCGCCAGCACCAATGATGCCAACCTTTATGTTTCTATCGTTCATGCCCTCTATTCCTTCTTTCTCGCTATCAGCACAATGGGAGTGCCGACAAAGGCATAGACTTCACGCAAGCGATTTTCTAGAAAACGCTTGTAGCTGAAATGCAACAGTTCGGGTTCATTGACGAGGAAAAGAAATGTCGGGGGTTGCACACTGACCTGAGTCACATAGCCGATCTTCAGGCGCTTCCCTTTTTCGGAAGGTGGCGGTGTCACCAAGGTGGCTTCGAGTACCAGTTCCATGAGGGCACTAGTGGAGATCTTCTTTCTTTGTTCCTCTCGCACCTCATTGACGAGTTCTAAAATCTTCTGCACTCGTTGACCGGTCTTGGCGGAAACAAATAACACCGGAGCATAATCGGCAAACAAAAGCTCTGCTTTTAGTTTTTTAGCAAATTGGTCCGCAGTCTTATGATCTTTTACAATCAAGTCCCACTTATTGACCACATAGATGAGGCCCTTCCCGCGCTCATGCGCATAACCGACAATTTTTTTATCTTGCTCCAGCACACCCTCCGTAGCGTCGATGACCATCAGGCAAACATCCGATTTATCGACCGCACGCAGACTGCGAACCACGCTATACCGCTCAATGTCCTCTCTGACCTTTGACTTCCGGCGCAGGCCCGCTGTGTCAACGATGACATAGCGCTTGCCTTCCCTCTCAAAAAGAGTATCAATGGCATCACGCGTAGTGCCGGGGGTATCACTGACTATTACTCTATTTTCCCCAAGGATACTGTTCACTAGGGATGATTTCCCAACATTAGGTCTGCCAATAACGGCCATCTTAATGACATCCGCACCATAGATCGGTTCTTCATCTTCAGGTAGAGCACTCACAATGGCGTCCAGAAAGTCTCCCAAGTTTAAACCGTTAACTGCCGAAATGGGGATGGGCTCGCCCAAGCCTAGGGTAAAGAAATCTGTGGCGTGAGGAAAAAGGGCTGGTACATCTAGCTTATTCACGACTAACAAAACGGGCTTCCTAGTATTACGTAAAAGTTCTGCCACATCTCTATCGGCTGCCGTCACACCTTGCCGTCCATCCACCAAAAAAATTACCAAGTCGGCTGCTTCGACCGCCATAGTGGCTTGAAAACGCATTTGCTCTAATATAGAATCCTCGGCACCAAAAGTAATCCCGCCGGTATCGATTAGGGTAAAATTTCTTCCGGTCCATTCGACATCAGCATAAATGCGATCGCGAGTGACCCCGGGCGAGTCTTCTACTATCGAAATACGCTGTCCGACCAAGTAGTTAAAAAGGGTGGATTTACCGACATTAGGCCGGCCAACAATAGCAACATACGACATAGTCAATCACTCCTTAAGACCGAGGGTCAACTTCACTAAGTCTTCCCCCGTAGTCCGACAAACAGCAAGAATTAATTCAGGAAACGAGGACTGTAGCTCTAGGAAGGTAGTATCATCCAAAAATTTCCCCTCGCGCAGGGTGATGTCGGGTATAAGAACACGGGTCCTCGGGAAAATCTGAGCCATACTCAAGGCCAAGGCGATATCTCGCCCCCCCAACAAACCGGTAACAGTGACGCCTCCGCCAAACAACAGGTTCGGCACGGTAAGCACATCGACAAAAACTTGGTGCCGCGCATTAATTTCATGCTGCAAGCGCTGCAAACATATGGCCGATGCCATACCCGTCACCCATAGAACTGGGCTTTCCGGCCTGCGGCGCTGCCCAACAGCAGCTAGGGTGCGTAAAAAATCATCTCTGAATAACCTAGATATGCCAACCCCGTTTTCGAGCTGGGGGAAGTCATCATAGGAGCTAGACCTTGGGAAGTCAGTCTCAGCTAAGACGTAGAACTCATCCGCCGCATAAACCAAGGTGCGGCCGAACTTGCGGCGGGCGCGTACACGGAATTTTTCGAGGCGAAGCAATACCTCCCGCGCACTATCCTTGTTGAAACGGTTTAATTCTGGCAACCCCTGACGATGTCCGGTTAGGCCGACAGGCACGACCGCGATGGAATCCACCCCAGGATGAAGCGCCACGAGATCAGCAATGCTACGTTCAAGTTCCGCACCGTCATTTGTCCCGGGGATCAGCACAAGTTGAACATGGACAGAAATACCATGTGCGACTAACTCCCGGACTTGCTCCATGATCATTGCCGCTCGCGGATTTCCCATTATTTCCACTCTCAGTTTTGGATTGGTCGAATGCACCGACACATAGATCGGCGATATGCCTTCCTGCAACAAGCGCCGCCATTCCTCCTCCGGAATATTGGTGAGGGTCACGAAGGAGCCATAGACCAGTGATAGGCGATAATCGTCGTCCTTAACATAGAGAGATTGGCGCTGTCCTGGGGGCATTTGCTTAACGAAACAAAAGAGGCAGTTATTCTCACAGGTGTGTAACTCGTCTAGGGTAGCAGTAGCAAATACAACCCCGATGTCCTCACCTGAACGATGCCGCACTAAGTAAGTTCTTCTTGCACCTGCTACTTCCGCGGCAATCTGCATTGATGGAAAGGCCAATGCTTGCTTCCAGCTGATAATATCTCTAATTTCCATTTCATTGACCTGCACTATTTTCATCCCTGCACGAAGTCCGGCTCTTGCCGCCCTCGAGCCAGGAATTACTTCGATAATAACCCCCACATTATGCCTCCATCATCAGCCTTTACACGACATTATCCCCTACCGTCTCCACGTAGTCAATCCCTTCATATCCTCTTCTACCCTGCTCAGCAGAATTTTGAAGCAGGCAAAATTGGCGACGATGCCATAAGCGCAAAGATGTCTACCTAGGGCAACCAAACCACAGCGTCGGGATAGAAACCCCCCCACCCTAATCGATAAATTTACACATTGCAAGGCGTCAATGATCAGGACATCTTTTTGCTGCATCCCCCTGGCCTGCAAAAACAGGCGGAGCGCGCTTAAAGTGGCTTGCCGTGCGGGACCAAGCGAGACAATGTATACATTGTTTTGTTGGTGGTCTTGCCCGTAAAATAAGACACGGCCCAACGATTTGGCGGGTGTACGATCAAAATGAGGGAGAGAAATAATCTCCCTCAGGCAAGGCTTCTTATTAATCCCGAGCATTCTTAGATGCATGGCAGCCGCCGTCACCGAAGTATGCGCACCTCCATAGCAGCAGTATATTATTTCCAATCGATGCTATGCTCAATCGTCCGCAGTTCGCTAGTGATGAGCCTCCTCTGATGGGGCATCTTACTAAACAAAAATGCTCGCCACTTAGCCAGAAACCCTTCCTGAACATAGATTGCCCTGAGGTGATTTGCGCCCCATACTTCCCCTGCCGTGAAAAAGAGATTGTCCACTATTTCGGGTTTTGCGCCGCTGCAAAAACAGATAACCGTTCCCTTGGGGTGTTTAAGCGACACATACTGACCAGGCGCGACTAATTGTGGCCATAGACGCGCGCACAGGACGGCGACGACCTCTGGATTTTTATGCACAAACGCCAAACCTGCGACTAAGGCAGCAAGCCCCACTTTGCTATGAAACACCATCATTTATTTTTTTTCCCAAATTTCAGGCTAAACTCCTCCGACACAAAGTGTCTCACCTTGCTATTCATTTCCTTGAGGCTCCCCGTACTCAAAAAGAGATAGGCAAACCCACCCACAATTAACAGCCCGAGCACAAAGAAGAGGCTCCCACGGGCCGCGCCCCCCTCACGAGCGATCCCTGCTGCGTCAGCTGGACCTGCCGCGCCTAGATATGCAGCGAGTACTCCAGCCAATAAATTCGCGCCATCCTTGGCTTCCTCTCGCGTACTCTTATGCGTGCCTAACTCTAATAGGAGTGCGCGAGGGTGAAGTTCCTGATTGTAGCTACCCCTCCCGAAAAAAATGTCTCTCACTAACCTTGGATAACGCTTGTTTGCGGCGGCCATTAGTTCTTGAGCGAATTTCTTGTTGGCGCGCATGTTAGGGTTTTGCCTTCCCACTACTAATCTAATCTGCGCCATTTCCCGTCCTTTAATTTTGGCGGTGTAGTACCGGCGCTCGAGGGCATCCCTATGCACATCTAGCAGGGCTTGCGGACTATGCTGCCTGATCATCTCCATAGCAGTGCGCCGCGAGCGCATGTAGGCTCTCTTATCATGGGGGTCGTGACTACGCTTGTTTTGCTCAACTTGGAACCCTTGCTTTTCGAGATTTCCCGTAAAACTTTCCCCCACGATAAAAATACCGCCGTTATCGCGAATGCTTGATGCGCCGTCGGATGGTAGATATGACTCTGCACTATGGGTGTGGTATATCGAAATGCGCACATTTTGACCGGCCTGGGCCCGTAGTGCCTCCGGCAGCACGCCTGTCCGCCCCCACTCCTCGAGAAAAGTAGAAAACCAAGCCGAGGGTTCTCCAACTGATTCCGTTCGCAAAAATCTAGCCTTGCCGATGAGTCCGTCCACTGCTACCACTTCATACAGACGATTATCGGCATTTTGGAACATATCTCCCACCACCACTACCCGCGCCGTATGAAAAATCTCCTCCCCAGTCACTTCATCGACGACCGTAAAGTACTGTCCGTCTAACAGTTCACACATCACCTCGGGATGAATGGCGTCGTTGAGCAAAGCAGTTCTCGCCCAAAATGGTTCGATGGCGAGAGCAAGCAAGATGCTAACCACGGCGAACAAATAGATTTTAATTCCCTTACTTTTCATCGTCATCATTCCCTCCTGGCATCTTCAGACCCTGCGGGCGATCTGCGGTAATTGGTGCCGGTCCGCCGCGTAGTTTTTCGCGGGTTTCCCCAATTAACTCGGCAAGGAGCACCGCTATCAGTCCCGCCAAAACCACGGCATCAAAAATGCCCGCACCCCCAATTACTGTTTTCCCGGTGAAAGGACCCATTAAGAGCAGGATGCCGTAAACAACGTCATTGAGTACAATGCCCAGTACCCCCGCGATAAAGGCGCCTCGACGCGAACGCCCAAACAAATAGGCGGTAATGCCTGCGATAAGCGAGAATGTATAAATTGGATCAAGCAGCATAGTTGCCGGATCTGACGGCAGATACGCCGAGACAAAGTACACCACGCCGGTAGTAGCTACAACTGCCAGCACAGTGCGCCAACGCTCTTTGTGGGTACCAGCCGTAACAAACAGGTACAAGCAAATGGCGATGGGTATAAACCCACCCCCCACATTGATGCTCAGGGTCCGCGCCAAGGGCAAATCCGGCAGCAGTCCTCCGACCAGCATCGCCAGCACAAGCACCAAGGCTGTTCTGTCATCCATCTTCATTCGGTCGAGCACTCGTTGGGCAATCCCCGACAAAATAAGGATAGTTACGATAACTAGAGCCAACAATCCAATGGGTAACCCGAGCATCAAAAGACTCCTTCCTTTTGAGTGACCGTCTCTCACGCTATCTTGCCCGTTTTTGTTTCAGAAAATCAAAAACACGCCGCAATATAGCGGCGTGTTTCAGTAAGATCTACGATTTTTGATCTTTGAGCAAGTCTCCGAATTTATCCCCCAAGGTTACCTTGCTTTCTTCGCGGTAACTCTGGTTGCGATCGTCACGCCCACGTTTCTCGCCACGGTCACGCCGCTCACCCTTGTCCGGGCGTTCTGTGCGCTCCGTGCGCGGACGATCAACCGCCTCTTTTATGGAAAGGCTGACTCGATGTTCTGCGGGAACAATCGAAAGAATCTTCACGGTGACCTCATCACCAGGCTTGACGGCGTCCTCGGTCCTTTCAACCCGCTCGTGAGAGAGTTGAGAAATATGCACTAGCCCCTCAATACCGGGGGCAATTTCGACAAAGGCCCCGAAACTTGCCGTACGCACAATCTTACCTGGAACTACCGAGCCCGGTGTGAACTTCTCGGTAAGCTTGTTCCATGGATCGCCCTCGCCCTGCTTGATACTGAGTGAGACTCTACCTTTTTCGCGGTCCACCCCAAGAACCTTGACCCGCACGGCCTGACCCTCAGTGAGAGCCTCCGACGGATGATTAACTCTCTGCCAGGCAATCTCGGAGACATGGACTAAACCGTCAATCCCCCCAAGGTCCACAAAGGCACCGAAATCGGTGAGTCTTTGGACTGTACCATCGCGCAGACTACCAACGACCAAGGAGTCCCAAGTCTTTGACTTAATTTCCTCAGTCTTCTTCTCTAAAGCCTCCTTGCGCGAGACAACCACCCGACGTCGAGCCTCTTCGATTTCTTTAACCACTATAGAGATGGTCTGACCAACATACGAGGCCAGGTCAGGAACATAGCGTAGGTCAACATGGGAGGCTGGCATAAAAGTCTTGACACCGAGCACCTCGACCATGACGCCACCCTTGACAGCCTCTAAGATCTTCCCTTGCAAGATGCGGCCTGTATCGCGGGCCGTAGCTAAGTCCTTCATGCCCTGCTCCTCCAGCGCCCGACGCCGCGAAAGCAAAACCTTATCTTCCTTCGAGTCGATGCGGAGCACAACGGCCACTACGGTTTCGCCGACCTGGCAAACATCAAGAGGGCTGCGCTCGGGGTCATTGCTGAGTTCATTTTTTGCTATGTAAGCTTCCGACTTGTGACCGATATCTACACCAACACCCTCGGCATCAACGCTAACCACCTTGCCCTCGACTACCTGACCGCGCTTAAGATTCGGGACAGTGATTGTCTCTTGTTGGGGATCTTCCCCAACAACTGTCTCTTGCTCACCTAGCGCTTTGTTCTCCATGTTCTCCATCGCAACGACGACCTCCTTAATGTTCCATTCAGGGGTGGAGGCACCCGCGGCCACTCCGACAAGTTCAATACCAATGAACCAATCGCTCTGTAGCTCCAGGGCTCCCTCTACCTGATAAGTGGGTGTGCCCACCGACCGGCATATGTCAGCTAGATTTCTGGTATTAGCACTATTATTCCCGCCCACAACTACCATTATATCCGCTTCTCTGGCCAATTCATAGGTGGCTTGCTGTCTTTCTTGCGTTGCCCGACAAATAGTTTCTATCGGCTTCACCTTTCGACCTTGTGCCTGCAAACATTCTACCACAGTCTGCCACAGAATAGGAGAGGTAGTTGTTTGTGCCAGGACGGCAACCTCAGCTTTTATGGGAATTACATCCAAATCAGCTGGGGTCTGCACCACAAAGGGGATGCCGCCTGCGTGGGCCAGTACGGCCTCAATCTCGGGGTGATGCCTATCCCCCACTATAACTACATCCATACCTGCTGCAATTGCGTGACGTGTCTCCTTCTGTAAGCGCAAGACGTGGGGGCAGGTAGCATCGATGATTTTTACACCTTTCTCAATGGCTGCTTGATAAACATTCGGCGCAGCGCCATGAGAACGAATGAGCAGGGTGGCTCCCTTCTCTATCTCCGACAAAGAAATTTGCCTAAGCCCGGCTTGCTCTAATCTCTGCACTACTCCGGGGTTATGGACGACGGGACCCAAGGAAAACCCATGTTCGCGCGCCACTTTTTCGGCCTGCACAATGGCGCGCCGTACACCAGCGCACATACCTGTTGGTTCCACGACGATGACTTTCATTGCAAAGAGTCCCTGAGTTTCTTGATATGAGACATGAGGTTCTCAGCGGCCAGTGCTCTACTATATGGCTCAGGAGAGAGGGATGACAGTTCCACGGCCTCGCCAATGACAACCCTTACCCTTTTCCCCAAACGATATTCACCCCAGATAGCTGCAGGAACTATGGGCACTTTAGTCCTCTCAGCTAGTAGGATGACGCCATTGGTCGGGGCTGACATTTCGAGTGTCTTACTCCGCGTGCCCTCGGGGAAGATACCCAGCACCTCACCACCGCTCAGAATAGTTAGGCTACGCTTTATTGCCTGTATGTCCGCACTACCACGCTTGACCGGAAAGGCCCCAGCTTTCTTCGCTAGGAAGCCAAGAAATGGCCAAGAAAAAATCTCCGCTTTCGCCATAAAGCGAATAGGTCGCTCTACCGCCAGGGCAATCAACACAGGGTCAAAAAGGTGGATATGATTGGCGCATACAATGACACCGCCGGCAGCGGGCACCCGGCCACGGCCAACTACTTCCACCCGGAACAGAAGCCGCACTATCCAACCCGCCAGGAATCTTATTATTTTATATGGCATCTTTCTTCCTCGCTATGATATCCAAAATATGGCTAATCACCATTTCCACCTCTAAGTTAGTAGTGTCGACAATAACCGCATCGCTGGCTGGGCGGAGTGGCGAGACCGCACGATGGCTATCGAAGTAGTCTCTCTGCTCAATTTGCAGAACAACTGCCTCGAGATCGACATCATGTCCTAAGGCGCGTAGCTCCACAAGGCGCCGCCGGGCTCGTTCTCGAGGATCAGCAACAAGAAAAATCTTCACGGGGGCATCTTTGAGTACGGTTGTACCAATATCTCGTCCATCCATGACTATCCCTCCGCGCAGCGCTAGCTTCCGTTGCTTTTCGACAATAACTTCGCGCAGTTCTTCATAGCTCGAAACTAACGAGACGGAGACATTAACCAGAGGGGTACGAATCTCATTTCCTAACACTCTTCCGTCAAGGGTCAGCTGCGAATCGGCATTGAGGTCGAAAATCATTTCCCTTGCTAAGCGACTCAAGATTGCCGCATCCTGCAGGTCCACTCCTTGCGAAAGTGCCAACCAAGTCACGGCTCGATACATGGCTCCAGTGTCCAAGTAACGAAGTCCCATCCGGAGAGCTATGCCCTTGGCGACCGTACTTTTACCGGCACCAGCGGGGCCGTCAATGGCTACATTTAGCATGCCGAAGGTCTGTACCCCCACTAGGTCTGGTCGCAGTCCTACGGCGCCCCGCAAATAGATATGTTTCACACTGTCACGGTGTCGACCGTTGTCAACAAAAACCACAACCCGCACACACAGTCTCGGTGCACCGACAACTTCAATTTCCTGAGCCCCCAAAAGTGGAACTGCAGAGAGACCAATTGCACGCGCTGCCTCTGCCGGGAATGCAGCGTTGATATCTGGGGTTGCAGTAAAGATTATGTTGACAATTTCACTCTCGCGCACAGCATTCTCTTTCATTATCAGGGCGAGCATCTCAGTTGTCGCCTCTAAAATGTGAGCCCGTGTATTCTGTTCGCAGGTCGTTGCTCCCCTTATAGCAATAATTATATTCACCCACTTCGCTAGAATGTTGCATTTGTGAAAATACCCTTATTCTTGTTAGTTCTCCATGGAGGCAATTTGTCCTGCCAATGCCCCTGTGCTCCAGGCGATTTGCAGGTTGAAACCGCCAGTATACCCATCAACATCGAGCATTTCTCCGGCAAAAAAGAGGCCTCGAACTAACTTTGACTCCATAGTGCGGGGATCTACTTCAGCTGTGCTCACCCCGCCCCCGGTGACAATAGCTTCGTCTATCGGTCGAGTGCGGGTGACTGTTAGCGAGATATTCTTCAGGAGAAAACTCAATTGTTCACGTTCAAGCCGGGTTACTTGGTTCACCGGTCGTTCATGTGGGATTCTAGAAAGTCTGGCCACGACGGGAATCAAAGAAGCAGGCAATAAATCACCTAGACTATTACCGAAGTATTTTTTCCCATGCAGCGCAAAATCTCGCTGTAATCGCAACTGCAACGCATCCTGGGACAGTGCAGGCTTAAGGTCAAGAAGCAAGGGGACATGACCGGACGCCAGCTTCCCCCTCAGGCGACTGCTGAGGGACAAAACAATCGGTCCACTTATCCCAAAGTGAGTGAACAACATTTCACCAAATTCTTGCCCAAAAGGAGCTGTAAGCTGCACATTTTTTAAACTGAGCCCCTGAACCTCTCGCACCCATGGTTCAGCAACCTCTAAAGGAACCAGAGCAGGACTAATTGGCACAATGCTGTGCCCAAGGGCCTTAGCCATAATGTACCCATCTCCGGAAGAGCCGGTGCGTGGATATGAGGCCCCACCGGTCGCCAATATGACCTTATCGGCCGTTAAAGCACCTCTTCCACCAGTGCATTCAAGCGAAAACTGACCGTTGTCCATTTTATACATATTGCTCACTCGCGAATCTAAGCACACACGCACTTTGAGACGATATAACTCGCCAGACAACTGCTGAATAACCTGTAGCGCCGAGTCGCTAACGGGGAAGACCCTGTTCCCTCTCTCAACGGCAAGCTGCACTCCAATACCTTCAAAAAAGGACATTGTTGCTGGGCTGTCTAGATAGTTGAATGCGCTATACAAAAAACGGCCGTTGGTGGGCACATTGGACACCAGCTCCTTCGCTGAGCAGGCATTTGTAATGTTGCAACGGCCCTTCCCAGTGATAGCTAATTTTACTCCCGCTCGATGGTTTCGCTCTATCACAGTCACCGCTGCTCCTCCGCGAGCAGCGAAGATTGCTGCCATCATACCGGCTGCACCGCACCCAACTACCACCACCTGCCTAGGCATGCCGAACGGTGCCAACAAACTTGTAGAGTTCGTCCACTTCACTAGGCGAGAGATGACGATGCGCTCCCAGTGGTAAATCAGCGAGCGTCAGCGGGCCGATAGACAATCGCTTGAGAAAGATAACGCTTAGGCCCACCGCCATACACATGCGTCGAATTTGCCTATTGCGCCCTTCATAAATTGTCAATAAGAAAGATGTGGCTGATGGGCAATAGCTTACTGAATCTACTCTCGCTGGGGCAGTAGGACCATCAGGTAAGTCCACACCTCCCTGAAGCAAAGCAATGGTTTCTTGGGTGAGGAATCCAGAGACCTCGACATAGTAGGTCTTGGCGATTTGCTGTGAAGGGTGCAAGAGTTTATTGCACAAATCGCCGTCATTAGTTAAGAGTAACAGTCCTTCGGTATCCTTGTCTAACCTGCCGACAGGATACAGTCTCACCTTGAGGTCAGGAAGCAGGTCAAGTACGGTCTTTCTATCATGGGTATCTTTAACCGTTGTCACATAGTCGCGCGGCTTATGCACCAAAATATAGGCTTTTTTCTCAGGCGAGCTGAGGGGGCTGCCATCTACGCTAACCGTATCCCCTGCCCCTACTTTCGCCCCAATGCCCGCAACGTGGCCATTAATCTGTACCCTGCCGGCCAGCACGAGCTGCTCAGCGGCGCGACGTGACGCCACACCATGTTGCGCCAATACTTTGTGAATCCGGCTCATCATAAAGCGAGGTCCAGTACTTGCCACATGTCAAATAGTCCTTTCTGTTGCTTCATTACAAAACGCACCGCCAGTAGCGCCCCCAGGGCAAACGCCTCCCTTGTTTCGGCCTGATGAGTGAGAACGAGGCGCTCTCCGTGGCCGGCAACATGCACCTGGTGCTCACCAACCACCTCCCCTATGCGCAGACTATGGCAAGGAACGGGTCGTCCGATCAAGTCCACTATACGCTTAGCCGTACCACTTGGGGAGTCCTTCTTGTGTTGATGGTGAATCTCGACCACCTCAATACCGTATTCCGGTCCGAAATGTCGACTAAGAGTGCTCACGGCATGAAAAAAGACATTTACGCCACGCGCCATGTTTGGGGAGTGCACGATGGGAATATGCCTAGATCTCTCGCGCAACACACTCAATTGCTCCGGAGATAATCCAGTTGTTCCGGAAACCAGTCTGCAACCAGAGTTTTGCGCTAACAGAGAGGTTTGCAGACATGTTTCGGGGGATGTGAAGTCGATGACGACGTCAACCGAGCCTAAATCTAATTCTTCAAGCCTCTTGATTTGTGGCCGCAGAGAACTCTCTAGGGGTTGTCCACAAAGAGGATGATTAGCCTGCTCAGCAGCTGCGACTACCACCATATCTTTAGTCTGATCGATCAACTTGGCGATAAGTGAGCCCATGCGCCCACCTATACCTACAATGGCTACTCTAATCAACTGCCCACCAACCTTCTTTGTCGCGTTTCATGCTAAGTTCAGTTTAACCCCAAGTTACGCGAAACATCAATTTTGGGCAAATGCCCGCAGGGCATTGGGAGTTTACTGCCCTTTTCTTCTCTAAAAAGCCCCCCGGCTAGGAGGGGCTCGGGTTATTCAACTTCCACGATCATCTCCACCTCTACAGCGGCACCTAGTGGGAGTCCCGAAACTCCGACCGCTGCCCTTGCGTGCACTCCCCTCTCGCCAAACACAGACTGCAAGAGTTCCGATGCCCCATTAATCACCTTTGGCTGGTCGCCAAAGGTGGGCAGACTAGAGACAAAACCTGTCACTTTGACAATGCGCTTGACTTTGTCGAGATTAGGCTCTATGGTTTTTATCGCCGCGATACAGTTGATTGCACAAATTCGTGCGGCCTCATAGGCAGAACCTAGGTCTATCTCCTGCCCGACAATGCCCCTAAACTGTAACTCACCCTTAACCAAGGGGAGCTGACCGGAGACAAAGATCAGGTTTCCGGACCGCACAGCAGGCACATACGCAGCTACAGGTTTCGCCGCTTCAGGAATAACAAGTCCAAGATCGTGTAGTCGGGCGTCAACAGACATGAAATAACCCCCTTGCTTTCATCTAAGCTAATTTTGACATAAGCAAGATACAAAAGCAATTGCCTGTTTCAATTATAGAGATGATGCGTGAGGAGGAGCGCCGCTCCCACGGTAACTAGGTCAGATAAGAGACCAACCAATAGACTGTGCCTAATTTTTTTCACGCCTATAGCCCCAAAGTACACGGTTATAACATATAGCGTGGTGTCACTGCTGCCTTGGATGGCGGATGCCACCATCCCCACGAAGGAGTCTGGACCATAGGTCGAGAGAATTCCCTGCGCCACCACCAGAGAACCGCTACCGGTGAGTGGGCGCAAAATGGCTAAAGGAACGACCTCCTTGGGCATGCCCACATGTTCGGCCAAAACACCCATGCTCTGTTCAATAAGTCGCAACAGACCTGATGCTTGCAAAAGATTTACGGCAATAATCATCGCGAGGATATAGGGGAAGAGACGAACAACAGTAGATATCCCCTGCCTAGCCCCTTCGATGAACTCTTCAAAGACCTGCACCCGCCTGAGCAGTCCCGCCCCCACTATAACCATACAAACAATGAGGATTATCACGGCCTGAAATACCTGCGAAGTGCCCGGTCAGCGATCAAGCCGACAACCAAACCGGCAAGGCTAGCCAACAAAGTCACCCCGATGATGGCCATTGGGTTTTCACTTCCAGCGGCTAACCGAATGCCCACCAAAGTAGCTGGGAATAGTGTGACCCCGGTCGTATTGAGCACTATCAGAGTACACATGGCATCGGTCGCGGTGTCCTTACGGAGGCTACCGGCTTGCATCACTCGCATTGCCTCAAGACCCAACGGTGTGGCGGCATTGCCTAAACCAAAAAGCGTAGCACAGACATTCGACACAATTAGCGAGAGAATAGGCTCATTGCTTCTTAGTGAAGGGAACAGTATGACAAAAATCGGCCGGAAAACTCGCGCCAAAGCCTTGATCAGCCCGGCTTTCTCAGCTATACGATTTATCCCCGACCAAAAAGCGACCGTTCCTGCTAGGCCCAGTGTCAGGGCAATCGCCTGCTCTCCACTTCTAGCCAAGGAATTGGCTACCCCCTCTGCGTCTTTGCCCCCAACGAGGACATAGCCGATGCAAAGAATTACGGTTACTCCCCAGATTGCATTCATCATGTAATGTGCACCAAGGGCCAAAGGACAAACTTAGCGTAACTTACTATGTGACGAGCCAAAAACCGCAACCAAGAGCGTTCGCGTGATGCCTGGTCACTCAGGAGCGGCACACGGCCCACAATTTCGCCGTTAAACTCGATCAACAGCTCTCCTATTTTTTGGAGGGCGAATAGCGGAGGTCGGACACTTGTTGGGAGCTCCACAGTCATAAGAGGAGCGCTCTCCTCACTTTTCGCCTGCACCCACCAGTAATCATGTGCTGCCACCACTCCGATGTAAGCAGGCTGACCACCTACGACGGCAACATAACCTTTGAACAAGCCGCGCTGCACCATCAAATGCGGGCGAAAATTGGCAAACCCCCACTGCAAGAGAGCAAGGGTCTCCCCGTAGTGGTCTGGCGAATTCAGTACAATGCAAAGCAGTTGCCAGCCAGAATATGTGGCCGAAGAAGCCAGACAGTGCCCTGCTGCCCTAGTCCAACCAGTCTTAATGCCATCTGCGCCAGCCTTGATTTGGAGCAAACGATTTTTGTTATGCCAGATGCGCGGAGCCTCGATTGCGTCCTGCCTTACCGCAAAACGCTCTGTCCGCACTACGACACGGAGGAAGGGGTCCTTAAGCACCGCTCGCGCAATTAAAGCTAAGTCATAGGCAGAGGAGAAATGGTCAGGGTGGTGTAGTCCATGGGGATTGACGAAATTTGTGTTCATGGCGCCCAGATTCTGGGCCCGATTATTCATCTGCACACTGAAGTCCGGAAGACTACCCGCAAGGAAGTAGGCAATCGTCTGGGCGGCGTCATTACCAGATCGTAGCATGAGACCATAGACTAAGCTACGCAAGGTAATCATTTCACCGGGGATAAGCCAGATGTTACTCGCCTCAACTGCTATCCATTCCGGTCTTATCGTGATAATTTCGTCTAAGCGCCCACTTTCAGCGGCCAGTAAGGCGGTCATCTTCTTAGTTAGGCTGGCCATGGGTCTCCTCTGGTGAATGTTGTTACCATAGAGGACTCTGCCACTTTCAACATCCATGACTATGGCGGCGGAAGCATCTATGCTGAGGGCAGCAGAGTTCGCCAACGGACCAAAAAAAATCAGCACGATTGCCATGAGGAGAGCCTTTATCCGCAAATAGGTGCACCTCCTTAGCTTCCATAAAGTATATGGAGCGCGGGAAACACCTAGCACATGCACAAAAGAGGCTCAAGGCCTCTTTCTAGAAAACTTGCTATTTATGAGAGATGTCCATTTTTGTTAGACGGTGAAGGTTGTTTTATCAAGGAAGCGATTTGCTGAATTAGCTGCGGCGCAGAATCCATAATGCGGTCAGCTATGGGGTTGGCATCAACAGGTAATAAACGAATATTCCCTCCACCCACGACTAAGAAGGCCACTGGTTGCAATGTAACCCCGGCACCTGAGCCGCCGCCGAAAGGAAAGTAGCCGTCTTTTTGGTCTTTGCTTCCTTCAAATTCACTGCCACCGGCCGCAAAACCAAAAGTCACACGTGATATGGGCATGATGACGCTGCCATCTGGAGTTTCCACCGGATCACCCACAATGGTGTTTACGTCTACCATGTCTTGGATGCTCTCCATGGCTGTTTTCATCAGACCTTGAATTGGATGATTGTCCATCGCTATACCCCCCTTTTTTGCGTTTCCGTTTTTCTCGCCAAAGAACATAAGCTGCACCTATAATGTGTACGACTCGCACGGACAATATGCACTGCAGAAAAGTCTGAAATTTACGTTCCTTAAAACTGGGGAAGACCGCCAAAACCATATCCTTACCCGCAATTTTTTGGCGCGATTGGAGCATGCCAAGCAAAGTTCCTTTTAAGCACCATATTCCCCCAGCTAGAAGGGCTGTCCATGCTGCATCCCCACTGCCGATGGTCGTCTGCCAAGTGAAGGCTCGCAGCAAGGTTCTTTCGAGAGTGTAGTTTATAACCGGTCGATAATCTTGATACAGGCCATGGAGTGTACGCGCCAGAGAAAGCAGCTCTTGTTGATCAAATGTATCGACTTCCATTCTGTTCTCGGGCATCGGTTTTTTTCCTAGCTCCTCCTTAGTCTTCACATTCACTTCTAATCGCCAAGACTTAAGTGTAGGGCTAAGTTCAAGGACGGACATTTCGGTGCGATGAAAAACCACCCCAAAAGGGCCTAGAAGGCGCAGGGTTACGCGATCATCCTCGCCTTTGCGCTCATACTTAAACTCTACTTCTGCCCGCATAGCGAGAAATACGGCTGTTGCAACTAGGCCAGCGATGATAATAAATTCCATAACAGTCCCCTTTGAGCCCTAATGTTCTAGCATGTACAAAAAAAGAGGTGCGCATTCAGCGCACCTCTAGGGTAGCTATCCGGGTAGGGGCAAGTCCTTGAGTGAGCGTAGGTTAAAATGATGAAGAAAGTTTTCTGTCGTTCCATACAGTATGGGGCGGCCCATGGAATCTTTCCTGCCCACCTCCACTATGAGTCCTTTTTCTAGTAGAGTTAGCAAGGCACGTTCACATTTAACACCACGTATTTCCTCAACTTCGGCCCTGGTAATGGGTTGTTTATAGGCCACAATAGCCAGAACCTCAAGCGTAGGCTTGGAAATTTTGTACTGTCTTCCTGCTGTAAGACGCAATACAAGATCTGCGGCCGCGGGCTTGGTCACAAGTTGGAGGCTATCTGCTACTATGCGCAACATGATTCCCCGTGTGGGCTCGACGCAGACATCTTCCATCTGGGCAATAAGCAAGGCCAAGTCCTGATCGCCGATGGATAAAATCTCCATGAGACGCTTTCTTTCGACGGGTTCACCTGAGGCAAAGAGTAAGGCTTCAAACAGCCCTAGCTTGCTAAGCAACCTGACCGGCCTCCCTGCTCTCAAGATAGCACGCCGCTGCATCGTCCCTTAGCAATACCTCACCAAGGCGAACAAGCTCTAGTAATCCTAAAAAAATCATAACTATTTCGAGTCTAGAACAAGCCAATGGAAAGACACAGGAAAATTCGACCCTACCTTGGGCCTCTATCGTCTGACGTACGTAGGACATCCCCCAGGCGAGAGTGCACGCAGGCCGCGAAACTTCTAGAACCATGGGCTGCCGAAGGCGCATCGCCTGCTCGAAAGCCGCCACCAAGGTAAGTAATGAAACTTTTTGCAGCGACCCACCAGCCGATGGCAGGGCTTCATAAGCCACAACCCCTCGAGGGCTGAGGAGGGCAGATTCGGCCGCCAGATTCTCCAGCATATCGACAACCTCGCGGTAACTCTCGTAGGTAAGGCCCTGAACAATACTTAGAAGGGCCGGATCATCGGCATGGAGGGAAGCCTCTGTTTGGCGCAAGTCTTCCACCGGAAGAAGGCGACGCGACTTTAATCTGAGCATTGTAGAGCAGAGCACTAAGTGCGTCCCAGCCTCGTCTACCGCCAGAGGGGTGTGAGCGTCCATAATTGCCTGGACTACTTGTTCCACAACATGCTCCAGCCGTAATGCAAAAATATCCAATTCGGAGTCGAGGAGCAAGCGCAGGAGCTTCGTCAATGAACCGGCGAAGTTTTCGCAATCGATCTCTACCTCCGTCATAAGAATAAACCCACCACTGCAATAACCATCCCATACATCCCTCTATGCAGTAAACTACCGATGGGAATGACCGTCAGCGACGTGATACCGGTAGCTACTAGAAGCAAAATAAGTAACATGCCCCACTGGTTAGTGAAGGACTGAAAACGATAGCTGTACTTACTAGGCAAGAGCCCCGCCAGAATCTTGGACCCGTCTAAGGGTGGGACCGGCAGGAGATTAAAGACTGCTAGAAAAATGTTAAGGGAGACGGCGGTACTGAGCATGCTCCCGATGAAATCGCCTGGGGATGAGGGGAGCATGGCTAGGGCCAGTACATGCATAATTACCAACACAAACGCTGTAACAATATTAGCAGCCGGTCCTGCGAGCGACACCAACACCAGTCCCTGCCGCCGGTTACGGTAGTACTTCGGGTCAATCTCTACGGCCTTGCCCCACCCAAAACGAAAAAACATTATCATGAGGAAACCGATCGGATCAATGTGTGCGACTGGGTTCAGGGTTAACCTGCCTTGCCATTTTGGCGTCGGATCGCCTAAGCGATGCGAAACATAGGCATGGGCAAATTCATGCACGGTTAAGGCCAGTAAAAGCGCCGGAAGCAAAAAGATGAGGTTTTCCGGCAACAAGTCCAGTATATTCATATCAATTTCCTCCTTTTTGAATGCGTTCGAGGAGCCTATCCAAGTATTCCAGCTCATCTTCACGACTTGAGACGCGTCTTTCTAGGTGCGCTTTCTTTAACTCCCTTAGCAATCTGCCGAGTAGCGGCCCTGGAGCAACGCCACGCTCGATGAGATCTTGGCCACTCAAAGAGCCCTTGGCCGGGCCAAGCGCATGCATTAGCCCGAGCTTTTTAGCCCCTTCCTGGCCGGCGAGGGCAGCAATAAGCAGTCTAGATTCGGCATGTAGAACGTCGTACTTGAGGAGGAGGTCAGCGGGAGTAGACTCGGTATCTGTCAAACCGCGCACTAATTCTTCCGCATGCTCCATTACTTCAAGTGCCACATCTCGCGCCTTACGCGAGAGTCTAAGGCTATCAACTAAGGCCGGCCATTCAGATGTCGGCCTGTAGAGCAGCAAAATAACACAGTACACCGCAAGATGGTCCATATTGGAAAGGTCTGCCTGAGAAACGCTACGTAAAACTTCTATCTGCCGGTCGGTTAACCTTAAGTTCGGCAGTATATGGGACCATATGCCGAGCTCATCCATGCGCAAAATAGCTTTGGGGGCCGAAACTTCTGCGAAAAGTAAGCGGAGCTCATCACGCAGTTTCTCTCTTGAGACTTTTTCCAGCACGCCGTTTTCCAAGGCATTCCGAAGAAAGCGCTCAGATTGTTCCTCCAAGGCAAAACCATAGCGCTGTTCAAAACGAACTGCTCGAATAATGCGTGTCGGGTCCTCAACAAAGCTGAGGTTGTACAATACTCTTACTAAACCCAATTTAAGATCTTCTCGACCGCCATAAAAATCGAGTAAATTGCCAAAAAGGTCTGGATTTAGTGGCACCGCCAAGGTATTTATAGTAAAGTCACGGCGATAGAGATCTTGCCGAATTGTGGCATACTGTACATCTGGTAAGGCGGCAGGCATGGCATAAAATTCAGTACGGGCCGTAGCGAAGTCGATTTGTTCTCCCGCTGGCAGAGTCAAAGTTGCCGTACCGAATTTTGGGTAATCCACGCATGTTGCGTTGAGTCTTTTTGCCATAACCTTGGCAAAAGGAATGGCCTCCGGTTCAACTACGAGGTCTATGTCTACATTTGGATGAGCAAGCATGATATCTCTTACCAGCCCACCGACCAAGTAGGCCTTGGCGCCTTGCCTTTCTGCCTCCTGCCCGATCAATAACAATAGCCCCATGGCTTTCTTGCCTAGGTGCTCCTCAAGAAGGGAATTGATATTTGGGGCGGTTAAGTCGTCATTCTCAGGCTGAGACCGATATGTAACCTGGTACCAGTGGGGATAACTCTTGCCATGTAAGGTGCGCAATACATCAGTGCGCGTAACAATGCCAATTACCGCTCCCAAGGCGTCGACAACCGGCAGCCTCCCGATGTCCTTCACCATCATGAGTCTCTGCACTTCATCCATAGAAGAGTCTGCTGATACTGTTACTACGACCGTAGACATGAAGCCTTTGACCGGGGCATTTTGCAAGCCGTGGTGGTTAGCTTTGTCGAGGTCGCGTCGAGAGATAATGCCAATGAGTCGACTGTCCTGCACCACGGGCAAACCGCTGTGACCACTGCGCAGCATGGTGTGCCCTGCCTCTTCCATGGTAGTTTCTGGATTAACGCTCTTTACCGGGGTGCTCATAATATCTTTAGCCCTAAGAGGTGGCTCTATCACTAACGGCAGTATTTGTTCAATTATACCTAGTAGCTCTTCTACCCCCTTTCCTTTGACTGTAGCGGCTGCCGCCTGCCGATGGCCACTGCCACCAAAATGCCGCATCAGGGCATGCATATTTACCCTGTCGTTTTTACTACGTCCCACCAGGTGTACTCGGCCATCCATATTCACTACGACAATGCAGGCGTCACAATCATCTATCTCGGACAATCGTGAAGCCAGCACAGCCAGTCCATCTACATATTCATTGATCTCGCATGAGGTCAGCCTAACTTTCGCTTCTTTCACAGTCATTTCGCGAGATGCCGTGAGTAACTCTTCAAACAGCGAGCGCTGTCCATCGCTGAGAGGGCTGCGCACATAGCTGGCTATGACCTCCAGATTGGCCTTTTGGGCGAGGAGGTAGGACACAGCCTTGGCATCACGAGTTGAAGTCGTCCCGGTCGTCAAGCAACCAGTATCGGAATAAATGGCTACCGCCATGACAGTGGCCTGTGCCGGAGTAAGGAACAAACCCCTTGCTTCTATTTCTTCCACTAACAAGGTTGTGGTAGCGCCGACCTGTTCAACTTGGATTTTAGCCCGGGCTGGAATACTACTGCTTAACGGATGATGGTCAATGATTGTCAGACGAACTTCATCATTTTGAAACACAGGCCTAAACTTCCCGATGCGCTCTTGACTCTGCGTATCAAGCACGACCAAGTGGGATATCTCTTGCACATTGATATGGTCAGGGGAGGTCAAATTTAGGCTGTCTTTGTAAAGAGAATAGAGCTCGCGCACTTTCTTGTTGATATGACCGGGGAAACACACAAGCGCCCTAGGTCTGAGCAATTTTGCTGCTACTAACGACCCTAGGGCGTCAAAGTCAGCATTACTGTGACTTACTACAACCTCCACCCACACACCCCCAGAAATAGTCTACCTAATTATAGCATACAAAAAACACAATCGCGTTTTACATCGAACGCGATTGTGCTAGAAAGCCTACCCCTTGGGATTAAACACTAAGGCCGAGAAGAAACCCATGAGGATGGCCGCAGTGATGCCGGAGCTTGTAAAGTCGAGAATCCCCCCAATCACCCCGTACCAACCGACCATGGCCATTTCACTAAGTGCACCTTGCACCAGTTGATGACCGAAACTAGTTATCGGAACAGAGGCGCCAGCTCCAGACCACTTGACTAACGGGCCATAAATACCCAGACCAGACAATATCCCGCCAGACACCACGAGCACCGTAAGTACATGTGCTGGGGTTAAGGGTGTCAAATCCATAAGTAATTGTCCAATCGCGCAGATTATGCCACCCACGAGAAATGCATAGAGGAATATCATCATCGCTCCTATTCTGCCATCCTATCATGGCACATTTCAATGGCGACGGCATGGGCGACGCAGGGGATGGTTTCGCCTTGCTGAAAGGTGGTGGGGCTTAACAGGGCGCCAGTCCCGACAAGCAGCAATCGCTGCAAAGCGCCGGCACGCAGCAACTCAAAGAGATAGCCGCAAAAAACCGCGGCGCTACAACCACAGCCAGATCCACCTGCAAAAACAGGCTGCACGTTGCGATCATAAATCATGAGTCCGCAGTCATTGAGCCGACTTCCAAGTTCAAGATTAGATTGATGGAGCAATTCCCGTAAAATGTTGTATCCAACATAGGCGAGGTCTCCTGTCACCACTAAATCATAATGTTCTGCCGGAAGATTCAGATCGGAAAAATGACGCAAAATAGTATCCGCGGCAGCGGGTGCCATTGCTGCGCCCATGTCGAATGGGTCCTTTATACCGAGGTCGACTACTTTCCCGATGGTAAAATGGGTAACCCGGGGCATTAACCCCTGATGGTGCAGACCATCGGCTAAGAGTAGCGCTCCTGCGCCTGTCACTGTGTATTGACTATAGGGAGGGCGCTGTCCCCCATACTCTGTAGGGAAACGATACTGCCTCTCAGAGGTAGCATTATGACTCGATACAGCGGCCACGGTGTGGGTTGCGAAACCGCCATCGATGAGGGCTGCCCCTAAACCTGTTGATTCCGCCATAGTAGAACAAGCGCCATACAAACCTAGCATTGGTATGCCCAAATCACGAGCAGCGAAATTAGCCGATGTGCACTGATTAAGTAAGTCTCCAGCTAACAGAATATCGACACTCGAAGATGAGACCGCGCCTTTCCCGAGCACCATTTGCACGGTCTCCTTCAGCATGGCTGTCTCTGCTGCTTCCCAACTCTTAGCGCCGTTAAGCATATCAGGATACACTACGTCGAAACTTCCTTGTAGCGGCCCAGTCCCCTCTAAGGGCCCGACGCAGGTCGCGGAACTAATAATGGCAACAGGTCGTGAAAAAGCTACAGTCTGCAGTCCGAATTTTTTTTTCGCCCTCATAACCCCCTCACTAATCCATGCAAAATGCCCACCACGAGCGCAGTAACTACACCATAGACGATGACCGGCCCCGCTAGCTGAAACATGCGTCCGCCGACACCGAGTATATAACCCTCCCGCTTAAATTCGATGGCCGAGGACACGATGGAGTTGGCAAACCCTGTTACAGGCACTCCTACCCCAGCCCCGGCAAACTGCCCAATGTAATCCCAAACACCCAAGCCTGTCAACACTGAAGCAATCACAATCAGCGTGGCCACCATGGGACTAGCCGCCTGTTCCGCAGAAAATCCTAAACGCATATATAGGAAAATAAGCACTTGACCAAGGACGGATACTAAACCACCTACCACAAATGCCACCATGGTATTGCGGGCCACAGGAATTTTTAGCCGTTTTTGTGCACTCAACCGTTGATAGTCTTTGCGCTGCAACTGTTGACGTTGCTTCGCCTTACTACTGCCCACAGTTTCCACCTCCCCTCCTAGTCTTGACCTGAGCCAGGTAGAACATACAAAAAAGAACGCCCTGTATACAGGGCATTCTCACCTCAACGTTTCGGTTCAACGAGGAAGGCCACTTTCACATTCGCCTTATACTCTACTATGTGTCCTCGCTCTACATTGCCGGTCATATTGTAGACCTCTACTCCCGTAATATTGTCCACCGTGCGAGCTGCCTCGTGAACTGCATTTTCGATCGCATCCTGCCAGCTACGCTGAGAATCCCCGACTAATTCTAGGACCTTCACCACTTGGACCATGACGTACCTCCTCGTGTGTTAATCGCATCCTTACCAACGTTGCACCATGGGGTCTAAGGTCTGGAACACGCTTAGATAACTGCCACCAAGACCAAGCAACTAAGGTGAGCACTGCTACCAGAGCAACCAAGAATATCTGTTTTCGCTTCAGTGGCATGAGACACACCTCTATTGTCATGGTACAACCTTCATGGTTGCTCAAGCATAGTATTTCCGGACCTCGACCGTTCATGCAATTAACCGAGGAGTTGCTTTAAACGCATCAAAATTGCCTTCTCGAGGCGCGAAATCTGGACTTGGCTCACGCCAAATTCCAGAGCTACTTGAGATTGCGTCATGTTTTCAAAATATCGGGCGAAAATGATGCGCTGTTCCTTAGGAGGTAGTCTTGCTAACACTTGCTTTAAGGCCAGCTCTTCAATCAAGGCGTCCCCCTCTGCCGCGGTGGGTTGCAGACGGTCCACCAAGTAACGCGAACTGTCGTCCTCTGAAGAAACCTTTTCTTCGAGGGAAGCAGGTGGCCGCAGAGCCCCGAAAGCCAAGACAATTTCTTCTTCCCGCAAACCGAGGGCGGCTGCGACTTCACTGATTCGCGCCTCCCTCCCCAGTTCAGCCCGCAATTTCTCGCCGCACCTGCGTGCTTTATGCGCTGTTTCCTTAATACTCCGCGAGATTTTTATCGGCCCGTCATCCCTTAGATAACGGCGAATTTCTCCTATAATCAAGGGAACCGCATATGTCGAAAACTTTACATTATAGGATGGGTCAAACCTGTCGATCGCTTTGAGCAAGCCAATGCAGCCAATTTGAAACAGGTCTTCTGGGTCATGTCCAATATTTAGAAATCTCCCGACCACAGAATACACCAGGCGGGCATGACCAAGGAGCATTTTATCTCGTGACGAATTATCGCCAGCGCGAATGCTCGTCAGATAAGCTTCAGTATCTTTTTCGCTCAAGACCGGGCCGCTGGCCACATGTTTGGCATTTATGGTGCTCATTATTGTTTTACGGAAAACGAAAGATACTTGGTCATTTTCACAATAGTACCTTGTCCCGGCGTAGACTCTACTTCTACTTCATCCATGAAACTCTCCATGACGGTAAAGCCTAGCCCGCAGCGTTCTTCATCCGGTCGCGTTGTAAAAAGTGGCTGACGTGCTTCTTCTACGTCGATTATACCGACTCCAAAATCAGAAATCACAACCAAGATACTGCCCGGAGACACCATCCCGCGCAGGAGGATGTCACCGCTCCCTTCGTGATAGCCATGAATAATGGCATTAGTAACAGCTTCTGAAACTGCCGTCCTAATTTCGTTCAACTCGACCAAAGACCAGTCACCCGCCTCTAGGGCGAACTGCGCCACCACTGCACGGGCAAATTGCACATTCTGCGACAAGGCTGGAATGCGTAATTCAAACCAATTATCCATGTATCTCCCCCATTTCGTCTTATCCCTTTAGTGCCGCTAACGCATGCACTTCTGAATCATATGACGGGATAATGCGTGGCAGTCCAGCCATGTTGTACAATCTTTCGACGCTAGGGTGTACGAAACATGCAGCCATACGGCCACCCGCGGAGTTCACGCGGCGATACCTCCCGAGTATAACTCCAAGCCCAGAACTGTCCATAAAAGTTAAGTCTGATAGATTAAACAATACGTGCATAGCAATTTCTTTATCCAGCTCTTTTTCCACATTGTCGCGAAATCGGTCCGCAGAGTGCTGGTCAAGCTCTCCTTTGAGGGTAACAACTAAGACATTCCCGCGATATTTTAGCTCTATCTCCATATATTACAACCTCCCTTTCGACCTACATTCTGCACTTAGCAAAAAAATCCTGCCAAACAAAATGAAAAGCCCCCATTGGGGGCCATAAATTTTGTTTCTAGTTCAACAGACGTCGCCACAAGCGGTGAAAAAATATCCAAGCGGGGGCGCGTGGTACCGTTTGCGTGGCCAAGAGGTCGACGCTAGCCACCACATTGCCGTCTTTTAAGACAGAAAAACGTCCCACAATTTGGCCTACATGGACAGGTGCCTCCACGATAAAGAACTCTCGCTTCGTTTCCCAGACACTTTGGTTACCCTTCGTTTTCAAGATATCGAGATGCTCACGGGCATGGACCTTGACACTTTGGAGAGTGCCCTTATCAATTGGTGCCGCGCCAACTTCCTGGCCTCGCTCGACCACACGCCTCCCCTCATAGGTGGCGAAACCGTAGTCTAGGAGTCGTACAATGTCGGTGTTCCGCTCCGCGGGAGATGTGCCCCCGAGCACAACAGCAATGAGCCGCAAGCCACCCCTCTTGGCAGTTGCCGACAAGCACCAGCCAGCTCGTGTCGTCCAGCCGGTCTTTAATCCATCGTAACCTGGATACGAAGTCAACAGATGGCGATTAGTATTGGCAAGCATGCTCCGCAGTCCAGCCCTCTGGAGATGAGTCAATCGAATGGCAGAGTAATCATGCACGCGCTCGTGATGCAGCAAGGCCCTGGTCATTAGCGCCACATCATAGGCCGATGAATACGCTCCGCCGATATCTAGACCACAAGCAGTAGTGAATTTAGTATTCTGCATGCCAAGCTGCTGTGCTCTATCATTCATCAAGGCAACGAACCCAGGCTCACTCCCAGCTACAAACTCCCCTAAAGCCACAGCGGCATCGTTCGCAGATACAATAGCTACCGCTAAGAACAGCTGTTCTACGGTGAGAGTTTCCCCCTCTTTTAGCCAAATCTGAGAGCCGCCATACTGTGCTGCATGACTACTGATGCGCACCACATCGTCCCAACCAATACGTTCTGTTTCGATAGCCTCAAAAACCAATAACATCGTCATTATCTTAGTTAGACTGGCGATAGGCTTCCTCTCGTGTTCGTCCCTAGCCAGCAAAATTGTGCCGGTGCCCATGTCCATGAGCAAGGCCTGTGGCACGCGCAGGGCCAGAGCTAGGGCCATCGCCGGTAAGCTCGGTTGCGCAGTATGACCAAGTGGTAGATAAACTAAGCAAACGCAAAGAAACAGTACGGCCACTCGGAAAAGTCGCTGTGACACAGTAGGTCCTCCTCAGCACTTTTCTCCTAGCATGCCCCCGTTAAGAACAATTAAATACGAACTAACTCAGGCGTTCTATGTGCCAGTCAGTTACTGAAGGAGGTGCATCACCGAGCAGGAACGCAGAGCGGAGTCGCTCCATAAAATGGGCAGTCAACGGAATACTTGCATGCACAATAAGAATTGGCGCGTCAGACGCCACTTTGTCGCCAACTCGCACCACAAGCTCAAATCCCGCTGCGTAATCTATCTTATCACCCTTCTTATGCCGACCAGCCCCGATCTCTACGGACAGTCCACCAAGCAACAAGGGATCAATTGCCCGGACAAAGCCCTCGCGTTGGGCATACAAGGTCTCGCGATACCTCGCCTGCGGCAGAGCTACCGACAAATCGCCTCCTTGGGCCTCGACCATTTCCGTGAACTTCGCCAGTGCGCGCCCCGAATCAAGAGCCTCCTTGGCCGTTGCATAAGCGGTGGTTACGCTCATCTCGGGGAAGTAATGAAGAATCATCTCGCGCGCGAGGGCCAAGGACACTTCACGCAAATCAGGCGATCCGCCCTGGTTAGCCAAAATATCTAAGGCTTCCCGAATCTCCAGGGCGTTGCCAATTCTGTTGCCTAAGGGGGCATCCATGTTGGTCAAAAGAGCCACTGTCGGACGACCTAGGCGGTTGCCGATGTTAATCATGGTTTGAGCCAAGTAGAGCGCATCAGGAAGGTCCGCCATGAAGGCCCCTCTGCCAAATTTCACATCAAGAACAATGTGAGTTGCGCCAGCGGCGAGCTTCTTGCTCATGATAGAACTGGCAATGAGGGGGATGCTTTCAATGGTGGCGGTCACATCGCGTAGGGCATAAAGGACTTTGTCTGCCGGGGCGATTGATGAACTAGCGGAGATAATGGCCAAACCAATCTTGGTGACTTGCTCCTTGTACTGCTCCATAGTTAACGCGGTAGAAAAACCCGTTATGCTTTCTAATTTATCGACCGTGCCGCCGGTATGCCCTAAACCTCGGCCCGTCATCTTGGCCACTGGGACTCCGCAGGCAGCAACGATGGGTGCTACTATCAAGGTAGTGGTATCAGCAACCCCACCCGTGGAGTGCTTATCCACCGCTTTCGGCAGGCCGATATCAATTTGAGTGCCCGATTTGACCATAGCCATGGTCAAATCGGCTGTCTCCCTTTCATCCATGCCGCGAAAGAAAATAGCCATAAGCAAGGCACTCTGCTGATAATCGGGGATACTGCCATCAGTTGAGCCCCGCACAAAAAAATCGATCTCCTCGGCGGATAAAGCGTGGCCGTCACGTTTTTTCTTGATAATTTCATAGAATCTCATCATCTTAACCCTAGCAACTCCTTAAATGAACTTCCGGCAAACCTCTCCGGCAGTTCGAATAGATCGGCAACGGTGGCTGCAACATCGGCTAAGGTGTGCCGGTCCCCCAGCGAATAGTTACTCAAGGCACTTGGACTATAAACCAACAATGGCACAAACTCTCGCGTGTGATCGGTGCCTGGGTGGAGAGGGTCACATCCATGGTCAGCAACAATAAAGAGGTGGTCTAAAGGCCGCATAAGAGGCAGAAAGCCCCCCAGCCATTGGTCAAATTCAGCCAGGGCATGGCCATACCCAACGGCATCGTTCCGATGACCGTACAGCATGTCGAAATCGACTAGGTTCGCAAAGATCAGACCATGTTCTTGTTTGATGTATTCAGTCGTTATTTTATCCAAGCCTTGTATATTATTGTCGGTCTTCAAGCAGTTGCTGAAACCACGCCCATTGTAAATATCACATATTTTACCAATGCCCGTTACATTCAGACCCTCCTCATATAATACATCCGGCAAAGTTGCTGTGGGGGGCGCCACTGCGTAGTCATGACGATTAACTGTCCGGAAAAATGTTCCAACACCGCTAAAAGGGCGAGCAATTATCCTCGCGACGCGCATTTCACCCTGCATGAGGTCTCTTGCTACGCCGCAAATAGAATATAACTCCATAAGAGGGACAATCTCCTCGTGAGCCGCAATTTGCATGACGCTGTCAGCTGAAGTGTACAGGATGGGTGAGCCGGTTTCTACGTGTAGCTGCCCTAATTGGGTGATGATTTCAGTGCCCGATGCCACGACGTTGCCGAGAAAATTCCGCCCTGTTCTCCTGCTTAATTCTGCCACCACTTGGTCTGGAAACCCATGTGGAAAAGTCACAAAGGGCTCGTCCATCACTAGGCCAGCCATTTCCCAATGCCCCGTAATGGTGTCCTTACCCTTAGACCGGGTCATGGCGCGACCAAATGAGGCCTGCGTTTTATCGGGCGCGGGGAAGCCAGCATGGGGGAGTATTTTTCCCATGCCAAGTCTAGCCAGATTGGGTAGCGCAAGTTTAGGATTGGCATCTAATACATGCTTCAGAGTGTTGCTTCCGGCATCGCCGTAATCACCCGCATCAGGTAGAGCACCCACTCCTAAACTATCAAGGACAATGATTAAGACTGTCTTCTGCAAAACAGTACCTCCTATGCTCGTGGATGCGCCTTGTCGTAGACTTCACGCAGACGTGTTTTGGTGACATGGGTGTAGATTTGGGTGGTACTGATGTCGGCATGACCCAGCATTTCTTGCACCGCCCGCAGGTCAGCACCATTTTCCAACAAATGAGTAGCAAAGGAATGCCTCATGGTGTGGGGAGTTACGTTTACCTGTATATTGGTCTTTTTGGCATGATTCTTAAACAGCTTCCAAAGGCCTTGACGTGTCAACTGTCGCCCATGGTGGTTTAAAAAGAGCGATTGGACGCTCGAACTGCGCTGCAACTTGCTCCGTCCCGAGGCGAGGTAGATCTTAAGGGCGGTGATGGCCACCGAACCAAGTGGAACCATGCGCTCTTTGTCACCCTTGCCATAGCACTTGAGCAGCCCTACCTCTAAGTTCACATCGGTCACCTTTAGAGTGACTAACTCGGAAACTCGAATACCCGTGGCATACAAGACCTCAAACATGGCCCTATCACGTAAAGCAATCGGCGAAAGGTCACTGGTTACAATCAAGAATTTTTCAATTTCATGCAAATTGAGCACCTTGGGTAGACGCTTCTGCACCTTAGGGGCATCCAGGGCAGCAGCAGGGTCGACCGGAATACTCCCTTCATGATAGAGGAAACGGAAAAAGGATCGTATAGAGGAGAGGCACCGCGAAACCGTGGCGCCGGTCTTGCCCTGGGCGCGGAGACGGTCAAGGTAAAGCCGAATTTGCTGGCGATCAAGACACTGCCAGTCGAGAGTCTCTTGCACGAGGTAGATATGGAACTGGGAAAGATCCCGCCCATATGATTCGATAGTGTTGGCGGCAAGTCCCCGCTCTACCTTTAAATGATCGAGGTACTCTCTTATGTACGTCTCCAAGACAATCCACCTTCTTCGCATTCTACAGCTATTATGATTCGGCACAGTTGCTACAATACCTGCGGGGCATTTTGCCTGGCCGCGAAGAAAATCCCCCTCTGCAGGGGGTCAGAATCCTTCGTTGTACCAACTTCGTAAATGTGCTAAAACCCTCGCCAGGAATGTCTCCTGCCTACCCTGCTCCATAGTAGCGGTCGCATCCAAGGCACGTTGTTTCCCCTCAGGCTCCGGTTCAGCAAAATAACCATCTATGAACTGCCAAACCAGGAGAGCCAGTAAGGCGACTACAATCACTAACCCCACAATTTTAATACATTGAATCCTTTTGCCACGAAAGGGCCCTAGAGTAATCACCCACATCCCGTTGTCCTCCCCCCCATTGCTGCCTAAAGATTATCGTTAATACTTATGTGAAGCTGGGGGGGAGTAGAACGTAGAGTCGTTAAATACCCTTTTCCCTTCTATACGCCTCAACACCACTAGCGAGAATGCGCATGGCATGGGTTAGGTCCGAGCTATTCAACACGTAGGCTATGCGCACCTCATCTCTACCCAAAGTAGGGGTAGCATAGAAACCAGCGGCAGGGGCCACCATGGTAGTCGCCCCGTCCAAACTGAAGTTCGACAACATCCATTCGGCAAATACATCACCATCGTCTATCGGGAGCTTGGCAACGACATAGAACGCGCCCTTGGGCGCCTTGCATACCGCCCCAGGAATGCTCATGACGCCGTCAAAGACAATATCGCGACGCTGCTGGTACTCGGCTAACACACGTGCGAAATAAGAATCTGGCACTTCGAGGGCACCTAGTGCGCCGACTTGTTCGAGAGTGGGGGGACAAAGCCTCGCCTGCGCAAAGCGCATGATCGAGTCGAGCAATGCCTTGTTATGGGTAACGACATTGCCGACGCGGGCACCGCAGGCGCTAAAACGCTTGCTGATACTGTCCGCGATAATCGCGTGTTCTGCAATACCATTAAGACTCATGATGCTTGTAAACTCTTCCCCATCGTAAACAAATTCGCGGTAGACTTCGTCCGCAATAAGGAACAAGTCGTACTCTACCGCCAGTTCGGCTAACACCTCTAGTTCAGCTTTTGTATAGACCACACCTGTCGGATTGCCGGGGTTACTAATCATAATGGCGCGGGTGCGAGGGGTAATCTTGGCGGCAAAGTGCTCTTTAGGCGGCAATCTGAAACCGTTTTGGGCTGTGGTGGTAACAGGCACAATTTTGATAGTGCCGTATACTGCAAATCCGTTGTAATTGGCGTAGAAAGGCTCGGGAACGAGTATCTCGTCGCCCGCATCGCAGGTAGCCAGCATAGCGAAGAGCAAGGCCTCACTCCCGCCAGTGGTTACTATTACCTCATTTGGGTCTACATGTACCCCATATTTGGCATAGTACTTAGCCAAGCCCTGGCGAAACTCCGGCAGGCCATTGGAAGGACCGTAGGCCAATACTTTCTCATTGTAGTTCTTGATTTTGTCCCACATTTGTGGAGGTGTTTCTATGTCCGGCTGACCGATGTTTAAGTGATAAACCTTTGTCCCACGCCGCTTTGCTGCATCTGCAAAAGGAACTAGTTTGCGAATAGGTGAAGCAGGAATATCCATACCTCGTTGTGATAACTTGAGACTCATCTTTGACCCCTCCCGCAATTTTACGATGCTATGCCATGAATTATTCTCGGTAGTTAACCGAAATCCTGCGTTTCTCACTATGTTTAGCCCTGGCCAGAAAAATGAGTTCGCTAATCAATTTTGGGTAACTCGTACCTGTAGCCTCCCACATTTTAGGGTACATGGAAATGTTAGTAAATCCCGGCATGGTATTAAGCTCGTTTACGTAGATCTGGCCTGTAGGGGTGAGGAAAAAATCAACCCTCGCTAGGCCTGAGCAATCTAAGGCTTGATACACCCGCAGTGACAGCTCCTGCACTTGTCTAACTTGTTGCGGTGTCAAATTGGCCGGTATGTAGAGTGTAGATGGCTCCTCATACTTAGCGGTGTAGCTGTAAAAATCAGCATTAGGGACCACCTCCCCTGGCAAAGAGGCGCGAGGTTGTTCATTGCCCAGAACGCTGCATTCTATTTCCCGACCCTTGGCCTGTTGTTCTACTATGACCTTGCGGTCATACTTAAAGGCGACTTCAATAAAATGAGCCAGCGCATCATTATCTACCGCCTTATTGATGCCCACACTTGAACCCATGTTAGCGGGCTTAACAAAACAGGGGAAACCCAGTCGCTCAGCAATATTATGGTGGTGCCTGTCAGGCTCTAAGGCATAACTATGATCAGTGAACCATACGAAATCCACCACCGGAATTCCTAGCTGTTTACAAATGGTTTTTTGCAGAATTTTGTCCATTCCTAGGGCAGAGCTCATAACTCCTGAACCAACATAAGGAATATCCAAAATCTCCAGTAACCCCTGAATACTGCCATCTTCCCCATATGGTCCGTGCAGGACGGGGAAAACCACATCCCCTTGCATCAGGATTTCGACAATAGGACCGACCCCCACCTCCCCCTCCGGCTCGACTACAGCAGATTCGTTGCGGGCGAGCATCGCCCGCGGATCAACCCCGGCAATCCACCTGCCGCGCTTAGTTATGCCAACAGGGATGGGGACAAACTCCTTTTCATCTATAGCGCTTATGACCGAGACTGCGGACTGCACAGAAACCTCATGTTCAGCAGATCGTCCACCGAAAAGGATAATGACGCGTTGTTTCAACCTTTCCACCTCCGTCTACCCTTAATTGCACCTAACATCAACAGAAATCCGCCAAACACTGCCAGCAACCGCCCCGTTGTGAACAATGGTATATAGGCAGGGACGGTCAGTCCTACCCGACCAATTTCACCCCCGTCAGCCGTTACTACGGCCTCACCCACTTTTTGCCCGGGCCTGAGGGGAGGCCACAAATTTCTTCTTAGCTGTAAAGTAATCTCCGGAACCGCTTTGCGCAGTTCAGAGATGCGTATAACACGCGACAATTCGCTTGTTGCCACGATGAGCACCTCTCCAGCCAATGGTACACGGAAGAGACCGAGGGCTTGTCTACTGTTAACGAGAACTTGACGAGCGAAATTCGCAAACCCAAAGTCAAGCAGTGCCTGTGAGTCCGACCAAAGACTTCGACCTTCCGACCCCAGCACTACACTAACTAGCAACAGACCATCACGCTCCGCGATAAGAAGCAAGCACTGACCAGCTTCATCAGTATAGCCGGTCTTCCCGCCTAAAGCTCCCCTGTATTCCCCAAGCAAGCGGTTTTGGTTCAAAAGGACACGACCGCTGTTCATCACGAAACGTTCCGTACCGGCAATCTCCATGAACGAAGGTAGTGAGGAAGCGTGAATACCTAGTAGGGCGAGATCGCGGGCAGTGGAATAATGGCCAACCCCAGGCATGCCATGGGCATTCTTAAACTGCGAGTTCCGCATGTTAAGCTCTGCTGCCCGTCTATTCATCTTCTCATTGAACGCCTCCAGATTGCCCGCCAGGTGTTCCGCGATGGCGTTACAGGCATCGTTGGCAGAAATAAGCATGGCAGCGTATAGAAGTTCACGCAGTGTAAACCTATCTCCTGCTGCCGCATTAAGCGAGGAACCACCCACCGCCATGGCTCTTTGGCTCATGATGACTTCGGAATCTAAGTCGCCTTGTTCTATAGCCAAAACCACCGTCAGCACTTTTGTCAAACTTGCCGGTGGATGACGCAAATCTACCCTGTGGCCAAACAGCGGCTCCTCCCGCCCCCTCGCTACAACAATGCCCCGAGTGGCCACAATAGAAACAGCCCCTACCATGCTTGTTGCATACAACATCAACACTATCAGCAAGATAACAGTTTTCGTTTTCCACATGCTAGGACTCCTTGACTCAAAATTCAACGTTAGGGGTCGAAAGAAGTCGGATATTGACCTCTTGGGTCTATTACCCAGGAAATGAGCTAAAGTGCTCTGCCCTTAGTCAATATACCATAAGTCTGAGGTCTAAAACAGCGCTGTTGCGACCCTTATAAACACGGGCGTTATAAGGACTTCGATTAAGCAGGCCAACACCATGAGAAAAATATAGGGGATGGTGTTTAAGGAGAATTTAGCCACGGATGTACCGCCCCGACGCTGGACTGTCCGCTGATTTGCGCCAAATATCACCGCGAAAGAAAAGGCAATCCCTGAGGCGCCCAGTCCCACCATTGCCGGTACTGCTAAGAGGTTATGGGGAATGATGGATGATAAGGCGAACAGGAAGCCTCTTATCCCAAACTCCTCTACGAGGAAACCTACGCTAAACCCAATGATAAATCCACGCAAAAAAAGCAAGAGTAAGATGCCTGGCGCACCAAACACCAAGAGACCGCATAGCCATAAGATTGCGACCACTTGGAAATTCCCCCACACTACACTTTGCCAAGTGGCAGGTACGAGTGTCCCCACCATGATGCTCTCAAAATACGTATTGATGTACCTCACCAAGTCTTGACGCTGGGGCACTGTGACGGCGGTAATGGTGATAGCACCGCTGACGATTCCTACGACAAACATTATCGCAACTAGTACCAGCGCTAGCCACCGCTCCCGCCAGTGCAGAAGCAAAACACTATTTTTCACGCCGCCTGCCCTCCTCGAAAGTACATCAATAATATGTTATGCCGAACACCAGGCTTTCATAAGCACGGACGAGGTGAAGCCTATGTGTATCCAAAGGAAAATCTCCCGGCCAGACATGACCGGGAGATAGAGCAGGATAGCGACTAAAAAACTGTTTAAGCCAAGACAGGTTCGACGGATGCCCTACCTCGGGCGATGGCCTGGAGGTTAATAGGTAGCAGTTCTTGGCGATGCGCAGGCAAAATATTACGGAGGGCCTGCTCTAGGCTTGCCTCGCTGATCAGGCTGGTGGCCTCGAGCAAGGCACCCAGGGCCACCATGTTGGCCACCCGAGGTTGACCAAGCCCTGTTGCTATGTCATTTGCCTCTACGGCAATGATGCGTATATCGGTGCGGGTCGGAGGGCGATTGATGAGCGAACTATTGTAGATCAAGAGGCCGCCTGGCTTTACAATGTCCTCAAATTTATCTAACGATGGCAGATTCAAAGCAACTACTGCGTCCGGACTGGTTACCAGTGGAGATCCAACTTCCTCATCCGCAATGATTACCGTGCAATTGGCGGTACCGCCACGCATCTCCGGACCATAAGAAGGCATCCAAGAAACTTGCTTCCCATCAAGCATGCCGGCATAGGTTAGGAGCTGCCCCATGAGCATGACACCTTGGCCCCCAAAGCCAGCCATAATTACGCCTAGAGTCACTTCTTTTCACCTGCCTCGATGTCTTTATAATCACCTAAGGGGAAGTACGGCATCATATCACGCTGCACTTTCTCGAGCGATTCCTTTGGAGTCAGCCCCCAGTTTGTCGGACAAGTAGACAGTACCTCAACCAAAGTAAACCCCTTGCCGGCAATCTGATATTCAAATGCTTTCTTAATGGCCCGTTTTGCCTTTACGATGTTGGCAACATTGTGCACCGATACCCTAGCGATGTAAGCCGGGCCGTCCAGTGTCGCCAGCATCTCCGACACCCGAATAGGAAACCCTTGCTTCTTGGTGTCTCGGCCATAGGGTGAGGTGGAGGTCTTATCCCCGGGCAGGGTTGTCGGTGCCATTTGTCCGCCCGTCATGCCATAGATGCCGTTGTTAACAAAAACAGTAGTAATTAGTTCACCGCGAGCGGCAGCATGGACAATTTCGGCACATCCGATGGAAGCCAAATCTCCATCCCCTTGGTAAGTAAAGACCACGCCCTCTGGAACAACTCGCTTTATCCCAGTAGCCACGGCTGGGGCTCGGCCATGCGCAGCTTCTTGCATATCACAAACAAAGTAGTTGTAGGCGAGTACCGCACAGCCGACCGGGGCGACGCCCACGGCTTTGTCGGCGATGCCGAGCTCATCAATGACCTCGGCGATGAGGCGGTGAATAATGCCATGGGTACAGCCCGGACAATAATGGGTGGGCATATCGGTCAGGGATTTCGGACAGTCAAAGACCTTAACCATGCTATTTAACCCCCATGATCTGCAATACTTGTGTTGCTATCTCATTAGGTGTGGGTACGATACCACCCATGCGGCCATAAAAATGCACCGGTCTCGCTCCGTTGACAACGAGCTTTACATCCTCTACCATTTGGCCGGCACTCATCTCCACACAAAGGAAGTCTTTGGCCACAGGCATGACCTTGGCAAAAGCATCCTCAGGGAATGGCCACAAGGAAATGGGCCTGAGCAATCCCACACGATGTCCTTGATCTCGCAATTGAGCAATGGCGGTCTTAACGATGCGCGCCGTGGAACCGTAGGCTACAACGACTAATTCGGCATCATCGCAATGCAAGAGCTCTGCCTTTTGTTCCGCTACCTTGATGAGTGCGTATTTTTCCTGCAAGTGTATATTATGGGCTTCTAAATCAATGGCATGGAGCACCAAAGAATTTATTACGTTTTTTTGTCCATTGTGGTTGCAGAGTCCGGTGGTTGCCCAGTCCTTGGCGGGTAACTCACGCGGAGTTGACTGTCTGAACTCCACCGGCTCCATCATTTGCCCAAGCAAGCCATCTCCGAGAATGAGGACGGGATTGCGGTATAAATCGGCGATGTCAAATGCCTCGGTCACCAGGTCGACAGCCTCTTGAAGGTTTGCCGGGGCTAGCACAACTAATCGGTAATCACCATGCCCGCCACCCTTGACGGACTGAAAATAATCGCCTTGTCCGGGCTGAATGCTGCCTAGGCCCGGTCCTCCGCGCACGATATTGACAATTACAGCCGGTAGCTGTGCACCAGCCATATAAGAAATACCTTCTTGCTTGAGACTGATTCCTGGACTTGACGAAGAGGTCATTACTCTCGCCCCCGCGCCTGCTGCCCCATAGACCATGTTGATGGCCGAAACTTCACTTTCGGCCTGAACAAATGTCCCTCCTACCTCGGGTAAGCGCCGCGACATGTATTCAGGTAACTCGTTCTGAGGGGTTATCGGATATCCGAAAAAAAAGCGACAACCAGCTCTAATGGCGGCTTCGGCAATGGCCTCATTGCCCTTCATTAAGACACGTTGTTTCACGGCTCACCCTCCTACTTATCGACTGAAATAACTACATCCGGACAGATGCGGGCACAGGCTGCACAAGCGATGCATTTGGACATATCACTTACCCCGGCAGGATTAAAACCCCGCTTATTAAACTTCTTCTGCATTATAACAATTTTTACCGGACAGACATGGATGCATAATTCACAACCCTTGCATCTCTCTTCATTGAATGTCACCTTGGCCATTATTAAACCTCCCCAGCATAATTGTTTCCCGTCGCCCAAGGGGGCAACATATAGAGCCCAAGCTGCAAAACCGGAACATTTGGCAACATAACGCTTACTGCGGGGGCAATTGCAGGCACACAACTCACGAAGGCTGTGGGCAAACCAGTGCGCACCTCAAGCTCCCCGAGAAGGTCCTGCCCACGCAACAAATCCTCTGGTGTGGTAAACCCCATGAGGTTGGAATTATTGCAGAGAGCGGTAATTCGCAAGCGTGACTTACTCTCAATGGCAGAGATAAGTCGCTGCATGGCATCAACATTATCGGTGTATGGTCGGTAGGGGTTGACCACCAAGATCATGTCATAGGAGCCCTCGGGTAAATCGGCTTGATATCTCCCTAGCACCGTCGCACCAGCCGGATCGCCCCCCACATCGAGGACTACCTGCTGCTGTGTGTCGTGTAAGCTACCGCTGATGCTTGCCGGGAGAGCGGGCAAATCAGCATGGCGCAAATCGCCGGCAGGCGCAATTACGTGAATTCCCCGCTTGGCAAGTTCCTCGAATTTGTCGCGACTGCGAAAGTACAGATTCACAATGTCCACATCAATCAGGGAAACTATGGCTTCGTTCCCATAAAAACTGCGCTTAGCCAGACTTAGGTTTATGGCGACCTCCGTCTTGCCACTGCCGTAGCTCCCAGTAATAATTGAGACACGATGATGCCACAGGCTATTCATAGGTATAGTCTTGCTCCTGACCAGTAAGTACCCTCAGGGCACCTTCACAGAGAGCCGACATCTCCCCTTCTCCCGGCATAACTTCTATTGGGGCAATAAATGAAACAGCTTCAGTGATCCAGGGAATGAGGGCTTCCTTATTGTACGCCAGGCCTCCCGTAAGAATGATTACATCCACTTTGCCTTTTAAGGCAGCGGCCATCGCCCCGATTTCCTTTGCTACTTGGTAGGCGAAAGCCCTAAAAATCAAGCCCGCATACACATCGCCAGATGCCATCCGGCGAGCAACCTCCCGACCGTCATTGGTGCCCAAGTAGGCAACCATGCCGCCCTGACCGGTAATCATTTTCTTAATCTCACCGTGAGAATACTTACCGCTAAAACACAGGCGTGCTAATTCACCCGCTGGCAAACCACCACTTCTCTCAGGGGAAAAGGGGCCATCCCCGTCTAGGGCATTGTTCACATCAATGACACGCCCTTGTGAATGTGCGCCTACAGATACTCCCCCACCCAAATGGGCGACAATTAGGTTGAGAGCTTCATACTTTACGCCCTTGGCGCGCGCATAGCGCTTGGCCACCGCTTTTTGATTAAGAGCATGAAAGATGCTGCGACGGGAAATTTCGGGGTGACCGGAAATCCTCGCCACATCCTGCATCTCATCCACCACCACAGGGTCTACAATGAAGGCGGGTATGCCAAGTTCATCGGCTAGATCCTTGGCCAAGAGTCCGCCCAAGTTGCTGGCGTGTTCTCCGCGTTCCGCCGCGTGCAGATCACGCACCATGGCGGCATTGACTCTATAGGTGCCGGAGGGGATGGGCTTGAGTAACCCGCCGCGGCCAACTACGGCCGATAAACGACTGACCGCAAAACCTTGCTCAGCCAGAAAACGAGTAATGACCTGCCGGCGGAACGCATACTGCTCGGCAATCCTACTAAACGGTGCCAATTCCTCGTTAGTGTGGCTGAGGTTATCCTCCATCACCACTTTGTCATTTTCGAAGAGAGCTATTTTCGTAGATGTCGACCCAGGGTTAATCGCCAAAACATAGTGTTTGGTCATTTTAATACCTCCCCGCTACCACACTGGCGCAAGCAATAGACAATAATTTAGCCTCCGGAGAATCGGAGCGCGATGTCAAGACAATAGGCGCTGCCGCCCCTACGATTAGACCGGCCACTCGAGCGCGAGCCAAATAGACGAGAGTCTTGTATAGAACATTGCCAACCTCGATAGTCGGTACCAACAGAATATCTGCATCTCCCGCCACCTGTGATTGAATGCCCTTGTGCCGAGCAGCATCAAGACTTATGGCCCCATCGAGAGCTAGGGGACCATGGACAAGACAGTTTTTAATTTCTCCCCGCTCTGCCATTAGCTGCAATTCGTAGGCCTCCACCGTGGCCTGCATCTTGGGGTTGACCACCTCTACTGCCGCTAATGCTGCTACTTTTGGCAGGTCAACACCTAGCGCACGAGCTACGTCGACCGCGTTTTGCAGAATGTCCACTTTTTGTGCTAGATCTGGCGCGATGTTCTGTCCTCCATCGGTCATAAAGAGCATTTTGTGGTAGGTCGGCACCTCGATCAGCGCGACATGGCTAAGGACCCGACCTGTGCGCAGCCCGTTTTCCTTGTCTAGCACCGCCCGAAGAATATCTGCGGTACCAATTAGGCCTTTCATCAGCATATGAGCGCGTCCCTCGCGCACTAGGGTCACCGCCACTTTCGCGGCCATGATTCTGTCGGGTACATTGATGATTTCCATGCCGGTAAGATTGAGAGCCGACTCCTTTGCTACCATGAGAATCTTCTCAGCGTCACCCACCAAACACGCCTCCGCCAAACCTGAAGCTTGGGCCGCAGTAAGGGCCGCGAGAACCTCCGCATCCTCAGCAACCGCCACTGCTACACGACGTCTTGGCCCTCGTTTCGCCTGTTCGAGCACTTGGTCAAAAGATTTGATCAACAAAAAACACCCCCATCAATATTGCTTAGCTTGTTCTTCCCCGGCCAATACACGACAGACGCCTTCAGCAAGCGCTAACATTTCATCTTCACCTGGCCAGACCTTCACTGGGGCAATAAATTCTACGTATTGGGAAATATCCCTAACCAAGGAATCCGAGTTGGCTAGGCCTCCCGTCAAGATTATGGCATCTACTTTCCCATGAAGAACGGTAGACATGGCGCCGATTTCCTTAGCAATTTGGTAGGCCATAGCGCGCATAATTAGCTGTGCCTGGACATCACCTCGACCGGCACGTTGATACGCCTCGCGCGCATCATTGGTGCCTAAGTAGGCCACCATTCCGCCCTGTCCAGCAATTTGCTTCTTTATTTCCTGCGCACTATAGCGGCCACTAAAACACAGCGCTGCCAACTCTCCCGCAGGCAAAGAACCTGTTCGTTCAGGAGAGAATGGACCCATTTCGTTGGCGTTGTTGACATCCATGATTCTACCATTTTGGAGGGGAGCCACGGAAATACCGCCACCCAGATGCGCCACCACCAATCGGCTGTTGAAGAACGACAACCCCATCTCGCGACAAACGCGCCTTGCTACCGCCTTAATATTTAGGGCATGACTAAGACTTCTGCGCACAATAAGCGGATGCCCAGAGATTCTCGCTAAATCCGTAAATTCATCCACAGAAACGGGATCAACAACATAGGCCTGTACACCTAAAGATTGGGCGATTCCATGAGCGAGCAACCCTCCTAGATTCGAGGCATGCTGCCCCTGCACGCCGCTTTGCAAGTCTTGCAGCAAGGCATCACTCGTGGCATAGGTACCACCGGGAAGAGGACGCAACAATCCCCCCATACCGGCAACCGCATCAATCTGGCGATCCCCTCCCAAAGCAGAGAGAGCGGTGCCGAGAAACGCTTCGACTGTGGTGAGCCTAAATGAGCACTGCTCAATAATACCCGGATAGACGGCCAACTCCTCCGCCTTGTGGGCAATACTCTGCATCCTGAAGCACTTCGTGCCAAGATACAGAGCTACCTTGGTAGAAGTACTCCCAGGGTTAATGAGTAGCAACACGTAATCCGCCAAGCACATACTCCTTCCTACGATGTCCCTTGACAATAATATAACTTCCACAGAGACATAAAACACTTTAAAAGAAAATTGCGTGTTTTGCCAAAATCAAAAGGCTGTCCAAGGAGGAGCAGCCTAATTATACACCACTATGTTGTTGCCTATACAGCTCTCTCCAACCGCAAGCGATCGGCGACTTTGGCAATAAATTCAGAATTGGTAGGTTTGCCACGGCGATAATCCACAGTATAGCCGAAGAGCCGATTTATGGCCTCGACATTACCGCGGCCCCAGGCTACTTCAATGGCATGACGAATGGCCCGCTCTACCCGACTGGGCGTGGATTCATGCTGCTTAGCAATTTTGGGATAGAGTATCTTGGTGATGCTGTTTAGGAGCTGCATCTCACCCGCAACCAAGACTATGGCTTCTCGTAAGTATTGATAGCCCCTGATATTTGCAGGTATCCCCAGCTCGTGCAATAAGTCTGAGATTTTTTGCTCGAGATGTCTGGCTTGCTGCTTCTCTGTGATATGGACGATGGGCAAAGGTTCGCTGACAACCAGTTGTTGTATACGCTGCGCTAATGTCTCTAAGTTAAAGGGCTTCAATATATAATAGCTGGCACCGAGTTCTAAAACGCGCTTGGTCATTTGTTCTTGTCCAATAGCTGTTAACATAATTGTTTTCGGCCTATCTTTTTCAGGTAGTGCCGCCATGCGTTCTAGCACTCCGATGCCATCGAGATGCGGCATGATAATGTCTAGCACACAGACATGGGGCTTTAAGCTCTGCATAAGTCTTAGTGCCTCGTCACCGTTATGCCCCATTCCTACCACTTGGATTTCTGGCCGCTTTGATAAGAATTCACTCAGAAGTTCACAGAAGTCCCTATTATCGTCGACAATCAAGACCTTAGTCTTTTCCCTCACCGGCAATCTCCTCCCCTGCTCCACCTACACCAGTTAGCTTTCTACAGGCCCTTGCCGTATTCCTGCCAAATATTTTCACTTACTTACTGTATTATAAATATTTTTCACGACTGTTCAGGCAACAATGAGCACTGGCATGCACCAATGCTCACCTCAGTTTTACGAAGCACGCAGACGTTGCCGATAGAAAAAGGTCGGCGCTATTTCCTCCCTGCGCTCTAAGAGCCCCGATTCTCCAACCATCCATTCAATGAACATCCCATACCCTCTGCTGGGATCATTGACAAACACATGGGTCACGGCACCAACAAGCTTTCCTCCCTGTAAAATGGGACTACCTGACATGCCCTGCACAATGCCCCCTGTCTTGGCCAGTAAACGTTCGTCAGTCACTTTCACTACTAATCCCTTTGCTCCCGGGGCAGACTGTTGTCGGGACACTCGCTGCACTTCTATGGCGAACCTCTCGACCTTTTCCCCATCGATGACAGTGTAAATGTACGCCGGACCCTCTCGGACCTGATCGCGCAAGAGTATAGGCACGGCTGGTGAATCACCTGTCAAGTCGTTGTGAATTTCGCCGAAAATGCCAAATTCTGAATTTTTAGTGATTGAACCGACGTTGTTTTCTTCCTTAACGAATACACTGCGCTTTTCTCCGGGCGCTCCTCGCTTGCCCGACTCAATGGACGTCACTGTGGCCCGCACAATATTGCCGCTACCCACTTCTACTGGTCGGCCAGTGTCTATGTCCGCAATGACATGACCGAGTGCGCCATAAATATTTGATTCCCTGTCAACAAAGGTGAGTGTGCCAACCCCAACTACGTTGTCGCGCACGAAGAGACCTAAACGATGCTGCCCAGTTTCACTGCACAAATGCGGAGTTACGAGGATATCCACCGCACGGTCATCTCGACCAACGGTGAGGAGAACCTGTTGCCTTTGTCGCCCAAGCTCCTCAGTAATTTGGTTAAGCACTAATGAGTCAGGGCGCTCCATTCCATGAGCCGATAAGATACGGTCACCGAGGCGAATGCCTGCTTCGCGTGCGGGTGAAAATTCAGCGTCCCGCCCCTGTATATTGGCAAACCCAACCACCATGAGGCCGTCAGAGCGAAGGCTAACCCCTACAGAATGTCCGGCGGGCACCAGCTCTACAACAGGAACTATTTCGATTTTTAAGCGGCGAATGGTAAGACCAAACACGCTGAGGCGCAACTGTGCCGTTCCCTGTTGCAAAGTCTCCAAAGACAGTGGTCTAGACAAGCAAAATTTGACCAATTGTGGACCCAACTCGGTGCCATTGATGCGTACCATACCGGCTTGTTCCAGCGAAACCCCCAGTGAAAAAGGTAGGTGCAGAGGCAAGAGCACCGAACTACCCTCTGTCACGCGCAGGTCCACCGGTAGAAGATAGAGGCTTCTCGCACCTGGACTAAGAGCTACTACAAGCACTATGGCTGAAAAAAAGCAACCCAAGAGGGTTTTCAGCATTCGCTTCTCCAAGGCCGCACCCCTTTCAACAAACAAGTCTGCTTTTAAGTTAACCAACGCGAAAACCAACTATCCTCGCTAGTTAACATAATGACTTGCCTGTTGGTGGGAAGAGCGTTGTTCAGCACCTTAAGCCTAGACTTGCGTTCTCGGTCTCAAGCTGAGCAATTCCTCGGCATGGGTTAGTGCCACTTCGCTTTCTACTCCACTTAACATGCGAGCGAGTTCTATTTTTCTCCCGGTAACATCCAAAGCACGCACCTCGGTGATAGTTTTTTCGCCTTTGATCAATTTTTGCACGCAGAGGTGATAATCGGCAAAAGCCGCAATGGGGGCGAGGTGGGTGATACAGATGACCTGCTTACCATTACTGAGAGTAGCAATTTTCTCTGCCACCGCCTGCGCGGCCTTGCCTCCGACACCACTGTCGATTTCGTCAAAAACCAAAGTCGGAATATCATCAAGGTCACTAAAAACTGTTTTTAGCGCCAACATAACCCGAGAGATTTCTCCACCGGAGGCAATTTTGCTAAGCGGCTTCAAATCCTCTCCTTTGTTAGCGGAGAACAAAAACTCTACTGTTTCCGTGCCCGTGGAACTCACAGCACTTACTTCTTGCGGACGAAACGCCATCTTCAGTTCGGCGTTTGTCATGCCTAGATCTTTAAGATGCCCTTCACAGGCCAGACCCAGTAGTCGAGCCTTTTTTTCCCGTAAAATACGCATATCCGCCGCTAGGGAACCATATCTCTCGAGATGTTTTTTGAGCACCGCCTGTAACTGGGTGGCGCGCTCGGCAGAACTGCTCAGTCGGTCAAAGTTAGCTTGGGCGGTCTTGGCAAAGGATAAAACTTCTTCGATGCTGTGACCGTATTTTCGCTTCAGTTTCCCTATAGCATCTAGCCTTTCCTCAATGCTGCTCTGGCGGTCATGCTCAAATATCAAATTATCCTTAAATCTACCCAATTCGCGACAAGCATCATCAACCAGGTAGGATGCTTGCTCCACCAGGCCAGCGATCGGCAGCAGTTCAGGGGCGTGCCGACCAACCTCCCTCAAGTCGCCTTGTACCCGGCCTAGCACATCTATAACCGCCTTGTTCTTACCTTGCCCGGAAAAAAGGTCGACAAATGATCGTTCCACGGCGCTGCTCAATTTCTCATGATTGAGCAGGCGCAACCGCTCTGCTCGGAGTTCCTCCTCTTCTTCCACACGCAAACGGGCATTTTTTATCTCGCCAATTTGAAAAGTTAAGATGTCGCTCTGTCGAGCCCTCTCTTTATCATCCACCGTCAAATCCCGCAACTCTTCCTTGCAACGACGATAAGCCCCCGCTGCCACGCCCAGACCATCGAGGATGGTCTGCCCTTCACCGCCGGTAAAGCGATCTAAGAGGCCGAGATGTCGAGCAGGGTAGAGTAAGGACTGGTGTTCATGCTGACCATGCATATCGACTAGGTGCTCCCCCAGAGACTTAAGCGTAGCTTGCGTCACCACGCGCCCATTTAACCGACAAACCGATCTGGAATGGCTTATCTCCCGCGTGATAATGACCTCTCTGTCCACAGGGCCCAATTCCCCATCTCCTTCTCCCTGCTCCGTAACAATCTGGAGCGCTTGGGGGCTAGAGATAGAGAAGACGCCTTGCACAAAAGCCTTGTCCGCCCCGGTTCGAATGAGATCGCTCGTGGCGCGCCCTCCCAGCAACAAACTCAAGGCATCAACAATGATAGACTTTCCCGCACCAGTCTCCCCCGACAAGACGGTGAGCCCGGCGTGCAACTCTAGATCCAGCTCTTCGATGACAGCGAGATTGCGAATAATCAGTCTTTCGAGCATAAACGACCTCCTTGTCTGCCTTCGGTCCGGCTAGAAAGCAATCTATAGCTTGTAGCGCAAAACATCATAAAAACTGCGCGGGACGATTTTCACTAAGCGAGTGACGATATCCGAACACTCCACAACTACCTCGTCCTTCGGGTAAACACGCACTCCTTCCTGACCATCGAGGGTCAGGACAACATCTTCATGTATGGAATGAACCTTAACGGCAATGCGGTCCTGCGGCGAAACGACGAGAGGGCGAGCTTGCAGCATGTGCGGGCAGATGGGCGTCAACAACATGAGGCGCATTGTTGGGTCGACAATGGGCCCACCGGCCGACAAGGAATAGGCGGTGGAACCGGTGGGTGTACTGATAATGACCCCATCGGCAGGAAATGTTTTAAAGAAGTTATTGCCAATATGCACCTCAAGGCGAATCATGCGAGCGAATGCGCCCTTAGTAACCACACAATCATTGAGCACCACAGATTCATAGACTTGTCTACCATCGCGATTGACCAGGACTCTTAACATCATTCGCTCCTGCATTACATACTCCCCGCGTCGCAACACCGCCAATGCCGCCAACACGTCAACTTCCTCGACTTCGGTCAAAAACCCTAAGTTGCCTAAGTTGACACCGAGGAGGGGCACGCCCCAAAAAGGCCAGGTGCGGGCCACTGAAAGGAGTGTGCCATCCCCGCCTAGCACCATCACCGCCGAGCATCTGCTAGCTATTTCTTGGTCCGAAAACCCCATTTCCGGAAGACCGATGTGCAGGGCTAGACTGTGCGGCAACATGATTTCCTTGTCGCCATCCTTACATTCGGCCACAATCAATCGTGTTACCCCTTCCGTCAGTGGCTTGCCGAGATTGCCCACCACTCCAATAGGCATATCGCATCCCCTCTCCCCACCATACTAGCGCAAAGCTCTGTGGGCTTCTCTGATGACAAAATCCACGTCAATTGTCTGGCCGTCAGCGGTACCAAGTTTCCACCAAGCTAAAAACTCCATATTGCCCTCGGGGCCAAGCAGTGGCGAAAAAGTCAGTCCCCAAAGACCCCAGCTGAGCTCACGCGCAAACTGCAAGATATTCTCCAAAACTTCGCGGTGCACACTAGGGTCCTTAATTACTCCTCGACTGCGGGTTGCGACCACTCTTCCCGCTTCAAACTGCGGCTTGATGAGAGCAATCACCTCACCCTGTCCTTGCAGCAGTCTATGTAGCACCGGTAGCACCAAGCGCAGGGAAATAAATGACACATCCACAGTGGCCATATTTGGAATATTTAGGAGCATGGCACTGTCTAGGTAACGTATGTTTGTCTTCTCAAGTACGGTGACTCTGGCATCCTCACGCAATCTCCAGGCAATTTGCCCTTTGCCGACATCAACCGCAGTCACGTGGGATGCACTGTTCTGCAGCGCACAGTCGGTGAAGCCGCCTGTTGAGGCCCCGACATCAAGCACATGCTTTCCCGCAAATAGAATCCCGAAATCGGAGACGGCCTTTTCCAGTTTAAGTCCCCCGCGGGAGACATACCGCAAGGGCGCGTCCACTTTAATATCAACAGTTGGCAGGTAGGCATGACCACCCTTATCGCAGCGCTCCCCATTTACCCAAACCAAACCTGCGGCAATGAGCGCTTGGGCTCTCTCCCTAGACTCGGCAAAACCTTTTTCGAGGAGGAGTAAGTCTAGACGCGTTTTCTTAATCGACATGCATTTCTACCAAAGCTACAATCTGCGGTGCATCCAGTCCGGCTAGGGCGAGTTGCCTAGCCCGAGATGCTTGCGCGACAAATCCATCTTTATAGCCTAGCCTGATAATTTTGGCTCGCCCAGTGCCGCCGACACGCTCCGGTGATTCTTCGAGGGAGGAGCCAAAGCCCCCCGACAGGATATTGTCCTCAACCGTCACCACTAAGGGAGTTCTGCTGACGAGTTCTAGTAGGGGTAGAGGTAGTGGCCAGATTTGAGGCGCGTAGTATACCCCCACCAAGAAGCCGTTCGCTCTAAGTACTTTTGCTGCTTTCAGACACTCTCCCAATAAGGGGCCAACGCCGACCAGGAGCACTTCCGGCTCCTGGTCTCCGATACAATGCCCCAGAAGAGTAGATTGCTTTAGACCTAGATGACGCGCTTCATCCCTAGGATACCGCACAGCGACAGGACCCGGTTGCTTGAGAGCCTCCGCCAACAAGAAACCAAAATCATCCTTCCCAACCGGCGCAAAGATTTTCATGCCCGGCAAAGTACGTAGGTAGGAAAGGTCATAGATGCCGTGGTGAGTTTCACCATCCTCCCCCACCACCCCGGCTCGGTCCAAACAAAAGACCACGGGCAGTTTCTGCAGGCAGACATCATGTAGTAATTGGTCATAGGCGCGTTGCAGGAAGGAAGAATAGACAGCTACCACGGGCTTAATGCCACCCGCAGCCAGCCCGGCGGCAAAGGTGACAGCATGTTGCTCCGCTATGCCTACATCGTACAAGCGCCGCGGTAAAGTCTTGGCGAATTTACTAAGACCGGTTCCACCTTGCATCGCCGCAGTTATCGCTACGATGCGAGAATCGGCAGCCGCCAGAGAACATATATTTTCACCAAACAATTCGGTAAAAGTAGTATGCGCACCGTGCCCGTTCCGCTCTCCGGTAGCCTGGTCAAAAGGCGGCACCCCATGAAACTGTTCAGGGTTGATTTCTGCCGGCAAGTACCCTTTACCTTTCTTCGTGACACAATGCAAGAGCACCGGAGTCTCCAGCGTCCTAGCCTGACGAAGGGCGGCGCGCAAATCCGATATACTATGACCGTCTACCGGTCCAAGGTAGGTGAATCCCAGTTCCTCAAAGACCATTCCCCGCACCAAGAGATACTTCATACTGCTTTTAACCCTTAGCGCCAGTGAAGAAAGCAAGGAGCCAAAACGGGGGATGCCGCGCAGCATGCCTTGCACATCTTTCTTGGTTCGCTGATAAAAGGGCAGGGTGCGCAAAGTTGTAAGGTATTTAGCGATGGAGCCTACATTCGGCGCAATAGACATCTCATTATCATTCAGCACTACTAAGAGGGGTTTGTTGAGTTCTGCGGCATGATTGATGGCCTCCCAAGCCATTCCCCCCGTCAAGGCTCCATCCCCTATAACTGCTACCACATGATTTTTATTTCCTTGCAAGCGTGCCGCTTCAGCCAAACCAAGCGCTGCGGAAATCGATGTGGTACTGTGGCCTGTGTTAAAGGCATCGTGGCCGCTCTCACTGCGCTTGGGGAAACCACTGAGGCCACCTTCTTGCCGCAGGGTAAGAAACTGTTCCCGGCGTCCGGTGAGCAGTTTGTGGGCATAGGTCTGATGGCCCACGTCCCAAACAATGCAATCGCTAGGGGTGGAAAATTCACGGTGCAGGGCGATTGTCAATTCGACCACGCCGAGATTTGAACCCAAGTGACCACCGGTGATGGCCACGCCGGCAATAATTTCCTGTCTAAGCTCTGTAGCAAGCATTCTCAATTCACTATCGCCAAAAGCCTTAAGGTCTTCGGGGGATTTAATCTGATGAAGCAAGCTCACTAGTGCCACCCGCCAACCACTAAACCGAGCACCGCCCCCGCTAATACTTCAAGAGGGGTGTGCCCGAGCAATTCCTTGAGTGGGATTTCGGATACATGCCCATTTAAGCGGGACTGTATGATTATTTTGTTCAGGGCCTCAGCATGCTTGCCTGCCGCTTGACGTACTCCTGTGGCATCATACATAACTATGAATGCGAAAATAATGGCGACAGCAGAGTAAGAGCTTGCAAAACCCTCCACCCTGATCACCGACGCTACTAGGGAGCAAACGACTGTTGAATGGGCAGATGGCATACCCCCTGCGCCGTAGAGCCTTTCCCAACTGAAGTAACCAGTTTTACGCCAAGCAAATACCACCTTCAAGCCTTGTGCTATCGCCCAGGCAATCATCGAGCGATACAGTATAGGATTATGCGTCACCAATTCTAGCCAAGGCATAGATGGCCTCCTCGCCTACTACTTAGGTATTGTTAAACAGATATCGGCAGCCTGCCGCAACATGTGGCTACCACCAAAAGTCTTTAAGGCATCATAACATGCTTCGTGACACTTGCGTAACTTTTCTTCGGCACCCCGTACTCCCAAGACCGAGACATAGGTAAGTTTGCCCTTAGCGCTGTCGACGCCACTGGCATCCAAAATGTCGTCTCTAATCTGAAAACCTAGACCTAGGTGCGTGGCATAGCGGGTCAGAAGCTCCAATTCATCCTTAACAGTACCTGCTAAGATAGCTCCCATACGCACTGCGGCTGCAAACAATGCGCCGGTCTTGTGCGTATGGATATACTCTAGGGTGGGCAAGGGTGTCGCTAACTCCTGGTTTTCCGATAAAATATCCACCGACTGGCCTCCAACTAAGCCATAGGTCCCTGCAGCTAGGGCCATTTCGGCCGTGGCCTGCAGTACCTTGCCAGAGCTATAAAACTCCGGCAGGCGATTGACCATGAGCTCAAAGGCCAATGTCAGGAGCGCATCTCCTGCCAGTATAGCTATCGCTTCACCGTACACTTTATGACAGCTAAGTCTGCCCCGGCGGTAATCATCATTATCCATGGCCGGCAAGTCGTCGTGCACCAAGGAATAGGTGTGAATGCATTCGATTGCCGCTGCCGCCGGAAGGAAAGTCCGGGCACTCCCACCAAACATTTCGTGCGTCGCAATGGCTAAAGCCGGTCGCAGCCTCTTGCCGCCACCCATGACACTGTAGTGCATCGCCGCATGGATGGTTGGCGGAAACTCCTTTTCACTCGGAAGGTAGGTTAGAAGGGCCTCATTCACCATGAGGCTGTAGTAACCTTGGTCAAATGTTTTCATCGTTACTCACGGGGCGGAAAGGTTTCTGTTCATCCTTCAGCAGTATCTCAACTTTTTGCTCGGCGTGGGTAAGTGAGGACTCGCACCAAGCAAGAATCCTTACACCCTCGGCATAGCATGATAAAGCCTCCTCGAGGGTTACCTCTCCGCTTTCCAATTTGGCAACGATTGTTTCTAACTCTTGCAGCGCCTTTTCAAAGTTCACCTTTATTCTCCTTTCCCCGTCACAATCGAAACCATGCTCCCCCGCGCCAAGGTTGTGACAACACTTTCGCCACAAGCAACTTGGTCGGCACTCTTGAGGACATCTCCGTTCAGAGTTCGTGTCACGCTGTATCCTCGCGCCAAGACACTGAGTGGGCTAAGGGCCTTTAAACGGCCCGCCCGCTCAGCCACTCGCCCGCGGTCCTTGGCCAGAAGAAAGAGCATGGTCTGTGTCAATCGTCGCCGAAGTTCGTTGGCCTTATGCCGTCCATCAACGACACGCTGCCTAGGGGAGGCCGCAGTAAGACGCGTTGCTAACCAGTCAATTTGTTGTCGCCACTGCAACCTCTTGCTCATTAGGCCCCTTGACAACCGTTGGCCAAGGAGATCTACTTGTCGTTTTACTACTGTTATGTCCGGGACAACCAGTTCTGCCGCCGCAGAAGGGGTTTCGCCGCGGCGGTCCGCCACAAAGTCGGCGATAGTAAAGTCGCTCTCATGCCCCACTGCGGAAACCACCGGACAAGAACAACCGGCTATGGCACGTGCTACGCGTTCGTCGTTAAATGCCCACAAATCCTCAATTGAGCCCCCGCCTCGACCGACAATGGCTACATCGATTTCGGGTCGAGCCTGCAGAGAATCTAGGGCGGCGACTAGGGAAGGAACCGCTTCCGCTCCCTGCACGATGACAGGGATGACCAGCACCGAGGATAGTGGCCACCGGCGAGATAAGACTTTGACCATGTCCCGGACGGCCGCACCGGTTGGCGAGGTCAGGAGGGCTATGAGTCGCGGAAAGCTAGGGAGCTGACGTTTGCGGCTTGGGTTAAACAACCCCTCGGCCTCAAGCCTGGACTTTAATTGTTCATAGGCAAGATAGAGCGACCCAATACCATCCGGCTCTAGCTGCTCAGCGTAAAACTGATAGGTACCGTCCCTCTCAAACACCCCAATACTCCCTCGCGCCAATACCTTCATGCCATCGCTGGGGACAAAGCGTAGGCTCGGTGTCTTGCTGCGCCACATCACGCACCGTACACTGGAGCGGTCATCTTTGAGGGTAAAGTAACAGTGCCCAGAGGAGTGAGCCTTAAAGTTGCTTATTTCACCGGAGACCCAAACATTTTTGAGCAGGGCGCTGCCTTCAAGCAGTTCACGCACCAGCCTAGTCAGGTCATAGACCGTAACAGTGTTAGGCATGCTGCATTTTAGCGGCCAGCAGGGTGTTTTTTAGTAGCATGGCGATGGTCATCGGTCCCACCCCGCCCGGCACAGGAGTGATGTACGAAGCAACCTGTTTCACATCCTCGTAAACCACGTCCCCGACGAGTTTGCTCCCCACCCTATTGGTGCCGACATCAATGACTACAGCTCCTGGTTTGACCATGTCCCCCGTGATGAGATTGGTCTTGCCTACCGCAACCACCAGCACATCGGCCTGACGGGTGTATAGTCCCAAGTTCTCGGTGTAACGATGGCAGATGGTAACAGTCGCATCAGCTAAGAGGAATAGTGTTGACATGGGCTTGCCAACAACATTGCTGCGGCCCACGACTACCACATGTTTACCCTTAAGCTGGTAGTTGATTGATTGCAACATCTCCATTACTCCGGCTGGAGTGCAGGGCAACAGCGCCCCAGACAGACCTAAATTCAGAAGGCCCACGTTCATAGGGTGAAAACCGTCTACATCCTTTTCCCTTCTGATGGCTCCAAAAATAGCCGTTTGGTCCAATTGCCGTGGCAGAGGAATCTGCACTAAAATACCATTTACTGCCGGATCGGCGTTTAATCGCGTGATGAGCATCATTAATTCCCTCTGGGAAACATCCGCCGCCAGCCTATGCGCTTGTGAGGCTATACCTACCTCTAAGCAGGCTTTTTCTTTCATACTAACGTATGTTGCCGAGGCGGGGTCTGTCCCCACCAGCACTACTGCCAAAGTCGGCTGATAATTTAAAGAGCCGATTTCCTTGGCTATATCTTCACGGATGCTTTTCGCCAAGGCCTTGCCATCGATAATCTTTGCCACAAAAAGAACCTCCTCGCCATCGTTCACAAAAATTTTAACACAAACCGCGGCCTAATTGCATTCTGTCCGCGCCTAAAAGTGCTATACCCACGGCATTATCACCGGCCAAATGGGGAGGGGCGAGGATGAATGCGAACCGCTTAAGCCTAGCCTGCAGTCGCCGGCGTATGTGGGTGTTCGCGGCAACCCCACCGCATAATAGAACCTCACCGGCCTTCTCTTGGTGCTCCCGCAGAACTTTCTCGAGGGAGTTACTAATAGAACGGAAGACGCCAAGCGCCACCGCACCGCGTGGCACACCTTGGTCTAGCGCCCGCATCGCCATCGAGGCCGGACCCGAAAAACTAATCGTGCTCGCCTTTACAGAGGAGGTTATGGGGAACGGTTCAAGGCCTTCGTTTTCCCAAGTTGTGGCTAACTCATCCATCGCCACGCCACAGGGGAAAGCCAAACCCATGTGCACCCCCACACGATCAATAAATTGACCGGCATGCAAATCACTACTCCGGCCTAGGTGAGAGATCATAAAGCCGCCCTCGGCCAACGGAGCCACGAATAATATGTCGGTAGTCCCACCCGAGATCTGTACCGCAAGAAATGGTTTATGTAAAGGCCACCTTGCGGATAGTGCTGCCCGGACATGGCCCTCTTGATGAGAAAACTCGAGCAGCGGGACGCCTAACACCGTCGCCACTGTTGCCGCAAAGGCTTGTCCCGCCAAGAAAACCGGCATATAGGAACACGCTATAGGGGATGGCCTGGTGGCCACAGCCACAGCACCAATGTGTAAGCCAGAGAACCGAGGCAGTTTGAGTAACTCCGGCCAGTTTCGCACATGTAAAAAGAGGGCATCAGATTGCCTGAGCCCAACTTCACCCTCACGGACTGACAACAACATTCGGCTGTCAGCAAGCACTTCGCCCAGATCAGACACCAGTGCCGCCGAAGTAGTGTAATTACTGGTATCTATACCAAGAATGCCCCGGATCATGTCTCTACCCATCCTAAGCTGCTCGCTACACTCCCCAAGATACCGTGTATGAACCGACTGGACTCGTCGGTACTGTACTCCTTGGCAAGCTCTAGTCCCTCATCAATCACTACGCCCACCGGTGTATCCGGAGCATTCAGCAGCATCTCGGCGATGGATAGCCTGAGAATAGCACGATCAACACGAGCCAATCTCTCCAGCGACCATTTTTCTGCGTATTCAGTGATCAAGGCCTCTGTCTTTTCCCATTTTTGCACTGCTTTAGCAAGCACTAAACGGGCGTATCCCTCATCTTTTTCCGTCAGGGTAGTTACTCCCAGTGCGTAGGACAGCGCTTCTAAAGCACTGAGCTGCCCAAATTCAAGTTGAAAAAGCGCTTGCAGTGCCGCTTCTCTCGCGTTGCGTCTGCTCACCAAAATGCCCCCTGTTCGTCGTTGTGAGCTAGCATGCCATCAAAAAACCACCGCTAAACAGGTGGTTTTAGTCAACCGGTGGTAGCACTCGCTCTAAGAACCCACGAAAATCTTCGTCGCTATCAAAACGAGCACCGAGGTAGTAACCGATCACGCCGCAAACCAAAATAAAAACCGTTTGCCAAAACCCAAAAATGATCAGCATCAAGGCAAAGGTCACACCTAAAGAAGCGCCGAGAATTCTACCCCGAAAGAGAGTCAATATTTTCCTTATTCTATTATCCATGGCAACACCTACTGCAACCTATGTTTTTGCGACGGGGACATTTCCACTACCAGCACCTTGACCCCAAGGACCTTTACCCCGGTACTTGATTCGAGGTTTTGCTTGACTTCCTCCTGCAACACTGATGTCAAGCTAGGTATGTGGCTCGTCTGACCAACAGACACCTCCAAGGAAATAAGCAACCCATCATTGCTAAGATGCACCTTCGCCTTGGCGTGATGCACACCGCGCACATTCTGGGCGGTACGCAACGCTAAATTGCGCACGGCGCTTACAGCAATGCGCACATCACCTATCTCTCCTTGGTGTGTTATAGCCGCTTTTGACGGTCGATCTCGGCGAATCCCCGAGACTAAGAAACGCACGCTAAAGATAAAGAAAAAAACTGCCACTGGGACAAATTCCCACCTCGTGAGCAAGCGCCCAAGCTCCATGTAGCCCCAGCCTGGGGGGAAATTGACGGATGCACCAACGATTAGGAGTGTGACTACGGCGACAGCCAGGGTGTACAAGGACAACATAATGCGATCAAAAATATTCAACGATTAGCACCCCCCTACCCTGCCCTACGAGATAGCTTCTTCTTTCAATTCTTGAATGATTACCGATTGAACATGCACATTCACTTCTACAACTTGCAGTCCGGTCATGGTCTCAATTGCACTGCGCACGTTTTCTTGTACTCGCTGTGCAACTTCAGGCATTTTTACCCCATACTCGAGCACAATGTGCAAATCAACAATAGCTTCTCGTTCACCCACCGTAACTTTGACTCCCTTGGCAAGGTTACTATTACGGAGCATCCCTACCAGAGAAACCCCACTCATACCTGCTACGCCGGGGACCTCACTGGCCGCTAAGCCAGCAATTGCCGCCACCACATCCGGCTCAATGCGCAATGTGCCCGCATCGTACAAGCCATGTTGGAGAGCTTTCTCCACAGCTAATCACCTCCTATAGGTTACGAGCTCATTATACCAGAAACTGCAAAGCTGTGGCAACGCTATTTCCGAAAGCGCACGCGTATGTTCTGCAGCCTTACTCCGGCCACGGTGCGGATGACATCCGCCACCCCAAGGGCCTCCACCTGCGTAAGGCTCTCCGCCTTCACGATGGCCTCAGCCATGCCTTTACCGAAGAACACCACCGCATCACCGAATCCCTTGCCGACAATGAGGCGTTCGACCTGCAGCTCGGACTCCTGCAGACTACTGATACTAATCAGCTCCATTTGCGCCTTGCCGCGTGCTTCCACAGTGCTGTTCAAATTGCTGACAATCTCACGCAGGAGCTCAATGCGCTCGCTCCTCTCCCTAGCTCGCTCGAGGCGATGTTCAACAAAGAAATCCCGCTGGGGTGGGGTGACCGGGGCTAATACAGGCTTTACCTCCTGCTCCTGCAAAGGTTCTATTTTGCTAATCGAAAGTGGCAATGGAGCGAAGCTCGATAACGCATAGTACCCAATGCCGCCCACTAAACCTACGGTCAACAAAAATCGTGTTAACATTTTTTTGTCAATGAGCACAGATTACACCTCCTATTTTCCTGTTAGGACCTGGACTTTATGCGCGGGTAACGACAAAATCGTCTGGGTCGCCTTGGTTAGCGTTTCTAGAAGACGAGGGTCGACAGCCCCACTGGCGATGACCAGCACCCCATTGATGCGGGGCATCAACTCCGTTGTCGTAACGACGCTATCACCCCCCGTACCCCGAGACATAACCGGCTCTGATGAATGTGTTTCCTCCCTAGACACCGTTGTGACTCCGGCTACGTCTTTCTCCTCCGTAATCCTCGAGGTTTGCCGCACATTAGCCGCCAATTTAACTTCGGAGGTAGTGCCTAAAGTCAACATCACCCGGACTTGACCTGCGCCTTTTACTTGAGAAAGCATCTCCCCCAGTTGCCTTTCTAAGCTTAGCTGATATTGCTGAATACCGGTTAAGTCCGTTGGTGTTCCTTGCACAACTACCTTGGCACCTCCTTCGGGTGGAACATTAGCCGGCAAAAACATCCTGATGGTCACCAGCAGCAAAATAATCGCTAGAATCATCTGGGCCTTTTTACTTGCCGCTAGTTGATGGAGCGCGGTCGTCAGATTCGTGTCTAAGGCCAATGGGCGACTTTCAACCTTTGCCACTAAAAATACACCCCTATCTAGTGAATTCTATTGCCATATGTGCAGGTTTTATGCCGTAGATCCTCGCTAAGCGCTCGCTGAGTGCGGAGTGAATTTGCTGTTCCTCCCTACTTCCCGCCCCTATACCTTGGCGCAATTGCACCTTGAGCAGGACTCTGGTAGGCATGCCATAATGGGCACTGTCTTCTGCTTGCTCTAGTGTCACTTCGGCCTTTGCTTTAACCACGTCCTCGTGCTCTTCACTTAATTGTGCCACCCGGTTCTCTAAGACCAACTTATAGGTCAACCACGTCGATTGCAGTGAGAGTGGATCTAAGCTTTTTAGCCTGCGGCCCCCCATAACCTCGGCTGTAGCCAGCATGGAACTCAGCTCGAGCTCATAATTGATGAAAGTATTGATCGGAGACAGGAGCAGCAGCAACAGCATCAACCCTACCGCATAATCAACATAGCGTTTTACCCCTCCGTTAGGCAGAGCAATGTCTACCACTAGGGTCAACACCAAGAGTACGACAATATCCTGCACCCACCCCCGCAAGAACACCATCATCAGAAACGCACCTCACCTCAACGAATAGATAAAGTCGCATTACCGGTACCAATGACCACCGTAATCAATATGAAAAACATGATGCCCACCGTGATTAAAGCGCCGGCGACCACTGTGAGTATGCCGGCTAAATTAGTGAGCGCATCGGCCACAGGATTTACCCCCATGGGCTGAATAATTGCAGCAGCCAAACGGTAAATAAAGACAACAACCAGCACTTTAATGGCAGGCATGGCGCAGAGAATAAATACCGCCAATAGTCCTGCAATTCCGATGCCATTTTTTAGGAGCAAAGACGCCCCAGCTACCGTTTCAAAAACATCGGCGAACAAACCACCGACCACGGGAACAAAATTTTTCACTGCATACTTGGCCGTGCGCAGGGCTATCCCATCCGCTACACCTGCCGCCGTCCCCTGAACTACACTCAGTCCCACAAAGACGGTAAATGACAATCCCATAATGGCTATGCTTACATCTTTGAGCAGGCTCGACAGCTTGCCGACCTGCAATTTGTCCGAAAAACTATTAAGTAGCGAGAGTACTCCAGCAAAGTACAGGAGAGGCATAACCAGCGTGGCGACAATGCTGCTGACGGTCGTTGCGGTAGCCGCGATGAGAGGGTTCAAGAGGGCGGCAGAGCCAACCGCACCGAGCGATATCAAGAGAGAAAGCAGGACCGGCATCAGGCTATACATAAGACTGATCATCAGTTCGACAGAGTCGACCACATCCTGCGTCAGGAGGGAAAAACTCTGCAGAACCACTCCCACGAGAACTAAGAAACAAACGGCATAGGCGATATTCCCAACATTAGCACCAAGACTGTCCTGCAACTTCTTCATCAGCGCGCAAAGGATGGCCAGAACAAGCAGTCTCCCGAGCAGCGATGTCTGCCTCGCCACTTCTCGAAAAGCAAAGCGGCTGAGGTTCGCGAGAATCTGCCGTGAATTTTGTCCCTCGCCCCCCCTGAGGCCCTCAATTATCCCGGTTATGCTGAGGTCAGGGACGAACCCAGCATATTCCTGTTCCAGAGACCGCAGCACCTCATCCATGGAGAATAGGTTAAGTTCGCTCATCTGTTGCCTTAGGATTGGGTCTAGGTCAAATACTCGCGTGCGCGCCGCGGCAAGTGGGTGCGATTCTACCCAAAAAAATAGCAGGCATATAGTAAGTACGGCGACTAGCAAAATCCTCTGTTTCATAACTACCTACCTCACGGAATTAGTCTAAGCAATGTTTCTAATATCACAAGCACCAAAGGAACCGAGAGACCTAAGATGATGAGCTTGCCAGCTAATTCAACTTTTTGAGCAAGCGAGTTTTCCCCGGCATCCTTGCAGATACCTGCACCGAATTCGGCAACAAAGGCCACCCCCATAATTCTGAGCAGCGTATTCAAGTGCAAGCTCCCCACATCCGCACGCTCTGCTAACTCCTCTACCAGTTCTATTACTACTGCCATGCGACCGATGAGGGTCATAAGGAGCACAACCGACGCCACAACCACTAGCACCAGTCCCAGTTCCGGCCGCAGCTGCTTTAATAGCAGTGCCGCCATCGCGACCGCTAGCGCCACGATCACAAATTGAAATATTTCCACGTCAAAATTGCATCAGAGTCTGTATCGCTTGAAATAGGGTGATAATCTGGTATACCAAAAATGTAAGCACCATAACCACCCCAGCAATCATGACGAGCCCGGCTGACTCCTTTCTATCCCAGCTATTCAATAGATTGTAGATTATCCCTAGTGCTAAAAGGAAGGCTGTTAACTGCATAATGACCCTAAAATTTAGCTCCATATTGATCCCCCTCATTACAAAATGACAATGACCACTACCACGCCGATGAGTATGCCGAGGAACTGCCACATCCGTTCGTTGCGGGCCGCTTCTTCCACCGCATTTACATAAAGGGCCTCAAGTCGTCGGCAGGCGAGCAGGAGATGTCGCTCTTGGTCTTCTCTGTTGCTCACGCCGAGGACCTCTCCGAGCAACCGGAGCGCTTCTAGGTCAGCCCAGAGCAAGGCGGATGATGTCTGTAGGTAGGCTAGCCCCGTGGCCCAAGACTGTCGCACTGGCCTGAATTCGGCAATGCCCCGTCCCGTCAGCGCAAAAAATTCAGCTACGGGCTTGGCTTGTGACTGGCTGACATTTTCTAAAGCGACGGATAAGGGGGTAGCGGCGTAGACAATTTCGGTAACGAGCATCTCAATCCCGGTTCGTAAGCTCTGTAACTGGCGAGGGCGGTCGCGATAGCTCTTAGCGATGATGAGCCCGACCATAGTTGAAGCGTAGAGAATTAGGCCGAAACAAGCTCCACTCAAGACCAAACTCCACATTTTCACCTCGAAATGAGCGGAGCGCCCACGAATTCCACTGTTCCTGGACCAGCGCGATTGCTCAAAATTATGATACGCTGAAATAATTGCCTCTCCATCAAATCTCTAATCTGTGGGCGCTTAGTGACCTCTTGGAGATTGGCCCCATGGGCAGTAGCCAAGACCCTCACCCCCGCATTGAGCGCTTCTTCTATCGCCAATACATCTTCTGTCCGACCTATCTCATCTGTCACCAACACTTCAGGAGAGAGAGCGCGTAGGGCCATGAGCATACCCTGCGCCTTAGGACAGCCATCAAGCACATCAGTGAACATGCCAACGTCCAGTTGAGGTCGTCCTTGGTAGCAGCCCGCGATCTCCGATCGCTCATCTACAATACATACCCTCTTGCCACCATCACTCACCTGTCTGGCGATGTCGCGCAACAAAGTAGTCTTTCCCCCTTGGGGAGGGGACACCACCAAGAGGTGGTATGGCGCACCACATTGATCGAGGAGAGCTGGCAGCAGGCGGTCAGCACAGCCCAATACACTGCGGGCCACCCTTAGACAGATGCCCGAAATATCCTTTAAGCCCCGCACCTTACCTTCACTGTCCAAGAGAGCCTTGCCCGCAAACCCCACCCTATGACCACCAGGGAGGGTAATATAGCCCTGCTTCAGCTCTTCCTCGAAAGCATAAAGAGAACTCTGTGAAAATGCTGCTACTAAATGCTTGATGTCCGCACTGGTGGCCGTTATCGCATGCACAATCCCACCGCCCGGTCCCACACTCTGTAGTGGTCGCCCATCGCGAATGCGGAGCTCGAAGCAGAGAAGGTCGCGCAGCTGTTCGCGCCACGGCCCCGGCAAAAAACGCAGCAAGCTAGTCCATTCCGTGTCTAGTGTCTTGTCCATTATTCCATCTGCCCCCTTGTCTACATGATATGACGCCTGTACCCCCTTTAGGACTTTACTTGCCCAAAACAAAAAACGCCCCGACTGGGGCGTTTACAGGATTCATGGCCTGACGCTCATATAGACTTCATCGTATTCAACTTCGTCTGGTAAATCATGACAAGCACCGCATTGATCTATTAACTTACTAAATTCCTCAAAATTTTCTATAGTAAACTCCGCAAGGAGTGTAAGGCAGGCGGTCGTTTCAACAAGGAGAGCATCCTTTTGATTTCTGCTTTCTTCCGCCTGACAAGCGACGGCCGAATTTAATCGCCGGATACGGCTCATGAGTTCCTTGGTGCGCAAATGTAGCAAGTACCTGTCCACTCTTTGCCTCCCGCTTCACATTCCTGCCTAGTCTGCCCCGGCAACTCCAGGGTGATACCGAGAGATTAGCTCATTGTTCGATGCCATCTTGCGCCGGAATGCCTTTTCGCCAGTGGTGGCGCACTTCCCGCACCTCACTGATCATATCGGCAATATCCTCCACCAAGCTAGGCAGACCTCGGCCCGTGAGCACTACCGTCATCTTTTTGTTTCTCTGTTTGACCGCATCCACCAGTAAAGCGGCAGGCACCAGCCCTAAAGACATGGCTACATTGACCTCATCTAATACTAAGAGGTCTAGGTCAGTCCCGAGCAGCTCGACCACGGTCAGAAAACCCTCCCGAGCGAGTCGTTCGTCCTCTGGGTCGGGGCTATTCGGGTCAACGAAGACATCTCGCCCAAAGCGGAAAATTCCGACCTCAGGTATGTACCGGCTGAGTGCTTCTACCTCTCCCGTCTGCTGTCCCTTCATAAATTGCACGAAAGCAACTTTGTGTTTGTGCCCCACTGCTCTAAGTATCAAACCCAGTGCGGCGGTAGTCTTGCCTTTGCCATCACCCGTGTAGACCATGACAATGCCTTTATGCTCCATCTTCTTTCCTCCTCATCCCCTGTTACAAGTTCCACCAAGCATACATACTCTCGCCGTGATATTGCAGTTTGATGACAAGTAAAGCAACTCCAAAGGGATATGCCTATATATAGCGAAATAGACAGGGTGATACATCAATGAAAGGGGTTTTTTCATGCCGGTCAACCCTCTGATATTTCGTGAATACGACATCCGCGGCAACGCCGAGAACGATCTCAACCCGGATGCGCTCACGCTACTGATTCGTGGCGTGTTCCGCTACTTCGAGCTTCATAACCAGCGCGAGTTTTTGCTTGGGCAGGACTGTCGCCTAAGTTCCCCCCGCATCAGCCAAACCATTTTAGCCCTAGCCAAAGAACATGGTCTGGCGGTCACCAATCTCGGACTAGTGACTTCCCCCGCTTTCTACTTTGCCGCTAAACATCTCGGGCTCAGCGCCGGGCTCATGGTCACCGCCAGTCACAATCCCCCGCCCGACAATGGCTTAAAGATCCTTCTCGGCAGCAGTACCATCTATGGCAGTGAAATTCAAAAAATCCGCTTCCTTTGCGAGACACCACACCTTGATGAAGTCGCAGCAACCAGCTCGGAGCAACTTCTGCCGGCGGTCCAGCGAGAGTATAATATTGCCGATACATATATTTCCACGCTCATCCAAAAGCTCCCCCTTGGCCCGCGCCGGCTGAAAGTAGTCGTCGATTGTGGCAACGGCAGCGCCGGGCCGCTCACCGGCGCTTTTCTCGACCTCACCGACCTAGAATATGTGCCCCTTTACTTTACCCCCGATGGCACCTTCCCCAATCACGAACCAGACCCAGTCAAGCCAAAGAACCTGGCCACCTTGCGCGCGCGCGTGCTGGCCGAAAAGGCCGACTTTGGCGTGGCTTTTGATGGTGATGGCGACCGCATCGGGGTTGTCGACGACCTGGGCAATTTCGTCTGGGGCGACAGGCTCATGATCATCTTCTGGCGCGAAATCCTCCCCAAGTACCAAGGAACGCTGTGCTTGGTAGAAGTAAAGTGCTCGCAAGCCCTAGTCGACGAAATCATCCGCCTCGGGGGCAGGCCCGAATTTTGCAAGACCGGCCATAGCCTCATCAAAGCACAGATGCGGGAAAAGGGGGCCGTTTTCACCGGCGAAATGTCAGGGCACATCTTCTTTGCCGATGAATACTACGGCTTCGATGACGCCCTTTATGCCTTGGGCCGTCTGCTGCGCATTCTGTCTAACTCACCGGTCAGCTTGTCCAAAATGCTGGCCGACGCCCCAACGTACCACACCACGGCCGAGGTACGCATTCCCTGCCCCGACACCGAGAAGTTTGATGTCGTCGACCGGTTGCGGCAACACTTCGAACGCGAATATCCTGTCATCACGGTTGACGGCGTGCGCATCCTCTTTCCCTCCGGTTGGGGACTCTTTCGCGCCTCGAATACCGGACCCATCATTGTCACCCGCTGCGAAGCCAAGACCGCGCCGGAACTCAAACACTACATACAAATTCTAAGCGAAGTTTACGCCCGGTTCAGTGCGGGCGTCGCCATACCCTGGGAAGATCAATAATACTCCATCGTCACTTCCTTGCCGAGTTGGCGCAAGCACTGGGCCAGGTCAGTTACCAAATGTCGTCGCAGGCCGAGGTGCTGGGGCAGTTGTTCGAGGTGGGCCGTGTTGACTGCGCAACCGACCATTAGTAGAACATGGGTACAGTCATGGATGAGTAGCTTGGCCAGACGAGAGGCGGCGTCTGTATTTTTTAACATTTGACTTTCCGCCACATCGTCTAGAGAAAGGGCAAATGTACGCACAAGGGCTAGTACCGCAGTGAGAGTGAGCATGCCTTCGGTGACAAGGTCGACGCCGGGCATGGAGGCGAGAGGCGGCAGGTTAACTTTCATGGTGTCAATGTCGGTGGAGAGCTTTACCCCAAGGCGCCGTGCCACAATCTGGGCTGTCGTCCCACCGCTTACTACTTTAAGAGCATCGCTTTTCATTAAGCGATCGACCACATAGTTGTCCTGAGCTGCATCCTGTGGCGGGCCGGTTAGGAGCACCAGATGCTTAGGTAAGGTCGCCCGCATGCCCACGATGGTGGCATCGTCCCCAGGTTTACCGGCATAGAGGTGGTGGCAGGTGCCGGCCAAGGCACTCACCATCGCGCGCAAGCTGTAATTCTTGCGGGCGAGGTTCGCAACATAGCTAATCACGTTCGCCAAACGCCAGCCCATATTAAGGTTCACACCTACGCCCGCGTGAACGACACCATCGCTGAGAAAGAACATGGTGTCCCCTTCAAGCAGCGTAAAATTACTTTCGCGGATTGTTTTCCCGCCAATGCTACGCTCCTCGCGGCAAAAGGGCACAGCCACGCCCTGGCGCAGGAGTATCGAGTCCGAACTGTCGAATTCGGCAAGGTAACACTCTCCGCTCGGCTTGGCCTGAAAAATGGTAATGGTCGAATAGGCAACTCCCCGCTGACGACAGACCGGGAGGGTAGCGGCAAGGGTCGTGATCACCTCGTCAAAAACTACGCCTTCCCTGAGCATGCAGGTGGCAATCCTCGTGGTAAAAGTAGATAATATATTGGCCTTGACCCCACTCCCCAAGCCATCAGCGAGGGTGATGATGGTTTGCTCCGGGCGACGGGTCACTTGCACGTGGTCGCCGCAAAGTTCCTCGCCCCACTTATTCAACTGACGGTAGTATGTTTCAAAGTACAGCGTCATTGCACATCACCCTGAACCGCTTTCATCAGTTTGAGGAGCAACACCTTGCTTTCAGCGGTGGTCTCTCCGAGCAGGCTCGCTATTTCCTGGGCCACACGCATTTGCTTATTAATCACTTCTTGCGCCTTCTCCACTGTTTCTTGCCGCACTTTAAGCAGGGATTGGTTTTGTTCCTCTAAGCGGGTGATATCCGTGTAGATACCCATCGCTAATTCTCCCCCCTTGACGGGAGCAACGGCAAACAAGGTAACCACCGAGGGCATAATAGCGATTTTCTTGCTCGGCACCTGGCCTCTGCCGGTCAGGACCGTACGGTAGTCCTCGTCCGGCAAGAATTTGCCTAGTTCCTGGTGCAGCGCCTCATGGGCAGCAATGCCAAACATGCGCTCGGCAGCGGCATTCCATTCATGCACTAATAGGTCTTTATCTACTAAGATAACCGCATTCGGTGTAGACGAAAGAATGACATTTGCCAGCGACTCGGCCTTAGTGCGCATGTAAGGCAGGCACATTTCTAGCTCGGCTCGCCCGCTGACCACGGCGGCGGCTTTCTCACGACAAGTATGATAGCCGCAGGCACCACAGTTGTATTCCCCCTCCAGGTCGGCCTTACCCAACAGACGTAACACCTCTTGGACGGCATTTTCATCTTGGGCATACCTTCCTCCGCCTAGAGGCAGGTGATGGCTCCGCACCGTCAGGGAAGGGTGTTCGTAGTCTTCGCGGACCGGCAGAAGTATAGCGCGTCTTTCGGGCAGAGTTAGGTGGCGCGAGAACGCGACCGGCCCGCCCAGACAGGAACCCCGACAAGCAGAGATTTCGACCACGCCACAGGGCACTGTCTCCCCCCGTTCTACTCGTGTTAGGTAGCCTACGAGGTCGTCAACGCCCTCTATCGACAGGAGCGGCACATCATCCGTAGCGGCGCGGAAGGCAGGTATGGGAAAGTGCATAAGTCCCTGGGCAGAAAAAGTCTGATTGGGCGGCTCTTGTTCACTCGGAGCGGCATAACCGGAGAGCAAGGATTCGATTTCGGCAAATGTCAAAGCCGCCGCAAGATGTGAACTGCGGGCGGCCTCATCTTTTTTGGCCGCGCAAGGTCCGACGAAAACCACCTTCGCGCCGTAAGACTGCTTGAGCCAGGCGGCATGCGTGACCATCGGCGAAGCGACAGGTGCAAGTCGACGAGTCAATTGCGGAAAAGCACGGCAAACCAGCTTCACTGCTGCCGGACAGGCCGTGGTCAATACCCAACCCTCCCGCCGCGCTACCTGCTGGTAGGCCTTAGCGACCGAGACTGCGCCCCAGCTGGTGAGGCTGACTCCGGCAAATCCCGCTTGCTTGAGCAGTACCTCCCACTGGTTGAGGCTGTACTTGCCCACAGCAGCAGCCGGCGCCAGACTCACCCAGACGGGCGTCCCACCCCTAAGTAAGTTGCGCACGACACTTAGGTCATCGCGAATCACTCTGGCATGCTGTGGACAGACCAAAATACATTCGCCACAGGACAAACAGTCCTCTTCAATTATGGAAGCCTGACCCCGGCGGATGGAAGTAGCTTTAACTTCACAGGCACGGATGCAGGCATAGCAATTCTTGCAATAACCCTGTTTAACCTGGATAGCACCCACAAACTTATGCCTCCTTTAAGATGTACCGGGCAAAAACCTCATCGATGTTAGCTGGCGTGAGGCGCGGTAAAGGTTGGCCGTCCAGGCAGGCGGCCACCCCGTCCAGGCAACGCCCCAGACAAAATGCGCCCTGGAGCTCCACCTTGGCGGTCAAGCCATGGTGTTCTATGCTCCTTTCGATGGCCTCAGCTACTTGGTGGGCTCCTCGCATATAGCAGGAGCTACCGACGCAAAGGGTAATTACTAACACCCCGATACCCCCTATAAATCTTCATAATTCATTATAACTGAGAAAACAAAAGGAAGGATAGTATTGCGGCAATAAAAGCGCAGGAAAAAAGCTGGCTTGCGCCAGCATGAGGTCTATTTATTGACGATCGCGGTACTTGGCAAGAATGCCTGCAACTCGTTCCGGGCCGATGTTGCCATACACATCTTCGTTCACAGTTAATACCGGTGCCAGCCCACACGCTCCGATGCAGCGTGAAACTTCGAGGGTAAATAGCCGGTCAGGGGTGGTGCCACCCACTTTTACGGCCAGCTCCTTTTCAAAGGCCGAGACTAGGCTGCCTGCACCCCGCACATAGCAGGCCGTGCCCATGCAGACGGCAATGCGATACTTACCACGCGGCGTAAGTGAGAAGTACGAGTAAAAGGTGGTCACCCCATACACATCCGCCAGGGGAATATTCAGCCCCTTGGCCACGTAGCGCTGTACTTCTTCCGGCAAGTAGCCAAAAATCTCTTGCGTCTGGTGGAGAATCATGATAAGTGCGCCTTCAAGATTTCTGTACTTGGCGATGACCTTATCAACTTCATCATACTTCGGGTCGCGCGCACCGTCACAGCCTGGGCAGGTGATACATTTCTTTTCATCTGACATATCTTACACCCCCAAGTTAGTAGCGCGGACGCGCGTGATAATGAGTGTGAAGCAAATCATGGGCCTTCTCGCCATTCGGCTCCCCGAGGAAGCTCCGGTAAAGCTCCTTAATAGCTGGGTTTTCGTGCGCCTTGCGCACCCTCTTCAAGTGGTCCTGTCGGTAGAGGGCCGAAGCACGCTTTTGTTTGATGTCGGGGTCCTTACTAAAAGGCTGACCACCGCCGCCGATGCAGCCACCGAGGCAACCCATAATCTCGATGAAGTGATAGCTGGCTTCGCCGGCTTTAATCTTATTGAGTATCTTCTCCGCCTGTCCGAGCGAGTTAACGATGGCCACGCGCAAAGTCATGCCGTTTAGCGGAATCTGTGCTTCTCGCACCCCGCCAAAACCACGCACCGCTTGAAACTCAACTTCCTCTAACTCTTTACCGGTCTTTATTTCGTAGACCGAGCGCAGTACCGCCTCGGTCACGCCACCGGTCACACCGAAAATAGTCCCGGCGCCGGAAGACATGCCTAGTGGCAGGTCAAATTCGCTATCAGGCAGGTTGGCAAAATCTATCCCCGCCTCCTTGATCATAAAAGCAAGCTCTCGCGTCGTGATAACAGCGTCGACATCCTGCAAGCCGTCGCGCCCCATTTCCTCGCGACTAGCCTCAAATTTTTTGGCAGTGCAGGGCATGACCGCGACATGAAAAATATCCCGAGCCGCAATCCCAAACTTCTCCGCATAGTAGGTCTTGACGAGGGCGCCAAACATTTGCTGGGGGGATTTGCAGGTTGAGACCAAGTTAAGCATCTCCGGAAAGAAATGTTCCGCATACTTTACCCAGCCCGGACTACATGAAGAAATTTGTGGCAGGTTCTCGTTTCTTTCTAAGCGATGCAGTAGTTCGTGTCCTTCTTCGACTACCGTGAGGTCGGCACCAAATTGAGTGTCGAACACGCGGTTAAACCCTAGTTTACGGAGTGCCGAAACCATCTTTTCGGTGACAAGCGCTCCGGGCCGCAGGCCGAACTCCTCACCTAGGGCCGCACGCACCGCCGGGGCCACCTGGACCACGGTATGCAATGTACTATTGCTCAGGGCTTTCCAGACCTGTTCACTGGCGTCTCTTTCACGCAGCGCGGCCACCGGACAGACCTTAATGCACTGGCCGCAGGCGACGCAGGGCCCCTCAGCCAGGCCCCGATTAAACGGGGTGGTGACTACAGCGCGGGAGCCACGCCCGGCCAGGCCAATAGCCGATACCTTTTGGGTGTGCTCGCAGATGCGAATGCACCGTCCACAGAGAATGCACTTGTTTGGGTCTCTGACCACGGCAATGCTACTTTCATCGAGGGCGAGTTCGCGTTTTTCGCCCCTGAAACGGACTTTTCGCACACTCAACTGATGAGAAAGGTCCTGCAACTCGCAGGTTCCGTGACGTGGACAGACTAGGCAGTCCTCCGGGTGATTGGCCAAGAGGAGCTCCACAATCGATTTGCGGGTCTTGCGCACCACTTCGGAATTAGTGCGCACCACCATGCCATTCGCGGCTGGGTAGACACAGGAAGCCGCGAGATTCTTCATGCCTTCTATTTCGACGACGCAGATGCGGCACGAGCCCTCCAGTTTAAGTTCAGGGTGGTAGCACAAAGTTGGTATGTGCACTCCCGCTTTTTTCGCGGCATCGAGCACCGTTGAACCGGGGTCAACTTCAACCGGCGTGGAATCTATAGTGAGCTTGATGCGTTCCATGCAAAATCTCCTTTCCGTGACTAGCGTACAATCGCTTTGAATGGGCACTTAGGGACGCAAGCGCCGCACTTGATACACTTAGCCCTGTCGATGATGTGCACCTGTTTCAATGTGCCGCTGATGGCGTCAACGGGGCACACTTTCTTGCACAGGGTGCAACCCTTGCATTTATCGGCAATTACGCTGTAACTTAGGAGCGCCTGACAGACCCCCGCCGGACACTTCTTGTCCACAACATGGGCCTCGAATTCAGCACGGAAGAAACGCAAGGTGGCCAATACCGGATTGGGGGCCGTGTTCCCCAGGCCGCAGAGTGATGCGCCCTTGATGGTTGCCGATAGCTCGACAAGCAAGTCTATATCATCTGGAGTGCCATGCCCCTCCGTGATCCTTTCGAGAATTTCGAGCATGCGCTTGGTACCCTCGCGGCAGGGCACGCACTTCCCGCAGGACTCTTCTTGGGTAAACTCAAGGAAGAAGCGGGCCACGTCAACCATGCAGGCGCTTTCGTCCATGACTATGAGTCCGCCCGAGCCCATCATCGAACCCACCGCAGTGAGAGTGTCATAGTCCACCGGCGTATCGAGTAAGGAAGCCGGTAAACAGCCACCCGAAGGCCCACCGGTCTGGCAAGCCTTGAAAGCCTTCTTGTCGGGAATGCCGCCGCCAATGTCGTAAATTATCTCCCGCAGGGTAATGCCCATCGGCACTTCCACCAAACCTGTATTATTTATATTGCCCGCCAGAGCAAAGACTTTAGTACCTTTAGATCCCTCTGTACCCATCGCGGCAAACCACTCTGCACCTTTGCGCAAAATTTGCGGGATATTGGCAAAGGTCTCGACATTATTAATGAGAGTGGGCTTATCCCACAGCCCGCGCACTGCCGGGTAGGGCGGCCGCGGCTTGGGCATACCACGCTTGCCTTCAATAGAAGCGATAAGAGCGGTTTCCTCGCCACAAACGAAGGCCCCGGCACCGAGGCGGATGCTCAGGTCAAAACTAAACTTGGTGCCAAAAATGCCCTTACCCAAAATTCCTAACTGGCGTGCTTGGTCGATGGCAATGCTCAGGCGATTAACGGCAATGGGATACTCGGCGCGCACATAGACATAGCCCTGGCTGGCACCAATAGCGTAACCGGCAATCGCCATCGCCTCAATTATCGCATGGGGGTCACCCTCTAATATGCTGCGGTCCATAAAGGCACCGGGGTCGCCTTCATCGGCATTGCAGACTACGTACTTAATGGGTCCTGGGCTACGTGCCGCAAACTCCCATTTCAGGCCCGTAGAAAAACCGCCGCCACCTCGCCCGCGCAGCCCTGATTGCTTAATCACGTGGATGACCTCCGCTGGCGTCATCTGGGTCAGCGCGTTAGCCAAGGCTTGGTATCCGTCTAAGGCGATGTATTCCTCGATATTTTCGGCGTCAATAGCGCCGCAGTTGGCCAAAGCCACGCGCTTCTGCTTCTTGTAAAAGCCAATATCAGTAAAAAAAGCTGTCGGTTTCGGGTTTTGCACATCCCGATAGAGCAGGCGCTCGACCATGCGGCCCTTGAGAAGGTGTTCACTGACTAACTCTGCTGCGTCCTCCGGCTTGACATAACAGTAAAACGAACCCTCGGGATAAATCATGACAATGGGACCGATTTTACAAAAGCCAAAACAACCCGTCTCGACAATCTTGACTTCGCTATCAAGACCAAGGCGGGATACTTCTTGTTCGATGGCTTTTTCCACCGCTTTGCAGCCAGATGACGTGCACCCCGTGCCGGCGCAGACTAAAACATGAGAACGGACGTATGCCATTATGATTCCTCCTATTCGGCGCTTTCCGTGACTGCTTTACTGATCAATTCGCGGACCATCTCAGGAGTACATTGTTTGTAAAGCACCTCTTCACCGTGGGCGCACACCAAGACAGCAGTTTGCTCGGTGGCCGGCACATCTATCTCGCGTTGCTCTACCTGCACCGTGCTAAGTCCCTTAACGGCAATTTCCTCAAGCGCTGCCGCCATGACGGCCCGCGACCCCGAGGAGATGGCCGTGGTCCCGGAAGCTATGACTATTTTTACCGGTGAACCATTAGTTCGCACCCTGAGCTGCTTGCGGACTCGCGTTCTAATTTCGTTTAATTCGGCCACTGTTAACATGTCAGTCCCACCCATCATGGATTTATCAGATGATTTCGCCTTTGTGAAAAAATTAACTACCTCGTGCCATTTGTATTCTAGCACGAGGTAAATAGGTCGTCAACACCATTCTCTATCCTAGAATGAACAATTCTTCTGCCTCGAGCAATCGCTATCTTTCCCGTTGTGCTAAATAGTACGAAAGCGCCAGCATGCCGACAATCATATTTTCTTGTCGCACTTCGACATGGTCCGGGACAATCAGTCTGACGGGCGCAAAATTCCAGATGGCTTTTATGCCTCCTTGCACCAAGGCGTCGGTAACTTTCTGCGCCGCATGAGCCGGGACCGCGATAATCGCCATTTCCGCTCCCATCTGCGGCACAATTTCTCCGATGCGGTGCGCCGGCAAGACCCGCTGCCCGACAATGGTGAGGCCAATCTTGCTCGGGTCGGCATCAAAAATAGCCGATATATTAAAGCCATGCTCCCGAAAGCCGTCATAATTGGCCAGAGCCTGGCCGAGGTGTCCAACCCCGACCAGCACCAACTTGCGCGACCGGTTAACACCGAGAATTTGCGATACTTGCGCGAGGAGGGCAGGCACATCGTAGCCCACTCCACGCCGCCCAAACTCGCCGAAATATGCTAAGTCCTTGCGGATTTGCACCGAAGTGATGGCCAGCAGATTGCCTAGCTCCTCACTAGAGACCACCTCCACCCCGCTGTTGGCGAGGCGTGTCAGGCACCGCAAGTAGAGAGGCAGACGCTCGATAGTGGGGCGTGGAATTTGTACTACCACTTCTACCTGGCCTCCTTACTCGTCATAATCTCCCATGGGCTTGGCAGCGGATTCACGAGAAAGCGTTCCTAGCACCGGTAAATGTGCCTGCAGCACGCTGCCAAGGTTCAAACTGCCGGTTTCCGCTAATTTATCACGCGTCGCCATGGCTACCGCCTGCATGTACTGGGTGAAAATGGCCGGTCCACAGTATTTTTTGTCACCGGCGCGGATGGCGTCAATATTAGTTACCGCATACTCCCCCACCGCGCTGGATCCTGCCACCAGAAAATGAGTGTTGACATTGTTCTTGCCCACCAGCCCGCGCGCTATCTTGGCTGCACCGCTACCGCCGTGTTGAGCAAAGGGGACATATTTGCCGAGCGAACGGTAAAGCGCGGTCTGCACAACCTCCATGCGTTCCACATCAGGCTCGTGTTTACTATCCTTCTTCGCGGCATGCTCCATGCCGATGGGGTAAGCAATCGCGTCGGCCCCGGTGTACCGAATAAACGAAACAACCTTCGCGGCAAAATGCTCTAGCTCTTTGCCCCTGAGCCTTTGGTAGTCAAGTGCTTGTCCGCTGGTGCCCGTAGCACCAAACTCGGCCTCGATAATGATTTCATCATTGCCTAGGGTGTGGCGGACCGTGTCGCGAATATCGCGCGTTACCAAAAAGTCGAGTACCGGCGGTAATTGCTCCGTATCAATCATGCCCCAAGCCGGGCGAACCAGCTCTACCACCCGCACAAAATCCCGCTTAAAGACTAGATATTCCTGACCAGTAAAGTAGCGACAATAGGCTTCCCTCGTGTCCGCATCGATAACTGCTTCTTCACCAAAGACAGCGAGCATATGCTCGAGGACATGCCCCAGGCGAGCCTCAGCCAAAGTGTGGCTCAAGCCCTGTTTAGGGTTGGGGCGAGCGAGAAGCTTCTCTTTGCTAAACGCCGGCACTTTGAAATGGTCAAGGGAGAGGGCTAGGTAGGGGGCGTTGTATTCTCGGGCTAAGCGTGTTAATTGCTGGGCAGCCAGTTGTGCTCCGAGCACCACATTGGTGTCGGGGCTGTAGTGCTTTACTCCCTGAAGGGGGAGCACCTTGCCCGGGTCACCGGCGGCTGCCTCTGCCGCATTCTGACTCATCTGCACAATAATAGGTGAACCGTCCCCTAATGCGCCCGCCATGGCAAAAGCCCTGAACTGGAGCTCTAAGGGAAAGTTGGCATTAGCCGCGAGAAGCGTGACCCTCTCATTTTCCGGCTTCAGCCGGCCATCGACAGTAAACGGTGAGGTAAGGTTAAAAATCTGACGAAGTCCTGCTCCGGTCAGCAGCATGCGCGGCACCTCCCAATTTTTTGGTCTAGCCTTAATCTAGGCGCGGTCGAGATACTCCTTCGTGCGCGTGTCGATGCGCAGCTTGTCCCCGACGTTTATAAAGAAAGGGACGTTAATAACTAAGCCTGTTTCCATGGTCGCCGGCTTGGAACCACCCGTGGCCGTATCGCCGCGATAACCCGGGGCGGTGTCGCTAACTGTCAGCTCGACATAGAACGGCAGTTCCACCCCCATGACCTTTTCATTATACATGAGCATGGTCACGTTCTCATTCCCCTTGAGGAATTTAATGTCATCCCCGAGGGTGTCGTGGCTGACATTCATCTGCTCGTAATTCTCGTTGTCCATGAAAGTGTAAAAATCACCGGTGTCATAGAGGTACTGCATGATGCGACGTTCGACATGGGCACGGTTGACCTTCTCGCCGGCGCGAAAAGTAGTCTCTTGCACCGCGCCGGTTTCAACATTCTTCAGTTTGGCGCGCACAAACGCCGCGCCCTTGCCTGGCTTCACATGTTGAAAATCAACAATTTGGTAGACGGACCCATCCATCTCAATGGTCACACCGGTACGAAATTCGCTCGTGGAAATCATCTGTTCATCCTCCTAAATCGCCTTGACAACGACACCTACCCTAAAGTGGTGAGCTCCTTCGGAAAGGTGTTAAAATTACGATAGCCTGTCTCGGTCACCAGGACCATGTCTTCGATGCGCACCCCGCCCCAACCCGGCAGGTAGATACCCGGCTCGACCGTGATGACCATGCCGGGGCTAAAGAGGTCCTCGGACTTACTGCCGGCCCCGGGGCCTTCATGCACCGCCCGACCAACCCCATGACCTAGACCATGCCCAAAGCGCTCACCATAGCCTTGCGCCGTTATGACATCGCGGGCAACCTTATCAAAGTCCCGCCCGATGAGTCCGGGCCGTAAAGCGGCCAAGGCCTGCTCCTGCGCAGCCAAGACGGTGTTGTAGACCCTTTCTTGCTCTGGTGTTGCCTTAGCGCCCACGATAAAGGTGCGGGTCATATCGCAGCAGTAACCATTGTACACAGCACCAAAGTCAAGCGTCAAGAAGTCCCCCCGCTCAATTAAGCGTTCCGAAGCCCGCCCATGGGGCAAGCTCGAGCGCGGACCGGAAGCGGCGATAATCTCAAAGGGAAGCTTCTCGGCACCGCGCCTCCGGAGCGCAAATTCGAGACTGAGCGCGACAGACTTCTCGCTGACACCGGGCTTGACCATCGGTAAGACTTCGGCAAGAGCTGCTTCGGCAATTAAAGCCGCCTGCTGCATGTTCTCTACCTCGCCGGCATCTTTCACTTGGCGCAACTTCTCTACTAGGCCGGTTGTGGGCACCAAAGCGACCCCTAATTTCTCCTTCAGCTCATGGTATGTACTGAAAGTGACGAAATCACTCTCAAAGGCCAATGTGCTGATGTTAGCGTCGGCGAGAGCTTGTTTAAGGCTGTCCAAGAAAACCGGTGCGTAATCACGAACTACAAAGTACGGGCACTCGGCACTCGCCTGTTCAATGTAGCGAAAGTCAGTGAGGAGCAGTGCTACCTCCCTGCCCACCAACAGGTAGGCGTTAGAGCCGGTAAACCCACTGATATAGGTGCGATTGTCCGGCTTAATAATTAGCAGAGCGTCGACATCCGTAGGCATTGCTTGGCGTAGTCTATCTATGCGCTGGCTCATTTATTTGCGCCTCCTCTACACTTCTCTAACTCTGCGCGTTGGCCGTGGCACCAAGGAGCTGGTTGGCCGCATTCAAGGCCATAATATAGCCATAAGGACCAAAACCACTGACTTGCCCTACACTGACCGGCGCCACGACGGACTTATGGCGAAACTCTTCGCGCTGGTAGATATTCGTCAGATGCACCTCGATAGTCGGCACACCGCAGGCGGCAATGGCGTCGCGGATGGCAATGCTGTAGTGGGTATAGGCACCGGGGTTAATAATGATGCAATCGTGGTTGCCGAGTGCATCTTGAATGGCCGTAACTATTTCCCCTTCGGAATTGCTCTGCATGATTTCGATCTCCCAGTTAAGGCCAAGGGCGGCGGCACTCAGGGCCGCGTTTAATTCTGTCAGCGTGGTCAACCCGTAGATGCGTCGTTCGCGTTGCCCCAACATATTGAGATTTGGACCATGGATGACTAAGGTGCTCGGCAAATAAAAATCCCCCTTCGTATTATGCTCCGGCAGTGATGGTCACTAAGGGATGGCCGCAACATCATCGTGCGACCAATAAACGTGTCGCCGGTTTTTTCGCCGAGGATAAGATTCTCTACGCAGTGTAAGAAATCCTTCCTCTACCTCGCCACCAAGACTGGCCAATCCTGTCCCAAATGCACAGCGGTGGTGGCGGTAGTTGTCAGTGTGCTCTTAAAGGTCTGGCGCAAAAGTTCCCCACCACATTATAATTTCTGCGGCTACATCCACACTTTCTTTGGCATCTGTTTTAATTACCAGGTCTGCGTAATGCTCGTACCGAGAGCGCCGCGCGGTGAGGATGGCGGTGAGGCGGAGCAGGCGGTCCGGGGCACCTTCGAGTAACGGCCTTTTCTGCGCACTCTTTTCTAGACGGTTTAGAAGGTGCTCAGGCGATGCCTCTAGGTACACCACCTTGCCCGTCAATTTAAGCGCTTCCATCGCGTTAGCGTTAAGAATCGCCCCCCCGCCCAAAGAAATTATAGCGGGCAGAGGGAATTTGCCCACTTCAAACATCGCCCCGGCCTCAAGAAAACGGAAGTGCGGCTCCCCAAAGCGCGCAAAAATAGTGGGTATATCCAGCCCACACTGTTCTTCGATGATGTTGTCCAAGTCGAGATGCTGACGGCGCATTTTCGCAGCCACAATGCGCCCCACACTGCTTTTCGCGCTGCCCATCATGCCTATGAGGATAATGTTCATGGCACGACCAGCAGCATGATGCGCCCTGCACGGTGGAAGATTAACTCCATGCGCTGATTGTTGGAGGCGCGGATGATGATTGTGTACGTAGGTGCGCCAGACTCCCAAGTGGCTTCACCACGGGGGTCGAATTGGACCCACTTGGTACTATGTGTCAGCGGCTCTAATGTCAGCCCCTGAGGCAACGTACGGCTAAACTCGGTTAATTCTGTTGTCCCATCTAAGACTCGAATTAAGGCCGGCACCGAACTAATGTATTCAATGCGGAGGACCCGGCCGGTGACGACTGCCCTTTGTCGGATCGCTTGGGCGTCGATGAGGTAGCGGCGGGCAGCAGAATCGAGAGTGTAAGAGACAATTAGATGGCTCATGCGCGGCAATATCATAGCGCCGATAAGGAGCACAATAGCCAGCACAGCCACAAGTTCAATCAGAGTAAAGCCTACGTTAAAGCGGCGCGGCATGGGTCAACTCCTCTCTCTGCCGAGCTTCCAATCGTGTCAAATCAGTATAAATGCACTAGGATATCACCATGATTCCGCCCTACCCCCATTACCCACCTCAAAGGCATGGACATCATTTGCATCCGACTACCCTTGACGATGCCAGACTACCCTTGACGATGCCATTCTCTATACCATTACATTGCAGGAACACTGTCGCGCTACAACCTACCACAACCATTTTCCTGACTGGCAGATGTCACATATCTTAGCGGCCAAGAGTAAACGGGGACAGGCGCACGGGCACAGAAAGACCAGGTTGTTCGGGAATAACCGCGCCGACAAGACGAAAAGTGAGGTCAGCACTGACAGCCTCCCCATCGGCATTGAAGATCACCTGTTCAAGGCTAAGAGTCTCCGGCTGTCCCTCTAAGGCCTGTAAGAAGCTCCAAAGAAAAGGGTAAGTTCCGCGTGCAGTCAGAGTGACCAAACCACCATCTACCGGATTAATATTTTGCAGGCCGATGGTATCCAAACCAACAAGCCTAGCTTTTGCTACGCCCTCTAGGAACACCAGCAATTGCGGCAGGTTCATCGGCTCCTCGGTGGTCGCCAGCAAGAGTTCCTCGGCTATTAAACTGGCAATTTCCTGACGTAAGGCAGTCTCTTGTTTCTCTAGCGGCTCAAGACGCGCCACTTCAAGTTCTAGGCTGGCGATACTAGCCGTGAGGGCAGCTTGCCTGGCAAGGAGAGGCTGTAAAACATAGATATAGTAGCCGAGAATAAGCAAAAAAACAAGGAGGATAGTGAGCAGGGCCTTTTCGCGTATGGCAAGGCGAGTCTTCATTTTCTTTCACCCCCAAGGAGTGTAGCCGATATTTCAAAGCGATAGCCCCTAGGCTCAGAGGACAATTGTGATAGCAGTGGAGAATCGTACAATGGTGAGGTCTGGATGAGCTTCAGGAGAGTTGCTGCTTCAGTCAGGCTACCGACCACTCCGTTAAAACGCAGGCTACCCTTGTCAAGGGCTATACTTGACAAGAAGGTGCTTGGCGGGAGCAGGCGTAGCAATTCATCTAAGTGAATGGTGGGAACGAAGTGAATCCTCTCGCCTCCAGCTTGTTTAAGCTCTGCTACTCGCTTTTCTAGCTCAGCACGTTCGGTAAGCAAAGCGTCGAAAGGCGTGAGGAGTCCTACGCGATTTTTCAGAGTTAGCTCGTTCTGGGCTAGGCGCTCTACAGTTACACCTAGTCTATAGGTGAAGTACACTGGCATGAGAACAATCACCAGCCCTATGACGACCGCATAGCGAAGCCGATTCGCTCGTCCCGCCATCCGCCTCATTTTAGGTGGCAAGAGATTGATTTTCACTGTATATGCTCCTCCCGTATGGCCAACCCCACAGCCACGCTGAGAGTCGGACCGAGAAGCTCGACTTTGTCAGAAGGTAATTTATGCGAGATCACCATTAACGGGTTGCAGAGCTCGACAGAAAAATGCTTCGCTAAGCTGTTTTGATGCTCGTACAAATATTTCTCCAGTTGGGAGCCCAGGCCGACCATGGAACTGCCCCCGCCCATGATGACGACTTTGACTAAGTCTTGCCCGCGGTTTTCGGCGAAATAATAGCTAAGGGTCTTATTAATCTCGTTAAAGAGCTTGTCGCGCAGAGGAATAACTACCGTGGCGATGTCGCTGTCCAAACGAAATCCGTTCATTTTTTTCTCTGCTTCAGCACTACTCCAATCTACTCCCAGATAATTCATCACGGCGCGGGTAAAGTCACTGCCGCCGATATTCAAAACACGAACAGAGGAAAGTAGCCCACTGCTAAAAATACTGATGTTCGTGGTGCCGGCACCACAATCGACTACCGCCACAGTCTGGCGCTCAGTATCTGCTTGACGACAGAGCTTTATGGCTCGCAGTGCCGCTAAAGGCTCTATATCTACGCCCTCGACCAACAAGCCGGCCTGGCGCAAGTTATCCACGAGGACCATTACCGGTTCGCGCTGCATAGCCACCAACAAGACAGATGAAGGCTTGCCCAACCCTTCCGAGATAACTTGGTAGTCCGTTAGCATTTCGGCAAGACGCATCTGAAAAAACTGGTCAAACTGCCATGCAATGGCGGACCGCAGCTCTTTTTGCGGCATTGGGGGTAACTCTATATGCCTGAGAAGCAAATTTTGACCGGTCAAAACGGTCGTACCTCGCCTTACGGTGAATTTCCCGATTTTTAAGGCGGTTAAAAGTGCTTTCTTCAGTTCGGCAGGGTTTTTCACCACGGCATTTTCAATTGTACTTGGTGGGGTGGGCACTATTGCGTAGCGCAGGAGATGAGGTTTCTTACCTAGCCTGAGTTCAACAATTTTAATTTGGGCATTGCCTACATCTATACCGAGCGTTCGTTTGCCCCTCAGCAATAAAAGAAGACCCACAAAAGAGATGACCAATAGCCCTCCAGCAAGTACAATCCACATTAAATTTTTTGCAATAATTTCACGCATCGAAAACATCCTCCATGCAATATCTCACCGATCATCTTCCACTCCAAGAATGTTCCTGCACTCCCTGCCCTGCGCCAAGAATGCCTAAATCCCGCGCGAGAGGCAAGAATGAGTCCAGTGTGCCGGCGTGGCTTTCTACCCTCGCACTACCATCAACCTCCATGCTCTTGGCCACCACCTGGCCGAGCAAGGCGGAACTACCCCCAATATCGACATGCGCGTTCGGAGCGTAGACAATACCCGTTCGAGGTCGAACATTGCCAGAAAGACTAATAATACCACCCCCAGAAACAATGTTACCTACCACACTACTACTACCGCTCAGATCTATATCCGCTCGTTGAACAGCGATATTCCCCGCCCAGCGAACATTGCCAGAAAAGTCTAGATCTTCTTCTCCGATATAGTAGAGTACCACGCTGCTGGCGTCCCCAGGGTTGGTGTCAGTAAGGAAATTAAAGCGAGAGCTGCCATTTAAATCAAATTCGTTCTCTACGTAAAGCAGCAGTCTGGCACTGCTGCCGCTCTGCCGGCTAACAAATACACGGGCATTCCCACTCACGGCAAAATTGCGCAGCCGCAGTATGCGGTCGGTGGAGCCAACATTGATAGTCAGAATGCTGCTGCCGCTAACTTCGATGGCATTATAAATGCCATCGGCGGTGATAGTATGGGTTGAACTTCCGGTAACACGAAGATCACTCCGCGAAGGGAGCCCCGTCGGCAAAGGCGGGAATGTAGGCATGACAGCCGGTTGCTGAGGAAGTGCATGGGTAATGGTGCCTGTTATGAAATCGCTCTGTCTACCCCAAGTGGGAAAGCGAACCCCGCTCAAAGGAAAGGGACTGGGCACCTGCACATTGCCCACGATGCGTGAAGAACCGGAGATATCGACCGCATGCGCAAAAACATTACTAGTAACCCGCGAACTGCCCACCATCTCAAGAGCACCGTAAAGGTACACGCCGTGCATAAGAATTTGTTCCTGCGCCGGGGTAAAACCCGTCGTCCCGCCTATGGTTACGGAAGTACCCACCAGGCTCGTCGCTCCCTGCTCTAGCCCTTTTGACTCCACCCGCCAGCCGTCGGCAGTTCGCACCAACGTGACAAGGAGCTCTCCTATGTCGGACATTGCAGTGTGGGTGCCACCGAAGCCCGGGCTACTATAAATCTGCACTTCGCTCCCTACAGAAAGATGGTTAGGAAGTGTGGCTTGATTGTCGCGAATATATTTAAGGCCAAAGTTCAGACCCGCCTCCGCCACAAAAAATGACCGGATACCCTGGCTGTGGTTGACGGCGGCTCTTTGCTCGACCATGGCAGAATGCACCACGCTTCCACCCAAGAGCGCTAAGATAGCGACAGTAGCTAAGATATAGACCAACACACTGCCTTGTTGCTTCACACCGAAACCCCCTAGTTGCGCCTGACAACTCGCGTAGTCAAGGTCAGCGGCAAACCGCTACCCACGATATTGTCGACTGTAGTGACGCTAATGATTGTTATCGTAATTATATCTGATTGCTCTGTAAACACCAATGCTTGTACATGACCGGTGAGTGAAGACAGTTCGGTGCCACGAAGTCGCATGATCTCCGCACCTATAAGATAGATGCGATGTGAGCCAGCACTCGATGTGTAGCTGATATCGGAAGGGTTGTTTAGAGTAACCGCCGAAGCAGCGCGTAACTCCCGCACAACGTAGTCAAGGGCAAAGCGCAAGTCAGCCTGCACCATGGAGCCCGTATGGCGCGCCTGGTAGCTACGCACCCCCGCCACAAACATGGTGCCCACGGCACCCACCACCAGCACCACTATGGCCAGTCCCACCACCAGTTCAATAAGGGTCATGCCGGCTTGCTTACTCAATAAGGGTCACCACCCTGTACTGCCGTGCCCCCTGCCCGTCCGTCCAATAGATGACGACGGTAACACGAATAAGCCCCGTCCCGTGGCTATCAATATGCCGTGTAAAAGCAAACTGTGTGTTGGGGATGTTTACGGGAAGGGTTCTCTCAAAACTAGCCTTGAGGGCGGAAAGTGTGCTCCCACTCGCCGCTACCACGTCTTCAACGAGGGCTTGTCCGTGAAAGGCCGCTTGAGAAGTAATTTGGGCAAAGTGAGCACTGCGCAGGGCAGCCGTAAACATCCCCATCAGGGGCAAGACGGCAATCGCTAAAATGGCCACCGCCGCGAGTATTTCGATGAGTGAGTAGCCTTCTTGGCGCGCGCATTGCACAAGAGCACCCCCTAGAACCCCGAGATTTGCAAATACCAACGGATGATGTCGCCGCCCCAGACCATGGCCAGGTAAGCGCCGAGGGCGAGGAATGGGCCAAAAGGCAAAGCTGACTTTCCTTTCTTCAGGCGCAGAAGGATGAGGGTCAGGCCCACTGCCGCACCTAGGACAAATGCCAAAAACAAGCTGAGCAAGGTGAGGGACAAACCAAGGTAGAGGCCAATAAGCCCCACCAACTTGACATCACCAAAGCCCATGCCCCCCCGCGAAAGCACAAAAATAACCAACATGAGGGCGAAGGCCAAGGCACTGCCCGCGAGGGCATCAGACCAGGCAATAAAGGGCGACAAAAGCTGCAACACCAACCAAACCCCCACTCCGGCCACCAGTAGCTGGTCGGGAATTAACATATGGTCGATGTCGATAAAACTTATGACGATGAGGAGCGAGGCAAAAATCAAGTACGCATAGGTGGACGGAGAACCACCTTGCAGGTACCAAATGAGGCTGAGCAACACCGCAGTGAGTAACTCCACCAAGGGATAGCGGAGCGAAATAGCGGCCCCACAGTGACGGCAGCGGCCCTTTTGCCATACATAAGAGAAAAAGGGAATTAACTCCTTAGGCGAGAGCCTTACCCCGCAGCTGACGCAGTGCGAAGGAGGGAAAACAATGCTCTGCCCGCGCGGCAAGCGATGAATGACTACATTGAAGAAAGAGCCGACTAAAAGCCAAAGGATGGTAGCGATGGCGCACACTCCCAACTGAACTAGAGGTTAGAGGTGAGAAATGAGAGGCGAGAGGTCGGAGGCGGGAGGTTAGAGTGAGGAGGTTATTTGATGGAAAGAGGCCCGAGGGGTGCTCGGGCCTGACGATAATGGATGGGGTGGTGTTAGGGGACGCGAACGACTGTCGCGGTGTGTACAGTACCTACTAAAGCGATGGTGACCTGATAAGTCCCTCCTAGTGGGCTGGTTGGAAGACTGGCGATGTAAAGAGGGGCAAGCGCAGTTGGGCTGATTACATGAGTACCCACAGTAGCCGGGGGAGTAGCCAGCAATCCATTCCACCCGAGTAGCGTAGCTTGTAGATTATTGACCATCCCCCAGCGCTCCACAGCCGATTGTAAAATGGCAATATTGGCTGCGTTAGCCTGGGTCCGCGCCTCTGCTAACGACCCCATAACCCTTGGGACGGCG
>JAGXSS010000108.1 GCA_018334055.1 Peptococcaceae bacterium
AGAGAACTTGCGGGTGCTACCATAATGGGCGATGGGCGGGTGGTGCCGATACTCGATGTCAACGGGCTCTTGGCGCTACTACACAAAAGATGACCGGGGAGCGTAAGATCCGCGTATTAGTAGTTGACGACTCTCCCTTTATGCGCCAGCTCATCAGTAATGCCATCAGCAACAGTGACGACATAGTGGTCGTGGGCACTGCCCGCAATGGTGAAGAAGCAGTGCAAAAGTGTCGCGATCTCCGCCCTGATGTCCTTACTCTAGACATCGAAATGCCTGTCTTAAATGGGCTCGTGGCCCTAGAGATTATCATGCGGGAAATGCCCACGCCTGTCATCATGGTCAGCAGCCTGACCAGGGTTGGCGCGACCGAGACATTTCGTGCTCTCGAGATGGGCGCGGTAGATTTTATCACCAAGCCCGACCGTGCCGCTGCCACCGCCGAACTCGGGACATTATTGTTGCCCCGGCTGCGTGCCGCGGCCGGCGTCAATCGGCAAAAGGTTGTTCCCCGCACGGTGCCCTCCGCACTGGCACCCAAACATTACGACTTAGTTGTCATCGGGTGCTCAACCGGTGGTCCGGCAGCACTGCAGCAGATCATTCCCACCTTGCCGGAAGGCATGCGGGTGCCCTTGGTTATTGCCCAGCACATTCCGGCGGGGTTTACGGGACCGATGGCGCAGCGTCTGGGGCAATTAAGCCGTGTGCCGGTGGTCGAAGCCTTTGACGGTATGCCGCTCTTAAGTGGCACCGTCTACATTGCGCCCGGCGGCTGTCACACGGCGGTACGCAAAGATAAGACCAGGCGTTTCCTGCAGGTGCTGCCGTTTGATTACGTGACAACACCCTTTCGCCCCAGTGTCAATGTGCTGTTTCAAAGTGCGGAGCCCTTTGCTCCGCACCTACTGGCGGTGGTGCTCACGGGCATGGGCCAAGACGGGGCGGAAGGCGCAAAGATTCTCCACCGTTCTGGGGCACATGTAGTAGCTGAGTCCGAAGAAAGCGCCATCATCTACGGCATGCCGCGCGCCATTGTCGAGGCCAAACTCGCCGACGGAGTGATGAATTTGCGGCAAGTAGGGGAGTTCTTAAAAATCGCCACGATGAAGTAGAGGTGTTTAATGTGAAAATTGATCCGAAGGTAAACATCTACCTGCGCACCGCGGAGAGCCGCCCCCCACTAAAGAAGGGGGCAGCGGTGGTTGCCGCTAACCAGGGCGACTCCATTGCCATTTCCTTGGCGGCCCGCCTACTGCAGGCAGGCCTCGAAATGGTGGAGCCCTTTGCCGCTGACAAAGTGCAGAGCATCAAGAATGACGTACAAAGGGGCGAGTACAGCCCGAGCATGGCGCGCCTAGCTGAGGCGATGGTGCGTGGCGACGGGCGGGAGCCGGGGGGTCAAAAATGAGAGAGTGGCTTTCATTGCTCTTCACCAATCTTGACTTGCAGCGTCAGGCGATGATTAGGGATGACCTAGAAGCCATTGCGAGGCTGGTTGAAGAACAAAACACCATCCTTAAGACCGTTGAGCATGAGTCGCCATCCGGTGTGCCCCTGACGGGGTCAGAAGATGAAAAGCTCCGGGCCATCATGGACTTAGTAGAGGGAAATCAGTTATTGGCCCAGCAGAGTCTACTTTTTGCGCGGCGGGTCTTGACCGTTTTGGGCGATGCCAAAATTTACGGGCAGTCTCTGGACAGGCGTGCTTAAAGGAGGGGACAATTGTGGCTTCGACTTTCTTTGGGTTTAGCGTGGCGCGGCGAGGCATGAATGCTCATCAAACTGCCTTAAACGTCACCGCGCATAATATTGCCAATGCTTCGACGCCGGGTTTTTCGCGGCAACAGGCGGTGTTTCAAACGACCACGCCCGCCATGGCGGTGTCCGGTAACCGTCATGACGGCCCCGGACAAATGGGCACCGGAGTAACCATCGCCGAGATCAGGCGAGTGCGCGATGGCTTTTTAGACTACCAACTACGGCAGCAGTTGAGCAAGGGTAGCCACTGGCAGGAACGCCATGAGGTGCTGTCAACTGTAGAAATGATCCTCATGGAGCCGAGCGACACAGGCCTGAGCAGCGTTTTCGAGCGCTTTTGGGGAGCCTGGCAGGAGCTGGCCAAGAACCCCACCGCAGGTGCCACCCGCGCCGCGGTAGTCGAGACCGGCACCACCTTGGCGGCCTCACTCAATAACCTTGCCACCCAATCCGAAGTACTGTTGGAAGATTTAAACGTTAAGACCGGGCTGGCCGTTAACGATATCAACTCTTTGTCTGCCCAAATTGCCACGTTAAACACCCAAATCGTCACAAACCTTGGCGCGGGGCTTAACCCCAATGATTTAATGGACCGGCGCGATGTCTTGCTGGATGATTTGGCGCGTATAGTGGGGTTTCAGGCCTTGCCCCAACCCACAGGGGCCATCAATGTCGCCGTCGGCGGGCGTCACTTGGTTCAGGAGGGTCGCGCTATTGCCATACAGGGCGCGATGGTGGGGACATCCCTAGCGCCGGCGTGGCCGGAGGGAGAAGCGTTATTACTTAACGAGGGCAGTGTGGCAGGCATCCAAGTTGCCCGGCAATGGGTCGAGAACGATTTTTTCGGCAAAATCAATGCTTTGGCGCGAACGCTACACGACAGTGTTAACAGCGTCCATGTGCTCGGGCAGCACCTCGACCCGAGCAATCCGACTATGGGGGAGAATTTTTTCACCTTACCCCTAACTCCGGGTCGGGAAGCCCGCTTGATCGGTTTAAACCCCGATATTCGAAATAACCCTAGCCTAATTCGCACCGCTGCCCCTCTGGCCGGCCTAGCCGACGGCAGCAATGCGCTAAACATCGCCCGTCTGCGCAATGCCCCCATGCCCGGAGGGACAGCCTCACTAGAGGGTTACTTCGCGGGCATAGTCACTGCTTTAGGGGTCGAGTCACAGCAGGCGGAGCGCATCAGCCAAAATCAAGAATCGCTGACCAACCAACTCACCAACCGGCGGGAAGAGGCGGCAGGGGTGTCTATTGACGAAGAACTGTCCTTCATGGTGCAGTTCCAGCACGGTTACCAAGCCTCGGCCAGGCTTTTATCCACCATGGACGAATTATTACAGACCATCCTCAACCTTGGGAGGTAAAGCAGATGCGAGTTTCTAACACCACCATGCGCAACAATGTCATGCGCAATATCCAGCTCAGTCTGCGCGAAATGAACGAGGCCCAGCGCAAGCTGGCCTCTGGTCGCTTGGTTAATCAGCCGTCTGACAACCCCATCGTGGCGGCCCGCCTGCTAAACCTAAACGTCGCTTTGACTGAAAGCGCCCAGTTTCAGACCAATGTGCGCGATGGCGTAGCCTGGCTCAATATGACCGACACCACCTTGGGAACGGTGGGCGAAGCATTGCATCGCGCTAAGGAGCTGACTTTAGCAGGGGCGAACAGTACCTTGCCGCCGGATGTGCGGGCCTATAACTCGCGCGAGGTGGACCAGCTCATGCGTCATGTCATCTCCCTCGCCAATGCGTCCTTTGATGGCGACCGCACTCTTTTTGGCGGCACGCATCATGGGAGCAGACCGTTTCCCTCTAGCGAGGGTCCCGGTGGCGTGGTCGTGGACGTGCCCACAGCGGGGGCAGGAGTGGGACGGATCAACTACGAAATACTCCGCGGCAGCGAGCTGCAGGTTAATGTCGAAGGCGACAGCCTTTTCCGTACGGGGGCAGGAAATGTCTTTGGCGCACTCGAGATGGCGCGTAATGCCCTCGCCGCCACTCCTACCGCCAACATCCAAGACGCCATTGCCGCCTTAGACCAGGCGCTGGGCAATGTGCTCGACGCCCGCGCTACCGTTGGGGCGAGGCAGAATCGCCTCGCGATGACTGAAATGCGCTACCAGGAGGAGCAGAGCACCTTGACGGAACTCAAGTCCAAGCTTGGCGATGTGGACATGGCCGAGGCAATTATGAACTTTAACGTGCGCGAGCATGTCTACCAGGCGGCTCTAGGGGCAGCGGCGAGGGTTATGCAGCCAACTTTGCTTGACTTTCTGAGATAGAAGGGGAGGGGTTTTTTGCTTGAAGTAGGCCGTAGATAGTGCGCAGTGGGACGAAGAGGAAGGCCTTTTGCTACAGCAATATATTATGTATCGCTCAAAAACTATTGCCATCCTCTCCTCCCTCTCCGCTTCGCCCTCTACTCCTCGCTTCGGACCATTTCGAGCCCGTCCTCCTTCCTCTTTTTCCCCTACTTTCTTTCACCGAAAGGAGACTGTCTTATGTTGGTTGCCAGCACTCGCCTTGGGGAACTAAATATTTCGCCCTCCGCGCTTATCGAGTTTTCGGAGGGTTTTTCTGGTCTGCCCGAGTGGCGGCAGGGCGTTCTCGTACCGGTTGCCGAGCTGCCCTGTTTTTTTTGGCTGCAGTTTGTCCACGACCCTGCGGCGGCCTTTCTCTTACTGGCCTTAGAGGGGGTTTTGGCGGACTATGACTTTGCCTTAGCCCGTCAAGCTGCCGCGTTTACCCCGCAGTCGAGGGTCTATGCCATCATCCGCGTGCCAGCGGGCGACCTAAGCCAGGCCACCGCTAACCTACTCGCACCGGTGGTGATAGATGACCTGCCTGCCCCAATAGGCAGACAGGTCATCTTGCATGACACTAATTACCCGCTGCGCCACCCGCTTTTTGTGGAGGACGAGCCATGCTAGTCCTAGCGCGCAAGGTGGGGGAGAGACTCCACATCGGGAATGACATCGAAGTGGTAGTGGTCGAAATAAAGGGTGACGTCGTGCGCCTAGGCATCGCTGCCCCGCGGGGGGTAGCGATATTTCGCCATGAAATCTACGCCGCCATCCAAGGCGAAAACCTCGCGGCCAGTGCTTTGCCCAATGACCTCAATCTCAGCGCCAAACTAAATCTGCAGAAAGGCGCTCCAAACCCTAAAGTTCAACTGCCCCCGGTCGATAAATAAAGTAGTCTAGCGCGCGATAGACTGCCACGGCAAGGAAGCCGATAAAAATCAAGGAGGATGAACTATGAGAATCAACCACAACATCTCCGCCCTTAACACGCACCGCCAGCTTTCAGTCAACAACGCCGGCACTGCCCGTTCCTTAGAGAAACTTTCCTCGGGCCTGCGCATTAACCGTGCCGGTGACGACGCCGCCGGTCTCGCCATCTCCGAAAAAATGCGCGGACAGGTGCGCGGTTTGCACCAAGGCACCCGCAACGCCCAAGATGGTATTTCTCTCCTGCAAACGGCCGAGGGCGCGTTAAACGAGACCCATTCCATACTGCAGCGTATGCGCGAGTTAGCCGTGCAATCCGCGAATGACACCAATACCACCGAAGACCGCCGCAATATCCAAGACGAAATGAATCAGATGAACCGCGAGATCAACCGCATTTCCAGCACCACCCAGTTTAACACCAAGAATCTCATCGATGGGTCCATGGGTGTAGGCGTAAACACAGCAATCGCCAATGTTAATGCTAATGCTTCCTTGGGCACTGGCACAGTAGCGACGACCCTGCTCTCCGGCTTGACTGACAGGGCCGGTAACAGCCTTGGCATTATAGCAGGTGACACCATAACCGCTACCTGGGTGCGCGCAGGCGTGACCAGTACTGCTTCGCTCACTGTTGGTGCCGCTTCTGATGCCGCAGCCCTTCTGACTCCCATTACCGGTACTGCTGCCACTTTTTCCGCCGACGGGGTCAACCTCACTTCGTCTGTAGCCGGATTTTCCGGCGCGACCCATGGTCTGACCATCAATGTACGCACCGCCGCCGGGGTTGAGCGGGCCTCTGCTACTAACGCGCTGTCTAGCTTTTCTCAGACTGTCGCTGCCGCTGACCTGCGGGCTGACGGGCAAGCTACCTTCCACATCGGCTCGAACACCGGGCAGAACATGCAGTTGTCTCTAGAGAATATGTCGACATCCGCGCTTGGCGTGAGCGACATCCAAGTCATGAACCAAGGTCAGGCGAATGTCGCTATCCGCGTCATCGACGGCGCAATTCAGCGTGTTTCTGCTGAGCGCAGTTTGATGGGTGCCGTGCAGAATCGCCTTGAACACACTATTAATAACTTAGGCACCTCGGCTGAGAACCTCACCGCCGCCGAGAGCCGCATTCGCGACGTAGACATGGCGCAAGAGATGATGGAGTTCACTAAGAACAATATTCTCTCGCAGGCCGCACAGGCTATGTTGGCGCAGGCCAACCAGCAGCCACAGGGCGTGCTGCAGCTACTCCGTTAATTCCACGCGGAGCGTCGCCATCCCACTTCGTAATTACTCTGGAGCCCCCAGTTTGGGGGCTCTTTCTTTTTGCCTCTCTAAAGTATTCGCCACCGCGTCCGATAATAAAGTGAAGATGCGCGAGCCTTCTCCAGTGAAAGGAGCTCTCATATGAACAACATTACGAATTTGCGGCAGACCATGCGCATGCCGGGGCTGGCGACTGGGCTTGACACCACCACCATGGTGCGTGACCTGATGCGTGCCGAAAATATGCGCGTGGAACGGCTCGAGCAAGACAAACAGATAATCGAGTGGCGGCAGGAAAGCTATCGTGCCGTGGTTGGTCGGTTGCAGAGCTTTCGCCGGACTTTCTTCGACCGCGCTAACCCCGAGCATTTTATGCTCAGCGCCGGTGCTACACGCGTTTTTTCGACCACTTCGAGCAACTCCCTCGCGGTAGATGCCACGGCCAATGCCGAGGCTAGGCCGGGAGTGCAGGTGGTTAACCGCGTTTTGGCGCTGGCCACAGCGCCAGAGATGTCGGGTGCAAATTTTGTTTCGCGTCCCCTCGAGGCTGTTTTACCTCCAGACGATCCGGTATTGCTCGCTGGTCGTACTCTCGCGCTCTCGGTAGACGGAGTGCGGCGCGATATTGCCTTTACGCGTAATTATTCGCGGACCACCGAATTGCCGCTTTTGGTCGCCGACTTAAACGGCTCACTCGCGTCCGCCTTTGGCCCGGGTCGGGTGGTGGCCAGCGAACAAAACGGCACCCTTACTTTTAACATGCAGAATGCCCTCGGCGCTCTTGTGGCCACAACATCGCACCTGGTGGTGCAGGCGGGAGCGAGCGACGCTGCCCCTCTGCTGGGCTTAGCGGTGGGTCAAACCAATCGCCTGAGTCTAAATACAACCCTAGCGCAGGTTACTTTAGCCAATGGGCCTAACTTGCCGCCGGAAGGGGCTCGTTTTACCATCAACAATGTGCAGTTTGAGTTTGACGCTAATGCCACTCTGGCCCAAGTTATGCAAAGTGTCAACCAGAGCAGTGCAGGGGTGACTATGACCTACAACAGCGTGTCTGACAGTTTTACCCTGCGGGGCAGTCGCCTGGGGGCCGCAGAGCGGGTTACCTTGTCTGAGACTGCGGGCCAATTAATGGCGGGGTTGGGGTTTACCGCCGGCTCGGTGGCCGGAGGCGATTTAGTGGCCGAAATCAACGGCCTCACGGTGCGGCGGGGGTCCAATAACTTTGTGCTCGACGGAGTAAGCTTTGCTATGCAGGCCACTACTAATGCCCCTACCACCATAACGGTGCGAGCCAATGCCGACCAGGCGGTGGCCAATGTGGGCGAGTTTGTCACCCAGTACAACGAAGTGCTCGACCTGCTCAACCGCGAACTACGTGCCGAGCGCCATGCCGAGTATCGCCCGCTTACCCCGTCCCAGCGGCAGGAGATGAGCGAAGAGGATATAAAATTATGGGAAGGCCGCGCCAAGAGCGGACTCTTAAATAATAACCCCCTTTTGCATAGGTTGGTAGGCGAGATGCGGCGCGCCATGTCTGACCAGGTGGCGGGCGTTAACCTCTCTCTGGCGGATATCGGCATCGGCACCCGCAGTTTCTTTGAAAACGGGCGCCTGCACTTCGATGAAAATCGGTTTAGAAACGCCCTCGCCACTAATGGCGAACAGGTCGCACGGCTACTCAGCCAGGCCTCTAGCACTGCCTATACCCCCAGTCTCACGGGTAACGAGCGCCAGCTCAGGCGCAATACCTCGGGCACCATGGCGCGCCTGGCGGATGTGTTCGAGGACAATATCCGCACCACCCGCGACCAGCACAATCGCAAGGGGTTTTTCCTCGAAAGGGCGGGTATTCCAGGGGACGCTTCGGCTACGCGCAATGTCTTGGCAGAGCAAATCACCCGCCTTGACTCGCGCATAAACCAGATGCAAGAGGTTTTGACCCGCAAGGAAGACCGCTACTGGCGGCAATTCTCGGCTCTGGAAAGGGCTATGAGCACCATGAATTCACAGAGTGCGTGGCTGGCGTCGCAATTCGCCCCACGGCAATAAAATGAACGGAGGCAGATATATGGCCATGCCCAAGCCCTATGTCCAGTATCAACAGCAGAGTGTGCTCACCGCCCCGCCGGGGGAGCTGACCCTCATGCTCTATAACGGCGCACTGCGCTTCATTAAGCAGGGTATTGCCGCCATGGAACAAGAAGACATCGCCGGCACTAACTCCGCTTTGACCCGCGCGCAGGACATCATCTGCGAGTTGATGACCTCTTTAGACCTGCAGTACGAGGTGGCGAACAACCTGCTCTCGCTTTATGATTTTGTGTATCGCTCCTTGGTTTTGGCCAACCTCAAGAAAGACGTTGCCGTAGCGAAGCAGTGCGCTGCGTTAATAACAGAGCTCCGTGATACATGGGTAGAGGCGGTGCGGATGACCCGTGCCCATTAGAACGGTTGCGTCTGGCTTTGTAGAAATGCTGCAAATGGTAGAAGATGAGAAGGCGCAGGCTAAGGAATTTTTACGTCTCACCAAGGCCATGGTCGAGTTCCTAGCAACTGAAGAGTTCGAGCAAGTCGAAAGCCTGCTCGAGGAGCGGGCGGCGCACATGAAACGCTCGGACGAGCTAAAGTCCGAGGTGGATCTATTGTACATTTCGCTGCGCAGTTCCCTGTCGGACCAAGGTCGAGCCGCTTTCGGGGCTGGTAAAGAAGAAGTCGCTGGCATTTGGCGCGAAGCGCGCGACAGGGACCGTCTCTTGGCCGAGGCCATGCACAATTTGCTCGTCGACCTTAGGCAAAAAATTGATGACGTTCATCGCAGCAAGCAGGGCCACAAGGCCTATGCAACGGCAGAAAAAAAGGTAGCTCCTGCGGGCGTAGACAAAGTAAATTGAGAGGGAGTGAGATTTGTGAAGGTACAGGGGACTGAGCCGGTGGTCATGGCCAAGGTCATCGACCAAACCGCTCAACAAGTGGTCAAAGACACCAAGCGCACAGCTATCGACCTTAACACCCGCGGACGGCAGGGAGAACACCCAAGTCGCGAGGGTGCAGGAGCGGCAGATGTCGGGGATGAAGTGTTTGAGCGGGTCAACACCGCCATGCAAGCGCTTTCTACCCGTTTGAAGTTCGAAAAGCATGAAAGCTCTGGTCATTTCATGGTGCGAGTTATCAATGAGGAGACGAGTGAGGTCATTAGGGAAATCCCCCCGGAGCGCATGCTCGACATGTTGGTGCATTTGCGGCGTATGGTGGGGATCCTAGTTGACGAAAGAGCGTAGTCGAAAAGTCTAACTTACCCGCATTTTTATGCGGGATTTGTTTTTAGGCAGGAATACCTCCATAGGTGTCGAACTTTGTCACTGTATCGCTATGGAGGGAGGTTTTTGCCAGATGACTTTGAATATCGTCGAATTGCTGCACCGCGGTCTTGATGCCGCGGCACTCCGCCAGCGCACCATTGCCAATAACGTGGCAAATGCCAACACACCCGGCTTTAAACGCAGTTTTGTCACGTTCGAGGAGCATGTGCGGGACGCCATAGACCGGCGCAGCTTCTCGCCAGGTGCTATGACCGCGCGCTTACAGCAGGATAGGGGCACTTCGATGCGTGAGGATGGCAACAATGTCAGCGTCGAGCACGAGATGGTGCTGATGGCGGCCAATACCGTACAGTACCAAGCCTTGTCGCAGCAACTCAGCGAGCGGCTGTCGCTTTTGCGCTATGTCATTAACGAAGGGAGGCGCTGATTATGCGGGTTTTTGCGGGCATGGCCATCAGCGCGTCGGCCCTATCGGCCGAGAAATTACGCATTGACATGGTGGCTAAGAATGTCGCCAATATGAATACCACGCGCACGCCCGAAGGCGGGCCCTACCAAAGACGTAAGGTGGTATTTGCAGAGCTTATGGATGACGCCTCTCGCCAGCGTTTTGTGCGCCTACCCTCGCGCGGGGTGTCCAGGGGAGTGCGGGTGGCGGCTGTCGTCACCGACAACGCCCCGCCGCGCATGGTGCACGACCCTAGCCATCCCGATGCCAATGCGGAGGGCATGCTGGCTATGCCAGACATAAACCTTGTCAACGAGATGGTCGACCTCATCACCGCTACCCGCGCCTATGAGACCAATGTGCAGGTGCTAAATGCCAGCAAGGCCATGCAGCTTAGGGCCTTAGAAATTGGGAGAGGGTAGGTGCCTTAGATGATAATGCCGATCAGCCCCTTGCTCCCCGTTACTGCCATTAGCCCCGTCAATCGGGTGGCGGCGACCACTAAACAAGAGGGCGGCAACTTTGCGGCCGAGCTCAACAACGCTCTGGCCGAGGTCAACGCCCTTCAGGTTCGGGCTGATGACATGGCCACGAAGCTAGTGCTTGGGCAAATTGATGATGTCCATGAAGTGACCATCGCCATGGAGAAAGCGGCCCTGTCCTTGCAGCTGGCTGTCCAGGTGCGCAACAAAGTGGTCGAAGCCTACCAAGAAATCGCTCGCATGCAAATATAGGGGTGAGGCCTGATGAGCATATTTTCTCAGACGGCAGGCTGGTGGGTGGAGCAGGACTCGCGCCGGCGCACCATGTGGTCTCTACTACTTGTCGCGGTGCTGGTCGCAACCGGTTCGGCCGCCTTCTACACCACCCGCGTCAATTTTGTGCCGCTGTTTACCGGGCTTGAGCCAGCGCAGGCGCATGCCATTGTCGGTTCGCTCAAAGAGCAGAATGTCGTCTACCAGCTTGGCGACGGGGGAACATCTGTCTTAGTGCCTGAAGCGCGTCTGCACGAACTCCGCATCATGGTGGCTGGCGAGGGCCTTTACAACACCGGGGTCGGGTTTGAGCTGTTTGATGAGGCCCGCCTCGGACTGACCGATTTTGAGCGCCGCATTAACTACCAACGGGCGCTGCAAGAGGAACTGCGGCGTACCATCTCCGCCTATCCTGTGGTCGACCAGGTGCGTGTGCACCTAGTTATCCCTGAGCGCAGCGTCTTTGTGCAACAGGCCGCCACGGCCAGCGCTTCCATTACCCTAAGGCTGCGTCCCTTTCAGAGCCTTTCTACGGAACAGGTGAAGGGCATGGTCTACCTCGTAGCCTTAAGCGTTCCGAATCTAAAGCGTGAAAATATCACCATCGTCGATGTGGGGGGCAGCATACTAACCGCTGGTCTGAATTTAGGAGAGAATGCCGCCAACCCTACTCTGGCGCGGCAGGGCGAACTGCAACGAGGTTTTGAACGTGAGATCGAAGCGAGGTTGCTGGGCATGTTAGAGCGCCTCTACGGTCCTGGGCAGGCGGTCGTTGTCGTCACGGCAGAGCTAAACTTTAACCAGGAGAGTGTCACGCGCATTGTCTACGACGCAGCCGGACAGGTGGTGCGGAGTGAACAGATAGCCGAAGAAAACTTTACCGGTCCCGCGGGGCAGGCAGGCGGTGTGGCGGGTGCTGGCTCCAATGTACCGCTATATCCTACAGGAGAAGCCACCGAAGGTACGAGTACATATTCTAAAGTCGAGACCAACCGGCAATTCGAGATTGGCACAACCCAGACTACCACAGTCACTGCACCCGGGCAGGTTACACGCTTATCGGCCGCCGTCACCGTTAACGGTGAACTAAACGAAGCGCAGGTCAGCGAACTCAACCAGCTAGTGCGGGCCGCCCTTGGCTATGAGGAGGCGAGGGGTGACTCCATCCGCATCGCTGCTATGCCCTTCAGCCGCGTGCACATTGAGCAGGCGGAGCAGGAAATGGCGGAGCTAGCCCGTCAAGCAGAGGTGCGGCAGTATATAAATTGGGGCATCATGGGGGCGGGCGGCCTGCTAGGCTTTATTTTGCTCCTAGTTGTCATCGGTAAAATCAGACAGGCGACGCGCTTTGAAGTAGCCAAGACCCAGGCAGTAGATTTAGTTCCCCTAAAGGAGGCCCTAGCCCAGGCAGCCGCGGCGAAAAGCACGACTGAGAGTGACGAAGCCCTCAACCGGGTCAAAGAAATTGCCAGCAAGCAACCAGAAGAAGTAGCTCTCCTCATAAAAGCGTGGTTTAATGAAGGGTAGGGAAGATTTTCTTGCCAAAGGAAAGACGCACCAGCGGCCTCAAAAAAATTGCCGCGCTCCTCATCTCTTTGGGACCAGAGGCGTCAGCGCGCGTGCTCAAGCTCTTGCCGGATGCAGATATTGAGCTCATTGCCGCAGAGGTGGCCAATACCAGCCATGTTGAGCCAGAGTTTAGGGCCAAGATATTGGATGAGTTCATGGAGACGCATAATGCGCACAGCTACCTTTTGGAGGGTGGGGTCGGCTATGCGCGGGCCATGCTCGACAGTGCGCTAGGCGTCGCTAAGTCTACCGAAATTATGCGTCGCCTATCGCAGTCGACTGCTCTTCGGCCCTTTGCTTTTGCGCGTAAAATAGATCCGAAACAGCTTGGTGGGGCGATATCCGAAGAACACCCCCAAACCATAGCCTTGGTCATGGCCTACTTGGCACCTGAACAATCCTCGGTCATTATGTCCATGCTTCCCCCCGAGGTGAGGGCAGATGTTGCCAAGCGCATTGCCACCATGGAGAGAGTCTCCCCTGAGGTCGTTAACGAGCTTGAAACCGTCCTTTCGGGCAAATTTTCTGTTTTTTCCCAGCAAGATTTCTTTGTGGCAGGTGGTATGAAGGCTCTCGTGAACATTCTCAACCGGGTCGATCGAGCTTCGGAAAAAATGATATTTGAGTACTTGGAACGCGAAGACCCCGCCTTAGCCGAAGAAATACGCAAGCGACTCTTTGTCTTTGAGGATATTGTCTTGCTTGATGACAGCGCTATCCAAAGGGTCATCCGCGATATAGATAACCGCGAGCTGGCGATGGCCTTAAAGGGCGGTGGGGGCGAAGTTACCCAGCGCATTTTCAAGAACATGTCCAAGCGCGCCGCGGATATGCTGCGCGAAGACCTTGACTTCCTCGGACCGATACGCCTGCGCGATGTCGAAGAGGCCCAGGCGCGCATAGTGGCCGTTATACGCAAGCTGGACGAAGCAGGAGAAATAGTCATTGCCCGAGGTGGAGAAGATGCCATTATTGCTTAAGAATGCGGTGGTGCAAGGACATGGATCGCGCACCATTCCGGTTAACCAAGTGACTGTGCCCTGTGTTTTGCCCGCTACCGAAGACAGCGGTGCCCAGGAGGCGTGGATAGCTGAGCGCCTAAGATCCGGCCGCGAGGAGTGGCACCGTGAAGCCTCGGAGTGGCTCGCAGCTCACAAAGAAGAGCTTCGGGCCGTGATCGAAGCCGAGGGATTGCGCCGCTATGAGGCAGCTAGGAACGAGGGCTACCATGACGGTTGGAACTTAGCGCAAACCGAGGCGGAGGCGCTCATGCAAGACGTACGGCACAGCTATAGGCTGCTTGAAGCTGACCGCAAAGCGTTTGTAGCAGGCTGCCAACAGGACATCAGTCAGCTGGTGGTCACTGTGGTTGAGCATGTGCTGCGGCAGGAATTGACTGTGGCGGCAGAAACTTTGTCGCAGGTCATTGCCAAAGCAAGCGGGGAATTGGTCGATAGACGGCAGGTGATGATATTTGTTCACCCCAGTCGATTGGACGATGTGCAAACGCTATTAATTGCGACGCCCGCGACCCTTGGCATGCAGCCTTACCTTGTCCGTCCTGACCCTAGCTTGCATGTGGCTTCATTTCGCGCCGAGGACGATTTAGGCACAGTAACTGTTGACCTGCCTGAACTCCTGCTCCAGCTCGAGCAATTGCTGCCATGACAATCTATTCTTATGATTTCACGGGGGTCGGTGCGCGCGCCAAGGAAAAGGTTAATTGGCGCTCCTGCGGCAGGGTGACCGAGGTCATCGGACTCACGGTCGAGGCGAGGGGTTTTCGGGCTTCAATTGGCGAGCTGTGCCGCATCGGCCAGGGTGAGCAAAGCGTCCTGGCCGAAGTCGTTGGTTTTAGCGGAGATAAGCTTTTCCTCTTTCCTTTTCGGTCCCTGCATGGTATAGCCCCGGGGAGCGTAGTCCAGCCACTGCGGCAGAGGCTCATGGTGCACTGCGGTGACCACTTGCTCGGGCAGGTGCTTGACGGACTGGGCCGGCCACTTTTGGGGGGCGACGCTCCGGTCGGCCACCCCTATCCTCTAGACCAGACCCCACCAAACCCCTTGGTGCGGACGAGGGTTGATTCCATTATTGAAACTGGTGTAAAGGCCATCGACCTATTTCTCACCGCGGGCAATGGGCAGCGCCTCGGCATTTTCGCCGGCAGTGGGGTAGGCAAGAGCACCTTGCTTGGCATGATTGCGCGCGGTAGCACCGCAGATTGCAATGTCATCGCCTTAGTTGGGGAGCGCGGTCGTGAAGTGCGCGACTTTCTGGAGCGAGATCTCGGTCCCGAGGGCCTCAAGCGCTCGGTGGTGGTGGCGGCTACATCTGACCAATCGGCCCTCATGCGCATCAAATCCGCGCTCACGGCCACGGCGATCGCTGAATTTTTTCGCGACCAGGGGAAAAATGTCCTGCTCCTAATGGATTCTGTGACCCGTTTTGCCATGTCGCAACGGGAAGTTGGTCTGGCGATTGGCGAACCCCCCACGACTAGGGGATACCCACCTTCGGTGTTTGCCCTCCTCCCCAAACTCTTAGAGCGCTCCGGTACTGGGGAGAGGGGTTCAATAACCGCTCTCTACACCGTCCTCGTGGAGGGAGATGACCTCAATGAGCCCATTGCTGACACGGTACGCGGCATTCTCGATGGCCACATTGTGCTTTCGCGCAAATTGGCAGAGCGCAACCACTATCCCTCTGTTGATGTCTTGCAGAGCGTGAGCCGCTTAGCGACCGATTTAGCGAACCCAGAGCATCTGAGTATCGCTTCGCAGTGCCGCACTTTGTTAGCTGTTTACCGCCAAAACGAAGATCTCATTAATATTGGGGCCTATATCAAAGCCTCGAGCCGGGAGATTGACGAGGCGATCGCGAAAGTGCCGCAGATTATGGAAGTTTTGGCGCAGGGTGTCGAGGAGCGTTACCCCTTGGAAGTGGCTTTAGAAAAACTAAAAATTGCCCTAGCGAGGTGAGGACATGAAGAAACATTATACTTTGCAGCAAGTGCTGGAGCTAAAGAAACAGTTAGAAAGACAGCAAATGCTCGTCTTGGCCAGGGCCGAACAAACGAGGCAGGAACAGGCCGAGCATATTCAGGCCTTAGTTCTGGGTTTTGAAGAACAAGTGGAAGTTTGTGTCGCGCCGGAGTTTATAGATTGTCGGAGCATGTATTTAGAGTGCCAACACCTCGAGTTGCAGTTCGCGCAAGGACAGTTGTCCGAAATGGTGGCCGACTGTGATGTGGCTAGGCAGGACCTTATCTACGCTGCGCTGGAGCGCCGCAAATTAGAGCTGCACCGTGACTCCTGCGAGGCTGCCTGGAGTTATATATGGCAGCGTAAGGAGCAATCCCACTCCGATGAAGTTGCGGCTCTGATGTACAATAGGCCAAGGGCTCTGACGCGATGAAAGTAGAGCATCTCAAGTTGCCGGTGGGTTTTACCTCTGCTGCCAAAAAAACCGGGGAAAAAGGCGCCGAGGAGGGGTCATTTTCCGGCGTATTAAGCCAAGTGTTAGGCAATATCGAAAAAATAGATTTAGGCATTGTCCAGGCGTCGTGCCCGGAGGAAGTCCCTGCTGAAGAGTCAAGGGTGCAGGTTCAGCCAGGACAAACGCTATCGCAGCTAGCCTTCTCGTTGGCGGCGCTCCTTCCCCTAAGCAATGGGGGAGAGAATACGGTCGTGGCGGAGACTGAGGTGTCAAAGACTTTTTTAGGCCGTGGCGTAGAAAATATTAGCTTACCGTCGACCGGCAATAGCCAGCCACCTAGTATACCTGTGCCAAGTTCTGCGGAAAGAGGGATTGCCGAATCAACGCCGACACTTGACCATGCCATGGAAAGTGGCATAAAAAATGCCGAGCCACACTTGAGCGGCAATAGCCCAACGCCCGCCATACCCGTGCTTATTGCTACAGAAAGTAAGCTTGACGTATCAACGCCGACACCCGGCCGTGGCGTAGAAAGCGGGTCTGTGAGTCCGCGCGCAGAAGGTGGCGCGATTGTGCCAAACCCGGCTATTACTGAGCCGAACTATCCAGCGATAACCTCGACCCCGATTATACCAACCAACAGCGTACGGACGCCAGCGGAAGCTGCCAGCGTTGGGGAATCCGGCGGTTTGGAAAGTCTGTTGAGGGCGGGGCGTAGTGGTGCGGTAGTTCCGGTTAATAAAGAAAACACTTCGTCCACGATGAACACTCTAGCGGAGTCCGTCAAGCCTTCAGACATTGCCAAGATGACCGTCTCCATACGACCCCTGGTAACTGCCCAAGAACAGAGTAGGCCGGCTCTACATTCCCCAAGGCCGGCGCAAGCAATACCGGATATCTATACTCCACCGGTGGTTACCGACACGGCAGCGGCAAGAGGCGCGGAAGCAGAGAGTGAGCCTGCTCGACCAACCGCGGTGGCAGCAGAGTCTTTCGCGAGAACGCCTGTGGTTGCCCCCAGTGTGTCGCCCACCTTCATTAGGGAATTGAACGCGGAGATTATCGCCTTTGCGGTGCGCCCTACTCGCTCTGCTCTGACGCTCGAGGTTACTCCGCGGGAATATGGCCGGGTGATAGTGAGTGCGGAAATGGAACAAGGTGTAGCCATTGTCCGTTTGGTCACAGAGACTGTAGCGGCCAAAGTTGCTCTGTTAGAACATCTGCCAAAACCCACCGCCACCCTAGAGGTGAGAGTGTATACTGCCGATGAGTATAAGGAATGGGCAGAGGACCCTCGTCATGGTCGGCCTAAGGGTGACGGAGCAGAGCATAGACCGCCGCGCAAGAAAGAGCCCTATGTTGAGTTTAAGGTATAGGAGGTTAGGCAATGAAAGTCGAAGCAGTGGGACAGAGCGAAGTGGTTCGCGCGGCGGCAAATTTGCGCCCGGGAGGAGAGCTGGGCAAAGATGCTTTCTTAAAGATATTGCTCGCCCAAATTAAAAATCAAGATCCTTTAAAACCGACCGACAGCACCGCGATGGTAGCGCAACTGGCGCAATTTAGCACTTTGGAACAGCTGCAGAATCTGAATACTCAGATGGAGCAACTAGTAGAAAGTCAGTTGCTCGGCGATTTCAGTGCGCTCATCGGCAAGGCTGTTACCTTCCTTGGGGAAGACGGCGAACAAAAGAAGGGCCATGCAGAATCGCTCCTGTGGCGGGGCCGCCAGAGCCTGTTGCGCGTCAATGGCGAGTTGGTGCCTCTAAACAGACTGCTCGAAATAGGGGAGGGATTGTAGGATGCTGAGGTCATTGTTTGCCGCTATTTCCGGCATGAGGGGACAGCAAACCAAGCTTGATGCCATTGGCAATAATATTGCCAATGCCAGTACCACGGGCTTCAAGGTCAGCAGAGTGCGTTTTCAGGACATGCTCAGTCAGACCATTAGGGTGGCGAGTGGCCCCACCCGCGGTAGGGCTGGGACAAACCCATCGCAAGTGGGCTTGGGCATGTCGGTGGCAGGGATAGATACCTTGCACACCCAGGGAGCACTGCAGGCCACGGGGCGTTTGACGGACCTGGCTATTCAGGGAAGCGGCTTCTTCGTCATGTCGGATGGTCAACGCAATTTGTTCACGCGTGATGGGGCTTTTTCTATCTCGAAGGACAATGAGCTGGTCAACACATCTACGGGGATGAAGGTGCTCGGGTGGCCGATTGATGCTACCGGGAGCATCAATACCCAAGGTGCGGTTGCGCCTCTAACCATTCCCTTAGGGGAGCAGGTCTTAACTCAACCCACCACCTTGGTAGACTTTACGGGCAACCTGTCTAACGAAGCGGCTGGTGCAGCCACCCACAGCACCACCGCCACCATTTACGATTCTAAAGGCTCGGCCCATGATGTGCGCATTACTTTTACCCGGGTCGCGGCTTCTAACTCATGGACATACACAGTGGCTTTTCCGACGGGTTTTACTCCTCCTGCCGGCATGGCTTTCGTGGGGACGCCAACCGGAACGATTAATTTTGACACCTCCGGTCGCGTCACCGGCACGACGCCGGCGGTGGCGAGCGTCACCCTAAGCATTCCCCAGGCAGAGAATATTGTCTTTAACATGAATTTTTCTGCCATGAGCATGGTGGCGGGGGATAGTACAGGCTTGGTTAGGTCACAAAACGGTTCTTTCCCGGGAGAGCTCGCAACTTTTAGCATCGGCAAGAACGGCATCATCACCGGCACCTACACCAATGGTACCGTGCGCGATATCGGTCAACTAGCCATCGCCCATTTTGCTTCTCCGGATGGTTTGCTCAAGGTCGGAGGCAGTCTTTACGAAGAATCTTCAAGTTCGGGTGGCGCCATTGTGGGCGAAGCGGGTGTCGACGGGCGTGGCACGGTCGAAACGGGAACGCTCGAGATGTCCAATGTCGATTTGGCTTCCGAATTCACCGAAATGATCACCACCAGCCGCGCTTTTCAAGCCAATTCACGCGTCGTCACGACCTCTGACGAGATGCTCCAGGAACTCATCCAACTCAAACGTTAGAATGTGAGGTGTAAAGAATGCAGAAATCGGGCCTTGTAACTAACATAGGCATACTTGCCGGTGTGGTGGCCATCATGGCTGCGATTATCATGGGCGGAAACCCGACGCAGTTCATTGATATCCCCTCGGTGCTTATCACCATCATCGGCTCGTTTTCTGCGCTCCTCATCAACTATTCTTGGGATGATGTGGTGACTTCTTTTCATGAGATGAGGCGCCTATTCCGCGAGAAGAGCCCTGACCCCGCAGCCACCATCGAGCAGTTCACTGCTTTGGCCACCCGCGCTAGGCGGGAGGGCCTGCTCGTACTGGAGGACGAAACCCCTAAGCTTGACCCTTTTTTAGGCAAGGGCTTGCAGATGGTCATTGATGGCATGGATAGCAGTGTGGTCACCAGTGTGCTCGAGATCGAAATGTCTCAGATGGAAGCGCGCCATGCTACGGCAGCCGGCATGCTCGGTACTTGGGCGAACCTCGCCCCGGGGTTTGGCATGATAGGCACCTTGATCGGTCTTATTCAAATGCTCGGCGCGCTCGATGACCCTGATGCCATCGGTCCGGCTATGGCGGTGGCTCTGATCACTACCATGTATGGGGCGATTATGGCTAATTTCGTTTTTACGCCATTGTCTGGGAAAGTCACGGTGAAGAGCAAACAAGTGATGCTGTATCGAGAAATGATCTTAGAGGGGCTGGCCTCACTCCAAGCCGGCGTCAATCCCCGTGTCATTGAGCAGCGGCTGCGCTCCTTCGTGGCCCCAGCCAGTAAGTCCGGAAAAATAAGAGCGCAGAAGGAGGCCGCCGATGACTAGGCGTCGTCGTGCTGAGGCAGTTGCCGCTCCGGCCAGTTGGCTCACCACCTATGCGGACTTGGTGACCTTGCTCCTTTGTTTCTTTGTGTTGTTGTATAGTTTTTCGACCTTGGATGCCCAAAAATTTCGCCGCTTTGTGCTTTCTTTTCAGGGACAGGGTGTGCTTGATGGCGGCACCGTGCCCGACACTGAAATTCCTGTGCCAAGGGAAGAGGTAGAGGATGTATCTACCGATGAAACTGGTGCTTTTTGGGCCAGTAGCGGGCAGTTGATGATTCATGTGCAGGCCTTTCTTGCCGCCCATGGCATCGAGGCCCAAGTGCAAGTCTATCTTGAGGAACAGGGAGTGCTGCTTGAGCTTAAGGATCATCTTCTTTTTGATTCCGCCCGTGCCGATTTGCGTCCCGAAGGCATGGGTCTCCTCAATACGCTGAGCACCTTGCTCGGGCAATTTCCGAACGATGTCGGCATTCAGGGACACACCGACAATGTTCCCATCAGAACCGTAGAATTTCCTACTAATTGGGAACTGTCCACCGCTCGGGCAGCCCGAGTGGTGCGCTACTTTACCGAAGTCCGCGGCCTTGATCCGCGGCGCTTTGCCGCCACCGGACACGGCGAATTTCGGCCGTTAGAAAGCAACGCCACCGCCGAGGGTCGTGCCAAGAACCGGCGCGTAATATTTCTATTAAAAGGATTTTAGTGAGGTAAATATGCTGAAGAAAATTATTATTGGGGTAATAGTTGTCGTTTTGCTGGTGGTAGCGGTCTTATTTGGAGGTCCCGTCTTTACTATGGTCCGGCAAATGGTCAGCCCTCCGCCCAAATTGGTGGCGAGTCCTTCCTGGGATTTTACCGTCAACTTGGTCGACCCGGGCATGCGCCGCGTCTTGCGCATGAGCATGACTTTTAAGTACTATACCAACAACAAGCTGGCCGCAGAATTGAGAGATAAGAACGCGCAAGTCCGTCACACAGTCATCACGGTTCTACGCTCCCGTAGCGCCATGGACCTACTCGAGGAGGGTAGCAGTGCCAAGTTGCAGGCAGATCTTGTAGCAGAGCTTAATGCTATACTTGAGCAGGGGGATATCGAGCGCATTTATTTCACAGATTTTGTGATTCAGTAGGGGGATTATCTTGCCGGAAGGAAACTGGTTTGATGCGCTGCCGCGCATACTCTTTTCAATCGCTGCTGTCTTTGCCCTCTTGTTTTGGTTGCGCTACCTCTTACTGCGAAGTAATGGACAGCGAAGGCCACAGAACAAGTCTTTGCTCCGTGTGCGTGAGCAACTGCATTTGAGCCCGCGCTCGCGCATTTTGCTCCTTGAGGTAGCTGGAAGGGCTTACCTCGTGGCCATGAGCGACCAGGCAGTCAGTATGAAGGAAGTTCCGAACTTAACCGCGCTACCAGTGCTCTCTGATGAGGAATCGCCACCCATACCGTTTGCCAAAGAGCTGCATGACATGATGAGGTTTCTCAGACAGGGGGGCAAGGTATAGTGCTGCCGATCCCTCTTTTTGATTTGACTGTGCGCACCCCGGGATCTCCGGTGGAGGTGGTCGAAAGCATCCGTCTCTTGGTGCTACTCACTGTTCTTAGTCTCGCCCCGGCTATCCTGATGATGGTCACCTCATTTGTGCGCACGGTGATTGTTTTGTCATTTGTACGCACCGCAGTGGCGGCGCAGAATGTGCCCCCCAATCAGGTCATCATCGGCCTCGCTTTGTTTATTACTCTCTTTACAATGGCGCCAACCTTTACACGGGTGAATGAGGATGCTCTGACCCCCTTTTTCGAGGGCAACATAAATCAAGAGGTTGCGCTGGAGCGGGCTTCAGTGCCGCTCAGGGAGTTTATGCTGCGGCACACGCGCGAGGCTGACCTGGCTCTATTTTTAGCTGTTACTGATAGCCCCCCGCCGGCTACCCCTGCCGATGTCAGCCTCACCGTCCTCATTCCCGCATTTATGATTAGCGAGCTAAAAACTGCCTTTCAAATGGGCGTTGTCCTTTTCATACCCTTCATGGTCATCGACATGGTGGTGGCCAGTACCCTCCTTTCGATGGGCATGTTCATGCTACCTCCGGTGACCATCTCCTTGCCGTTTAAGTTATTGCTTTTTGTTTTGGCGGATGGATGGCATCTCGTTGTGAAGTCGCTAATAGAGAGTTTCTGATAGGAGGGAGCATATGACCGAGGGTACAGTCTTGCACTTAGCGCGAGAGGCGATTATTTTAGTGCTGCTTCTATCCGGCCCTATGTTGATAGCGAGCCTGGCGGTGGGTCTATTGGTGTCTATTTTTCAGGCGGCCACGCAAATTCAAGAGCAAACACTCACCTTTGTGCCGAAATTAGTTGCCATGTTGCTCACCATGCTTTTTCTCGGCAATTGGATGATGAACACCATGCTTTCATATACGATCGACTTATTTTCAACCCTCGGGCAGATGGTGCGATGAACGACTCCTTTGCTTTATGGTTGACCTTTTTGTTGGTTCTCGGGCGCATCTTTTCGCTCCTGGTGACGGCACCTTTGTTTAGCCGCCGCGACATACCGATGCAGAGCAAGGTCGGACTGGGCATGTTCCTCAGCCTTATAATAATGGCTCGAGGTCAGTCTGCTTTCATCGGAGGAACAGCGGAATTCCTACAGGCCTTGGTTGCCGAAGTAATGGGGGGGCTGGTCATTGGCATCTTGGCCTCATGGCTCTTGGCGAGTTTTAGTATGGGGGGGCAACTGATGGACCAGCAGGCCGGCTTCGGTACCGCCTCCGTACTTGACCCCGGCACGGCAACAACGGTTACCTTGCTCGGTAATTTGCTTCTTTTCATTGGGTTATTGCTTTTTTTAGAACTTAATGGCCACCACTTGATAATTTTAGGCCTAGTGCGCAGTTTTGCGCTTGTACCGGTTGGGGGTTTGTCCCTGCCTTTAACTGTCACGGAATGGGCGGTTCGGGCACTGCTCTTAGCAACAGTCCTGGCACTACGCCTGGCCATGCCGATTTTGGCGGTGATAATTATTACCGATTTGTCCTTGGGAATGATTGGACGGGCCGTGCCCCAACTCAATGTACTGATGTTGGGGTTGCCTCTTAAAGCTGGCATTGCTTTGTTGATCTTAGGTGTCCTTTCGCCACTCTTCCTTGATGTGGGGCACAGCCTTGTGTCGCATATTGAGGCTCTTGTGGGTGCGGCTTTGGAGGGTCTAAGGCCATGAGTCAGCAGGGAGCCGAAGAGCGCTCTGAACAAGCGACGCCCAAGCGCTTAAGCGAGGCGCGCGATAAAGGTCAGGTTGCCAAGAGTATGGACCTCATCAGTGCCGTGGGTTTTTTTGGCGTCATGGTGGCTTTCGCCACCACCGCCGGGAGATTTATCACTTATGCCCTGACCTACCTGATACGCTCTTTATCTACTTTTGCGCAGCACACTGCGCGAGATGCAGGATTTGGTCATCTGTTTGGCGAAGCAGTAGCGAGTTACATCTTCATGGTTTGGCCGGCGCTGCTTGGAGCACTGGTCATCGGCGTTGTGGCTAATGTTCTGCAATCAGGCTTCATTTGGAGCCTAGACCCGATTAAGCCTGAACTAAATCGTCTCAATCCCATCGATGGTCTAGGGCGCATGTTTTCTACTAGGGCACTTTTTGACCTGCTGAAGGCGATGCTGAAGATGGCCCTCGTGGGCTATGCGGTTTTTTCTGGGGTGCAAGCGGAGTTAGGACGATTATTGCAGTCTGGGTTTGCCGAAGGGATGTCTTCTCTTGTTTTAGTGGGAAGGGTGCTCTGGGTGCTGGCTCTTAGGGTCAGCTTAGTTTACGTACTTATTGGCATCGTGGACTTCTTGTACCAACGCTATGAGCACAAAAAAAATCTAATGATGAGCAGGCAAGAGGTCAAGGAAGAGCACAAACAAATGGAAGGCGATCCGCAAATTAGAGCAAAACAGCGCGAGCGAGCCCGCCTTCTCGCTACTCGCCGCATGTTTAGCGCCATACCAGAGGCTACGGTGGTCATTACCAATCCCACGCATTACGCCATCGCGCTCAAGTATGAAGAAAACAGCGGCGGTGCTCCGACCGTGGTCGCTAAGGGTAGCGACTATTTGGCGCAAAGAATTATCGCCAAAGCTAAAGAAGCAGGCGTTCCCATTGTGCAACAACCGGAAGTGGCGCGGGCGCTGTACCGCCAAGTTGAACTTGGCCGTGAAATTCCGTTAGAACTGTATCGCTTGGTGGCGGAAGTGCTCGCCGTGGTACTTAGCCGAGGAGGTGGATTGTGATGCTGCAGGCCGTGCTAAAAAACACCGACATCTTAGTAGCTTCACTGGTCATCGGCATTGTCATGATTATTATCATCCCCCTGGCACCCTGGGCCCTAGACTTACTGCTCATCATCAATATCGCTATCAGCCTTATTGTCTTCCTGACCACATTTTTTACTACCAACATTCTCCAATTGAGTGTTTTCCCCACATTGCTCCTCGTTACTACCTTGCTCCGCTTGTCGCTTAATATTTCATCTACCCGCCTGATATTATCCGCTGGGCAGGCTGGTGAGGTCATAAGCGCTTTTGGCTCCTTTGTCATTGGCGGCAACTATGTGGTCGGCTTGGTAATATTCATTATCATTACGGTCATTCAGTTTGTGGTCATTACCAATGGTGCGGGGCGTGTGGCTGAGGTCGCGGCCCGCTTTACGCTCGATGCCATGCCCGGCAAGCAGATGGCGGTGGATGCCGATCTCAATGCCGGTCTTATTAATGACGTGCAGGCACGGACTAGGCGACGAGATTTGCAACGGGAATCTGACTTCTACGGAGCTATGGATGGTGCGAGTAAGTTTGTCAAGGGGGATGCTATTGCCGGCATCGTGATTACCCTCATCAATATTTTCGGTGGCTTGATTATTGGCATGCTCCAACTTGGTATGTCGATGCAAGAAGCCGCAACGGTGTATGTCATGTTGACGGTGGGAGACGGCTTGGTCAGCCAGCTACCCGCCCTGCTGATTTCGTCGGCGACGGGCATTTTAGTGACCCGCGCCAACACTGACCATAGTTTTGGCACCGAGCTGACTGCGCAACTCTTTTCCATGCCGCGGGTCTTGGGGATGGTAGCGATCCTCCTTGCGGCCATTGGGCTGGTCCCTCAATTGCCGGCGATGCCTTTTCTCGCCGTCGCCGGGGCTCTCGGCTATGCGGCCTATGTCTTATACCAAGAAAGAAAAGAGAAGGAGTTGGCCGTAAGTGCCGCAGTTTCTCAAGCTGCACCCAAGGCAAGCGAACCCGAGAACGTATTGAATTACGTCTCGAATGAGCAACTTGAGGTGGAGATTGGCTTCGGTTTGGTGAAACTCACGGACGGCAGCAAGGGCGGGGATTTGCTGGAAAGATTAGCTGCCCTACGACGTCGCATCATGGCGGAACAAGGGCTTTTCATCAGGCCGGTGCGAATTAGGGATAATTTACAGCTTAAGCCGAACCAATACGTATTTCGAGTGAGAGGAAATCAGGTGGCTGAAGGCGAACTTCTCCCTAACCAGTACTTGGCGATGGACTATGCCGGCGGCAAGGTGGACCTGCCCGGGACAGATACTCTTGAGCCTACTTTTGGCCTCTCCGCACGCTGGATTCAAGGCAATGACAGAGAGAGAGCCGAAATTTTGGGTTATACCGTGGTCGATTGCGCTACGGTCTTAATCACGCACTTAGGCGAAATTGTCCGTCGTCATGCCCATGAACTTCTCGGCCGACAGGAAGTCAAAGAGCTCATAGATAAGGTTAAGGAACAGCACCCGGCAGTCATTGAAGAGCTCTCCGCAGAGCATGTTTCGATTGGGGAACTCCAGAAAGTATTGCAAGGCCTGTTGCAGGAGGGAGTGCCTGTCCGGGATCTAGTGACCATCCTCGAGGCTGTAGCTGATAACATCAGGGCATCAAGGGATAGCGATTTTCTTCTGGAGAAGGCTCGTCAAGCCCTCAGCAGGACTATTAGTCAAGGCATTGCGGAGCAGGGGACAATATTCGCGGTGACATTGCATCCGCGGACTGAACAGAACATGCTAGAGTCTGTCACCAATAGCGGCAACGGACATATACTGCTCGAACCGGCTAAACTGCACCTGTTTTTTGACCGCCTCGGCAAGCAGGGAGAAAGACTGCAGAATCAAGGCCGTCAACCGGTGGTGCTGTGCCCTTCGCGTTTGCGTCTGCCGCTCCGTCGCCTCACCATGCGGCACTTCCCACAGTATGTCTTTATCTCCCCAAGCGAGGTCGCAGCAGGAACTAGCATAGAAACTTTGGGTGTGGTAGGTGCAGAATGAGAATCAAGAAGGTTGTGGCCAAGGACATGCAGATCGCACTGCATCTCTTGCGCAAAGAGTTGGGCCCCGATGCGGTGATTGTAAGCTCGCGGCCCATCCGGGAACCAGGCTTTTTCGGCTTGTTCAAGCAACCGCGAGTTGAAGTGACCGCGGCCGCAGAGCGCCTTCCCGAAAAAGAAATATCAGATGAGTTCCTGAAGAGCGAGCTATTAGAAATTAGGGCACTGCTTAACCAAATCAGTGCCACGGAGCTGAAGAGTTCTCTCAAAGGCGGGCTTACTGCCAAGTGGGCGGAGCGTTTTCGCATGGCCGAACTTAGTCCGGATATAGTCTCGAGGTTGAGTGAGCACCTCGGGCCCGGCTCGGGTGGTAAAAATGATGAAGAAACTAGGGTTCTAGAACATATAGCCAAGTATTTTGCGTTGCCTAAGCCTAAGGGTCGAGGCAAGCGCGTCTCAGTCTTTGTGGGCCCTACGGGTGTCGGCAAGACCACCACCATCGCCAAGTTAGCGGCGCGCCGTGCCCTACTGGACAAAAAACGCGTGGCGCTTATCACCATCGATACATTTCGCATCGGAGCGGTGGAACAATTAAAAATCTACGGCGATATCATTGGCGTACCGGTAGAGGTAGTGACCTCGCCAAATGAATTTCGGGCCGCTTTGCAGCGACACAAAAATCGGGATGAGGTATTTGTAGACACCACCGGGCGGTCGGCCAAGAAACTGGTTCAGGTGGCAGAGCTTAAGGCCTATTTTGAGGGTATGCCGGAACTGGACATGTACTTGGTGGTGAGTGCCACGACCAAGAGCCGTGACCTCCTGGCGATATATCGCGCTTTTTGTGACCTTGGACTGTATGCGGCGATTATCACCAAGTGTGATGAGACCGAGAATCTCGGTGGGGTGGTTGATCTCTGTGCTCGCACCTCCATTCCGCTCGCATACCTTGCCAACGGACAGAATGTGCCGGAGGATATCCTCGTCGTCGAGCCAAGGGAACTGGCGAAATTGGTGTTAGGGGTGAGAGAATAGTGGGGGATCAAGCCCAGCTTCTACGCAGGTTGGTGGACAAAGACAGAGGAGCGCGTCGCGCCAAAGTTATTACCGTGGCTAGCGGTAAAGGCGGAGTAGGAAAGACCAATATTGTGGTCAACCTCGGTATCGTGCTGGCTGGCCTTGGCCAGGTGACAACCATCGTGGACGCCGATTTGGGGTTAGCCAATGTTGATGTCGTGCTCGGACAGTACTTTCGGTACGATCTTGAGCATGTCTTCAAGGGCGAAAAGACTCTTGAAGAGGTTATTGGGCTCGGCCCGCATGGACTGCGCATTGTTCCCTCTGCCTCGGGAGTGCCTCAGATGGCCAACATGGAGAACAAGCAGCGCAACCTGCTCATTGCGGAACTAGCCAAGTTAGAACATACCACGGACTTTCTCCTGATCGATACCGGTGCGGGCATTTCGCGCAATGTCGTATCGTTTGCCAATTTGGCCGACGAAGTAATTATTGTTGTCACCCCGGAGCCTACTTCGCTCGCCGATGCCTATGGGCTAGTCAAGATCTTGGTCAAAGGGAAGGCGGTGCGTAAAATTGCGCTCATCGTCAACCGAGCCCAGGGCATTCAGGAGGGGAAGCTTACCGGGGAACGATTCCTTGCGTTGACGGAGCGTTTTTTGAATTTCAAGATGCGCTTTCTCGGATATATTCTCGACGACGCCGTGGTCGGTCAGGCGGTCCGCAAACAGCAACCTTTTGTGCAAAGCTACCCAGAATCTTGGCCCAGCCGTCAGCTCGAGAGGATTGCCAAGGAAATGCTTGGGCAGTCCGCTGAAGCCTTGCCGGAGCGAGGGCTACTGAGCGGGTTGTTGAGATTGTTTGGAGGCCGCTAGATGATAAAACCAGAGCTCTATATTGGTTTAAGATTAGAGATGACACGTGGGGACGACCTTAGCATCTACGTCACGCGCGTGGAGGACCTGTCTCGTCTGGAGTTTGCGGTGGGTGTGCCCTTTGGTGACCATGCCGTGGAGGTGTTCCACCCGGGAGACGAAGTGTTCTGTTCTTTTGGTGATAAGAATGCCCATGCCCTATGGGGTTTCGCTACGCGGGTCCTTCGCCGTGAAGTACAGGGGATACCACTTTATTATCTCTCTTTGCCGACGAACTTCAAGCGGGTCCAGCGTCGCAATTTTTTTAGGCTGCGGACTCTCGCCCAAGCTAAATTTCGCGTGATGGGCGATCTCCCATGGCACTCAGCCTATGTCCTCGACATCAGTGCCGGTGGGGCGCGCCTCTCCCATCGTGATCCTTTGGCCTACCTCGATATGGTGGAGATCACTTTTGCTCTGCCCAAGACGGAACTTCATTTTATCCTGCAGGGACGAGTAGTACGGGTGGAGCGCGTTGATTCTCAGGGAGTTCATCTATTTCATAGCGGCATCGAGTTTATTAATTTGCCTATAGGCACCCAAGATCGTTTGGTGGGTTACGTCTTTGCGCGAGTTTCGGAAACAAAACGCACCAGAGGGGAATGACAGTGGCAAAGTGGGGTCCTACAGGTGCTGAACGAGAGCGGATGCTGCAATCTTTCTTGCCGCTAGTCGGCCGCATTGCCGCACGGATTTACATCCCGAACCCCGCGGTCATCGACAAAGAAGATTTGATATCGCAAGGTGTTATTGGTTTACTAGAAGCCATCGAAAAATACAACCCCGAGCGAGATGTGAGTTTCGAATCCTTCGTCTATCGCCGCGTGCACGGCGCGATGATTGACTCCATCAGGGCGGTTAGTTTTAGCACGCGCACCGTCAATGACCGCGTTAAACAGTATCGGGTGGCAGAAGACAGGCTAATGGCCGCAGGGGAAAGCGTCACTGAGGAGAATGTAGCCAAGTTGATGGGCCTGTCACTGATGCAAGTGCGCGAAATTCTTGGGCATATTTTCTTACGGGCCGTTGTTTCCCTGGACAAGGTGCTATATTCTGATGATGGGGATGAGTGTGCCGCTTTAGAAGCCATCGGTTCCCATACCAGCCCCAACCCCGCACAAATCCTTGAGGAAGCTGAACTACGGGCCGGGTTGGTCGCGGCCTTGGAAACGTTGGCACTGCGTGACAGACAGTTACTTAACATGTACTATGTTGAGGAGATGACCTTAAAAGAAATTGCCGCCGTATTTGAGGTGACCGAAGGCAGGGTCTCGCAACTCCATGCGCGGGCACTACTGCGACTGAGAAATATTCTTCGACAGGGGGTGTAGGGACTGTCATGATGTACTTTGTTCTTTTCTTTCTCGGCCTGGTGGTCGGCGTTTTGGGAACATATATCTACCTTAAGCTCAGTCATGAGGTCGCCGACCAACAGGGGCAGCGACTGGAAGCCCGACTGCAGTCCCTCGAAGAGCAGGTGTCCTTTTTGGCACTACAGTTTGAGGATGGACAAAAAGCAATGCCATTACCGCGCACCAGAAAGAAGACTGCGCCGAGCGACAACCATCAAAAGGCCTTGAGCCTGCTGGCGGACGGATCTGATCCGGGCACGGTGGCTCGCACCATCAACATGCCCCTAGGGCAGGTTGAACTTCTAAACAAACTGTACAGGAAGGAATGAAGCACATGCTCAGGGGATTGTATCAAGCTACAGCGGCGATGGCTATTGCCAAAGCCAAGCAAGAAAATATCTCCGGCAATATCGCCAACGTGGAAACAGTGGGCTTTAAGCGCCAAGTGTTGAGTGAAGAGGTGTTTTCTCAGGCGATGCTCCTGGCACAGGTGGGGCCGCTAGCCAACGCTCTTGGGTCATCCACAGCCCGCCCCGCCATCAGCGAACCAAGGCTTGACTGGGGTCTGGGGCACGTGACTGCTTCGGATTCTCCTTTTCACCTAGCCTTAGGCGGGGGTGGTTTTTTTGCCATTATGACCGTGGATGGACTGCGCTACAGTCGGGCAGGGGATTTTCGTCTTGACGCCGAAGGTTACCTGGCAGATGCTTTTGGTGGCCGGTTACTGCTAAGCGACGGGCAGCCATTGCGCTTTACGGGTAATAACTTTCGTGTCGATACAAGTGGGGAAGTCTTTCAAGATGATGTTTCGGTTGGCATTCTCCAAGTGGCGGATTTTGCCGACCGCAATGCTTTGCTGAAGGATAGCCAAGGGCAGTTTATGGCCAATGGTCTGGCGCCAATTGCCGTCATCCCAGAGGTAAAGCAATTCCATCTAGAGCTCTCAAACGTAGACCTAGCCAAGGAGATCATGGAAATGCTCCTCGTAACGCGAGTTTTTCAAAGTGCCCAACGCATCGTAGCTACATACGACCAACTGATGGAAAGGGCTCGCGACATAGGAAGTGCACGATAGGGGGGTGAAAGAATGCTGGCTGGCATTAAACGTAGTTTCAGTGGTTTGATGGCCCAAATGCAACGTCTCTCAGTGAAGGGAGCCAATATTGCTAACGCTACTACTCCTGGGTTTAAGCGGACAGAAGGGACATTTAGTGAGCTGCTCTTGTCGGGGCTTGACGGCAGGCATGTGCCTGTCATCTCCGGCGAGGGTAGTAACCTCACCCGGGGGGTGGAGTTTCAGGGAGAACTTCTTTTCACTCAGGGGGGCTTAGTAGCAACCGGCCGACCTTTGGATATTGCAGTCGAGGGGCGCGGGCTGATAGCTCTCGTTGATGGGGCGGGACGCACGAGCTATACGCGTAACGGCAGCTTCACCCTGGATGGGTCGGGGCGCATAGTCCATAGTTCCGGGGGATGGCTCGAAGGACTGGTTGTTCCGACCGATGCCACCATCATTGATATCGACCAAGAGGGGATGGTGTCGGTCGCCCACGAAGGCGGCGTTGTCGAAATTGGGCGTATACGCCTAATTTCGTTTCTTAACCCCGCCGGATTGGATAGCATTGGTCAATCTACTTATGCTGCTACGGAAAACTCGGGCCCTGCAGAGATAGATGATCAAGCGAAATTACACCAAGGCTACCTAGAGTTAAGCAATGTTTCCCTCGCCGATGAGATGACCTCACTCATCAGGGCACAGAGGGCTTACCAGGCAAGTAGTCACGCGGTGCGTACTTTAGATGAGATGTGGGAAAATGTCAATGCGTTGCGCAGGTAGTCGGGAGGATTAACGATTGGATCACTACGTTGGAATTGGGGAGCTCTGCGTTGCGCGTGCCCCTAGCACAATTGTCACCCGAGGATTAGGATCATGTGTGGGGGTGGTGCTACACGACATCAATCGCAGTGTCGGAGGTCTGGCTCATATAATGCTCCCCAGCAGCACTGACTTCACCAGTTATACTAATCCCCATAAGTTCGCCGATTTGGCCATACCAGCTATGCACGAGCAGTTACTGCAGCTAGGTGGTCGTAATTTTAAGGCACGCATAGCCGGCGGAGCTAAAATGTTCGCGACGGTCTCGGAGCGCGCCGGATTTGATGTGGGGGTCCGCAATGTTGAGCGGGTGCGTCAAGTATTGCGCCAACTCGGCATCGCCATTGTGAACGAGGATGTGGGAGGTAGCGTTGGTCGTACTGTGACATTTGAGGTTTCTACCGGAAGCGTCAAGGTGAGGTCGGTGGGGCGAGGTGAACAGGTACTTTGATGGAAGAGATTCATTTAAGTAAATTTAAACAGCGCTTGAAAAGCCATTATGGGCTAGATCTTGAACTCTACAAAGAGGCGCAAATAATGAGACGACTTCGGGGGTATATGCAGCGGCACCAACTTAGTGGGTTTGCGGAGCTTGAAAATTACATTGGGTCTAGCCATCAGGCGACGCACCTCATTGATTACTTGGACATCAATGTTTCCGAATTTTTTAGAAACCCTGAGCTCTTTACTTACTTGGAGCAGGAAATTTTATCTAGGTGGTTGACCAAAAATCCACCTGTGCGCATTTGGAGTGCGGGCTGCTCGATTGGAGCCGAACCATATTCTCTGGCGATTGCCGTACTCGAAGCAGGTTTTCGAGCGCTGCCATCCATTTGGGCGACAGATCTTGACGCCGGTGCCCTGCAGCAGGCCAAAGCCGGACAATACGCCTTGCAAGATGTGCGCAATGTTACACCTAGTCGTTTGAAGAAGTATTTCGACCTCGCCGGTGACAACGTCACAGTCAAACCAGTACTCAAGGAGCGCCTGCAGTTTGCCAGGCATGACTTGCTCTGTGACCCCATTAAAGGCAGTTTTGAATTGATCGTCTGTCGCAATGTGGCCATCTATTTTACTGAGGATGCTAAGACGGCGATGCTAAAGCGGTTTGCTGCTGCTCTAGCCAACGATGGAATATTGTTTACCGGGGCCACCGAAAGCTATTTAAATTACCGCGAACTTGGCTTAAACCGTGTGTCCTCTTGTTTCTATCGGAAAGAAGGTGCGTAGATGCAACAGGTCTCTAGCTTTCAATTGGATGTCCTGAATGAAATTGGTAACATAGGGGCAGGTAATGCGGCCACGGCTCTTTCACTCCTTATGGGGAGTCCTGTTGACATGACCTTGCCTTGGACTAAATTTTGTCCGCTCGAAGAGGGTTGCGCCTTGCTAAGCCGTCCGGATGAAGTTGGTGTGGGCGTGCAGGTAGGGCTTGATGGGAGTGTCACCGGTCGAATGCTCCTTACTTTCGATGAGGCGAGTGCACTACATATTTTGCTGGCCTTCGGGGACATGTTGCCGGAAAAGGATTTGGACAATGAAATGGCGCGTTCAGCACTTATGGAAGTGGGTAATATTGTCGCGGGGTCGTTTGTCACCGCGCTTTCCGAGTTCTTAAAGGCGTCCGCCTGGTGCAGCCCCCCGACCTTGGTGCATGATTATTTTGATGCATTTGTCTGCACAGTAATGGTCAGTGGTTGCCAAGACACGGACTATGTATTAGTCTTTAAGACGGAGCTTCAAGTTGGGGGCAAGGTGCTACACAGTGACCTGGCATTTATGCCGGCGGAAGACTCTTTTCGTATGATTATGAACGCGCTAGGAGCAACAGGGGGGTAATGTTTTGGGAAAGAAAATATTAGTGGTGGACGATGCGGCATTTATGCGCATGATGCTCTCTGATCACCTCACCAAGGCGGGATTTGAGGTTGTCGGACAAGCAGAAAACGGGGCGGTGGCCATTATTAAGTACAAGGAGCTACGGCCAGATATGGTGACCATGGATATTACCATGCCCGAGATGGATGGTATCCAAGCCGTAAAAGAAATCAAAAAATTCGACCCTGCGGCGCGTATTGTTATGTGTAGCGCCATGGGGCAACAACAGATGGTGATGGAGGCCATTCAAGCCGGGGCGCGGGATTTCATTGTCAAGCCATTTGATGTGACAAGAGTTGTGCAAGCAGTAACCAAGGCTCTCTCCTAGGTCGCGTCATGCGGGAAATACTTAGTCAAGCTGAGATTGATAGCCTTCTCAAGAGCTTGGAGCAAGGGGAAGTTGAAACTGTCGGGGTTCAGAAAGAGCAGCTTAAGGTGCGCAAGTATGATTTCCGCCGCCCCAATCGGTTCTCCAAGAATAATCTACGCAATCTCTCGCAAGTCCACGAAAACTTTGCGCGACAGTTAGCTAACTTTTTAACCGCATATTTACGCACCCCAGTGCAGGTTAAAGTAGCCACCATCGATCAAGTGGCGTTTGAGGACTTTGTTGTTTCCTTGCCTGGGCATACTGTCGCTACGGTTTTTTCTATGAATGAGCACGGTCTCGCTTTGTTTGACGCCGGCACGGATCTCATTATTCCGATAATCGATCTCATCTGTGGTGGCGCAGGCGACCCGGTCAAGAAATCCCGTTCACTCACCGAGATAGAGCTAGCAATTTATCGCCGCGTGTGCCTCCATATTTTGGAGCGCTATGAATCTGTCTGGGGAGATTTTGCCAAAGTCTCGTGCTCGATACGGTCTATGGAGACAAACCCCCGGCTTATACAGGCCATGTCCGGCGGGGAGATGGTCGCGGTCACGGCCTTGACCGTGGCGATAAACCGCAGCCAGGGCGTTCTGATGTTCTGTCTCCCCTTCCCCTCTCTGGAACAGATATTGGGTAAGAAGTCTGAGGCCATCTCCGCCATAGATGCATCTACGGTACAACTGCAGTGGCTAACGCGGCAAAAGATCCTGAGCGCTGCCGCTTTAGATTTGACGGCGATGCTTGGGGGCAATGAAATTACCGTGCGAGAGTTCCTGCAGCTTAGTGCCGGAGATGTCTTTACTTTGAGTACGAAGCTCGACGGTTTTGTCGAGCTACTGGTGGAAAATAATCGAACGTTTCTCGCTCAACCGGGGATGATAGGTAGACAAATGGCGGTGCAAATAGTGACGACGCTGTCAGAAGGAAGTGACGGGATTGACCAATAGGTATTTGTCGCAAGATGAGATAGACGCAATCCTCCACATGGGAGTAGCAAATGAGCTGTCCACACTGAGTGCCATGGAGGCTGACGCCATTGGGGAGGTCGGCAATATCTCGATGGGTACGGCGGCCACAACGCTTTCTCAACTTCTTGGCCAACGCGTCAGCATCACCACGCCACGGGTGACCGTCACCACCCTAGCGGGACTCTATGCGCAGTTTTCTGTACCCTATCTAGCCATATCAGTTAATTATACTAAGGGCCTGGCTGGGTACAATCTTTTGGTAGTTCGCAATGACGATGCCGCCGTGATTGCGGATTTAATGATGGGTGGAGACGGCAGACCAGCATCGCTAGAACTTGATTATATGAGGATCAGCGCTGTCTCGGAAGTCATGAACCAGATGATTGGCACGGCGGCGACCTCGATGCATTCCCTTTTTGGCCGACAAGTAAACATTTCACCTCCGAGCGTGGTGCAGTTCGATCACCCCCCCAAACCTGATGCCAACCTCGATTTGAGTGAGGAGACGCTCGTCGTGGTGACTTTTCGCATGGTCATCGGCAGTTTTGTGGACAGCGAATTGTTGCAGATTATGCCTATGCGTAGCGCCCAGCAGATGGTTGAATTGCTCATGCCGCCCTCGCCATCACCCGCAAGGCATGATGTTCCTCCGCCAGTCGACCTGCCGTCTCCGATTATCTCTGCGCCAGAGGTACCGGTTGTGCAACGCGCCCAATTTTCTCAACTACCACCCCCCCCTAGTTCTATTCCTGGGGCAAACATCGACCTGATACTTGACGTTCCTCTGCATGTTTCGGTCGTGCTGGGCAAGTGCCGGCGATCCATTAAAGATGTTATTACCATGGGCATCGGCAGTGTAGTTGAGCTTGATCGCATGGTTGAAGACCAGGTGGACATTTTGGTCAACGGGACCCTCATTGCCAAGGGGGAAATTGTTGTCGTCAATGAAAACTTTGGCGTCAGACTGACGAGTATACTTAGCCCCGTGGAGCGGTTAAAGGAATTGGCCAAGGGCAAGTAATACTTGCTTAGGGATCCTATCCAGTTTGTTTCCATAACTTGCATCTAGTTGTCATACAGGGATGCGCGTCACCTTGGCGAATAAAAACGCTGGAGGTGACAAAAATTTTGTACAAAAAAACACTCGTCGCATTAGTCTTGCTGTCGCTCTTTGCTGTCATGGTGCCCGTAAGTTCCTTTGCTCAGACCTCGGTAGGGTTGCAGGTCGCAGCTCTGGCTAGGGCTCAGTCCGGAAGGCCGTTCGAGTTAGGGGGAGAAACCACTCGTGGTTTCGACGCGTCGGGGCTCTTGTCCTTCGTCTTTGGGCGTTTCGACATCCCGGTTCCTCGGACGGTTAGTGAGCAATTTGTGTTAGGTGAGAGAGTGGGTCGCAGCGATTTGCTGCCAGGGGATATAGTGCTCTTTACCCACGGCCAAGCACGGTGGACGGGCTTGTATGTGGGCGGTGACGAAGTGGTCTGGGCTAGCCGTAGTTTGGGGCGCGTGCGTCTCGCCAGTTTGAACGATGCAGCGGTCAGAGCCATGGTCGTGGGTGCGCGTCGCGTCATTCCTGTGCCACAAGTGGATCAAGCCCGTGCGGTCATTCTTACCGCCGAGCAAAGCTTGGGTGTTCCTTACTTGTTTGGCGCGGAGGGACCGGAGGCCTTCGATTGCTCAGGCTTCACTCAGTGGGTCTTTGCTGCTCGAGGCATCACCCTCCCCCGTACTTCCCGTGCGCAAGCCCTCGTTGGTCGCGCAGTATCGCGCGAGGCCATGAAAATGGGCGACATCTTAGTTTTCGTGAACACCTATCGGGAAGGTATCTCCCATGTGGGGATCTACATCGGTGAGGGCCGGTTCATCCATGCCGTGCCGCGTTCTGGGGTATCTTATGCCAGTCTTAATCAAGACTATTGGAACACAAGGCTGCACAGCATACGGCGGGTGCTTCCCTAAGAAAGTATTTAATCTGCGTATTTTGGAAAGGCTGCGTGTGAGACGCAGCTTTTCCTGTTATAATTACCCTAGGCAGGAGGGGAGATTATGGAGAGACGGCACTTTTATGCAGCACTCTCCCAGGTCGCGGGAGTGCGGCATGCGTCAATCGCGCATCTCAATATTCCTTCCGGTGGCATGTATGCGGCGAGTGACTTCGCAGGGGCAGGCCTAAACTTGCGCGTGGCGCAATCGGCAGCAAAAGCGCTCCGGGAATTTGACGCCGTAAGATGGGAACAGAGCCTGCACCTGGCCAATTGTCGGGCACTGGCCATTGGCGATCCTCTCTATCCGAGCGCCCTCCTTGACATGTATGCGCCACCGCTCCTTCTATACTATCGCGGGTCGATAGGCAGCCACCCGCGTGTGGCCGTGGTGGGCACTCGTAAGGCTACCTTCTATGGACGGCAAGTGGTCGAGACCTTTGTCCCGCTCCTTGTTTCGGCTGAGCACAGCATCGTCAGTGGTTTAGCCCTGGGCATAGATACTTATGCCCATCAGGTCACGCTCAACTTAGGCGGGCATACCATTGCGGTTCTAGGTTCTGGTCTCGATTCTATCTATCCACGGGCCAACAAGTGGCTCGCCGAGAGGATTGTCGATAGTGGTGGCGCGCTTTGCAGTGAATATGCCCCGGGCTCACCGCCGCTGCGACACCATTTTCCAGCCCGCAACCGCCTCATTAGTGGGTTAGCCAAGGCCTGCGTAGTGGTCGAAGGCGATTTTACCAGCGGGGCGCTGATCACTGCGACACACGCTCTTGAGCAAGGGCGCGAGGTGCTGGCGGTGCCAGGGAGCATCTTCAGCCCGCAAAGTAGGGGGACGAATTACCTGATCAGCCAAGGCGCAGTACCGTTGACCGACCCAGCCATATTGCTCGCGACGCTCGGCATAAATTCTATAGACACTATAGTTACGGATAATACGAAAAGAAGCCCCGATGCGAACCTGGTGCTCAGCACCTTAGGAGCTAGTGCGCTTACTGCGGACGATTTAGTGGTGGCACTTGGCCGGACTATATCTTTTGTGTTAGCAACTCTGAGCGAGCTAGAGATAGCAGGCGTTATCTCCCGCTTGCCAACCGGTCAGTATATATGTCATAATCCGAGAGTTAGTCGGAAGTAAGGCGTGACTAGGCTATAAACATAGAAGCAGGGGTGTGTTGATGGCGGAATATCTAGTAATTGTGGAGTCACCTGCCAAAGCGAAAACTATCGCGAAGTACCTAGGTCGACAATATACGGTGAAGGCCTCTTTTGGGCATCTGCGTGATCTGCCAAAGAGTCAACTTGGAGTGGATGTCGAACAAGACTTTGCCCCTAAATACATCACCATCAGGGGCAGGGGAGAGTTGCTTAAAGAGCTGAAGACGTCTGCACGCAAGGCGACATTGGTCTACTTGGCGACTGACCCGGATCGAGAGGGCGAGGCCATCTCGTGGCATCTAGCGCAGGCTCTTGAACTAGACACCACCGTGCCTTGTAGGGTTACGTTTAACGAGATTACTAAAGGTGCGGTGCAAAAGGCATTTAAGGAGCCGCGCGAGATAGCGGCCTTGGTTGTCAGCGCCCAACAAACTAGGCGCATTCTCGATCGCATTGTGGGTTACAAACTCTCGCCGTTGCTTTGGGCGAAAGTAAAAAAGGGACTAAGCGCCGGGCGCGTGCAATCGGTGGCTGTGCGGCTCATTGTTGACAGGGACATGGAGATCGCGGCCTTTGTTCCGGAAGAATACTGGAGTCTTACGGCGGGTCTCAAGACGAGTGAGGGCAAGCCTTTTCAAGCCACTCTAAGCAATAGGGATGTCATTAACGAGAGCGAAATGCAAAAAATCATGGCGGACCTTGCCGATAAAATTTTTGTGGTTGCTAGTGTAAAGAAGAGCCAAAGAGAGCGCAAACCAGCGCCGCCATTTACAACGAGCACCCTCCAACAAGAAGCTTCGCGCAAGCTTGGGTTTACTGCCAAGCGCACCATGCGCTTGGCACAATCATTGTACGAGGGCATCGAACTTGGCAAGGAAGGCTCAGTGGGGCTAATCACCTACATGCGCACCGACAGCACGAGGCTTAGCGGCACGGCCATTGGGGGCGCAGCCACATATATCAAGGCGCGTTATGGCGATGAATATCATGAGGCGCGCCAATTCTCCGGCAAAAATGGCTCTCAAGATGCCCATGAGGCCATTCGCCCCTCATATGTTGAACGAGACCCAGAACAGCTTAAGGACATGCTCAGCAAGGAGCATTACCGGCTGTACAAGCTCATCTATGAACGGTTTATTGCTTCACAGATGTCGGTCGCTGTTTTCGCCCAGGTGCATGTAGAGATTAGCGCGGGGGAATACAGTTTTAAGGCCCATGGTTCGCGTCTGGTATTCCCGGGATTCATGGCCGTCTATAGTGAGAGCCTCGACAAGGAAGAAGACGAGGGTTCATCTCTGTTGCCCGAGCTCACCGCGGGGCAGACCCTAGCGCTTAGTAAGCTATTGCCCAAGCAACATTTTACCGAACCCCCCCCCTCGTTCACAGAAGCCAGCCTCATCAAATTACTTGAAGAGGAGGGCATAGGGCGACCTAGTACTTATGCGCCCATCATTGATACCATAGTGGACCGTGGATATGTGACCAAAGAAAAAAAGAAATTCGTCTCCACGGAACTTGGACAGGTGGTCACTCGTATACTTAAGGAGTACTTCCCGGGGATAGTCGAGGTGGAGTTTACTGCCAAGATGGAGGGGCAACTTGATGCGGTAGAGCAGGGGAACGCCAAGTCGCTCGATGTCTTGCGGGAGTTTTATTCTCCCTTCGCCAATCAACTGTCTCATGCCTTTTCCAGTATGGAAAAAATTTCTGTGGCCGACGAAGAGTCAGATCAAAATTGTGAGCTATGTGGGCGGCGCATGGTGTTCAAGATGGGGCGATTCGGCAAATTCCTTGCTTGCCCAGGTTTTCCAGAGTGTCGCAACACAAAGCCGATCTTAACAGAAACGGGAGCGATTTGCCCATTGTGCCAAGGAAAGATAGTAGAGCGGCGTAGCAAGAAAGGCAGGCTATTTTATGGCTGTGGGAATTATCCGACCTGCCTCTTTGTTTCCTGGAACAAACCATCGACACAGATATGCGCGAAGTGCGGGGCTTTCACGGTGGAGAAAAAGAACCGCCGCGGTGAAAAGGTCTTTGTTTGCGCCAACCCTGCCTGCGGTGCCAAACAGGAGGAACGGTCTTGACTAAGGTGATTGTCATCGGGGGAGGACTGGCCGGGGTGGAAGCGACCTGGCAGTTGGTACGACAAGGCATTCCCGTTGAGCTTTTTGAGATGAGACCTCATTACAGCACCGGTGCCCATCATACCGGGTTCTTGGGTGAACTCGTTTGTAGCAACTCCTTGCGAGCGGTCGATATTGGCAATGCTGTTGGGTTACTAAAAGAAGAGATGCGCCGGTTGTCTTCCTTGGTGATGGAGGTCGCTCTAGAGACCCGTTTGCCAGCCGGAGGTGCATTGGCAGTAGATAGGCTCGAGTTCGCCGCGACCATCACGGAGACCTTGGAAAATCATCCCTTGGTGAGTATCCGCCGCGAGGAGGTGCAAGAGCTGCCCAAGAAGGGAATCGTCGTGGTGGCTTCCGGTCCCCTCACCTCGACTGCGCTTGCCTCCGATATTGGAGCTCTCCTCGGAGAAGAGTTTCTCTCATTTTTTGACGCGGCTGCTCCCATTGTTACCAAGGAATCGATCGATTTAAGCCGGGCTTTCTTTGCCTCCCGTTACGGCAAGGGTGAGGCGGATTATCTAAACTGTCCGCTCACCGAAGAAGAGTATGAAAGCTTCTTTACCGCCCTTTGCTCGGCAGAAAGGCAAAAGCTGAACTCCCTCGACAAGGAAAGCTTCTTCGAAGGATGTATGCCCATCGAGCATATGGCCGAGCGCGGCCGTGACACTATGCTTTTTGGTCCGCTGAAACCAGTCGGCCTTGTGGACCCGCAAACCGGGAAGCGCCCCTTTGCGGTAGTGCAGTTGCGGCAGGATAACCGTGCCGGGACGTTGTACAACCTAGTGGGTTTTCAAACCAGACTCAAGTGGGGAGAACAAAAACGCGTCTTTTCCCTGATTCCCGCCCTAGCAAAAGCCGAGTTTGTCCGATTTGGAGTGATGCACCGCAATACATTCATCAACTCTCGGCAACTGTTGGCCCCTACTCTCCAGTACCATCAGCGAAAAGAGTTATTTTTTGCTGGTCAATTTACCGGCGTTGAAGGTTATGTAGAGTCGGCTGCCTCCGGCCTAGTGGCTGGCATTAATGCCGGTCGCGCTTTTCGGGGATTAGATCCTTTGGTGTTCCCAATAAATACTGCACATGGGGCGCTTCTTAATTACATCACCGATGCATCGCTTGCTACTTTTCAGCCTATGAATATCACTTTTGGATTGTTCCCTCCTTTAATGAACCCCCCGCGAGACCGCAAGCAGCGCAATCTGGCCTATGGGCAGCGCGCCTTGCAGGAATTAGCAGATTTTTGCGACAAGAACTCCGTCTTGACTTGTGTCCTTTAGGCTAAACGTGGTAAAATCGTGGTGGTGATGTTATATGGAAAAACATATCAGCGGTTTTCTTCTGAACCTGTCTGCGGATAAAGGGTTTTCGCCGAAAACGATTGCGAGCTATGCCCACGATTTGGAGCAGTTCACGCACTTTTTTGGTGATGACAAGGACATCAAGGACGTTTCCCGGGTGGATATGCGGAGTTTCTTAGCCCATTTGTACAAACAGGGCTACGCAAAAAGCAGCGGAGCAAGGAAGATATCGTGTTTGCGTTCCTTTTTTGCCTACTTGCAGCGGGAACAAGTCATCGAAGGCAATCCTGCCCGTCAAATTTCCTTGCCTCGCCGAAGAAGAGCCTTGCCGCTTTTCTTGCACCGTCCCGACATGGAGAAGCTTCTTGCATCCCCTCAGGATTGCTTACTTGAACGGAGAGATCGCGCGCTTTTGGAATTGCTTTATGCTACCGGCTGTCGGGCTAGCGAAATCGTTAGCCTCAGGCTTGACTCCTTCGATTGGTACTCTCGTACCCTCAGAGTGATGGGCAAGGGCGGAAAGGAGCGACAGGTTCCCTTTGGGAGAATTGCGGGAGATTGTCTCTTGCGCTATCTGGAGGAAGTACGACCAAGGCTCTTGGCTAATCCTTATGTTGTTCATTTTTTTCTCAACTACTCGGGGCATCCCCTTTCGCAGCGGAGCATCGGGAGGATTCTTGATAAACACCTAAAGCGCACCAACTTGCCCGGGGAAACGGCCCCCCATAGCCTACGCCATTCTTTTGCCACTCACATGCTAGATAACGGAGCTGATTTGCGTTCTGTTCAGGAACTGCTAGGTCATTCTTCGGTATCTACGACGCAAATTTACACCCATGTGACTAGCGAAAGAATCAGGGCAGTGTACAACATGGCTCATCCCCGTGCGTAGTTGAAACTAAGGAGTGTTCTCTGCCCGATTCGAGCGCGCCGGAAGCCGCGTTATTGTTTCCGAAAGAGAAATTTATAGACGGAGGTAAGTATTGTGAATTTTCTTGATAAGACTCGCCAATTGAACAAGGTGTTGCGGCAATCAGCCGGAGAGACGGTGAGGTTTAGCGACCTGGCACAGCTGTTTAGTCAGGTGTTTACTGCTAATGCCTATATCCTTAACACGCGGGGCAAGCTCCTCGGGGTTGCGCTCATTGACGAATATGATTGCGACCTCTTAAAGCGTCATGTCCGTTCCGGACGCTTCCCAGCTGATTACAATGACAAGCTCATGGGCATCCATGAGAGCAACATCAATTGTCGGGAGACAGAGAGTTGCGTCTTTGATGAATCCGTATGCGAGCACACCAACAAGCTGACCAGCATTATCCCCATCGTTGGTAGGGGAGAACGGTTGGGAACACTGTTGATTGCGCGCTTCGATGAGCCCTTGAGTAGCGATGACGTGGCCCTAGCTGAGTTTGGCGCGACTATTTTGGCCATGGAACTTCTTCGGGCCAGACAAGAGGTCGCCAGTCAAGAGTCTCGCCAGCGCGCCGTCGTAGAGCTGGCAGTAGACACCTTGTCGTATTCCGAGCTTGAGGCCATTGAGCACATTATGCGCGAATTAGGCAGTGAGCAAGAGGGTCTGCTCGTGGCGAGCAAGATCGCTGATCAGGCGGGGATAACTCGCTCGGTCATAGTCAATGCCTTGCGCAAGCTCGAGAGCGCCGGGGTAATTGTCAGTCGTTCCCTAGGCATGAAGGGCACCTATATCAAGGTATTGAATAACAAGCTACTCGAGGAATTAGCCAAAAAAGATCACTAAAAGTTGCCTGTTGTTAATGGGTATGCTATACTGACTTTCGGTGTTTAAACTACACACGCACTCCGATGGGCAAAGGTGTGTCCCCGGCAGGGGATTCTTTCCTACATGACGGGTGCGGAGGAAAAACAAAGGAGGTATTACCATGGCAGTAGTCAGCATGAAACAACTGCTCGAGGCTGGTGTGCACTTCGGGCACCAAACGCGGCGTTGGAATCCCAAGATGGCTCCGTATATCTTTATGGAGCGCAATGGCATCTACATTATCGACCTGCAAAAGACTGTTCGTAAGCTCGAGGAGGCTTATTCCTTCATCAAGAGCGTAATTAGAAATGGCGAGAGCATCCTCTTTGTGGGGACGAAGAAGCAGGCACAGGAGGCTGTGGTTGATGAAGCCGTCCGCTGTAACATGTTTTTCGTCAACCAGCGCTGGTTGGGTGGCACCCTCACTAACTTCCAAACCATCGAGAAGCGGGTTAAGAGATTGCACGATCTCGAGCGCATGCGCGAAGATGGAACATTCTCGGCCTTACCCAAGAAAGAGGTAGTGAACCTGTATAAAGAGATGGAGCGCTTAGAGAAATTTCTCGGGGGCATCAAAAAGATGCATGGGCTCCCCGGCGCCCTCTTTGTCATAGATCCGCGCAAGGAAAAGAACGCCATCGCCGAGGCGCGCCGACTGGGCATTCCCATTGTGGCGATCGTCGATACGAACTGTGACCCGGATGAAATCGACTACATTATTCCAGGCAACGATGATGCTATTAGAGCCGTCAAGCTCATCACTGCGACCATTGCCGATGCAGTGCTGGAAGCACGGCAGGGCGAGCAACTGGCTGAATAGCCGTTTTATCTACAGGCAAGAAGGGAGCTCCTACTATGGCCAAAATTGAAGCAAGTCTTGTTAAAGAACTCCGCGAACGCACTGGCGCAGGCATGATGGATTGCAAGAAGGCGCTCTCAGAGACTAGTGGTGACATGGAAAAAGCAGTGGAATTTTTGCGCGAGAAGGGCCTGGCCGCAGCCACTAAGAAATCTGGTCGCATCACCAGTGAGGGCATCGTCGAGTCATATATCCACGGTGGAGGGCGCATCGGCGTATTAGTCGAGATGAATTGCGAGACTGATTTCGTAGCGAAGAATGAAGATTTTCGCGCTTTGGTACGGGATATGGCTATGCAAATCGCCGCTGCTAACCCGCAGTACATCACCCGCGAGGAAGTGCCCACCCACATTATAGAACATGAAAAAGAAATACTCAGGGCTCAGGCCATCAACGAGGGGAAACCCGAGAAGATCATCGACAAAATGGTCGAGGGGCGGCTGGAGAAGTATTTTGCTGAGGTGTGCCTCATGGAGCAGAACTTCGTGCGGGAAGGCGATCAGAGCGTTAAAGAATATATTCAATCCAAGGTTGCCATTTTTGGTGAAAACATGGCGGTGCGCCGTTTTGCTCGCTTCCAAATGGGTGAAGGTCTGCAAAAGCGCTCTGAAGCTTAGTGAAAAAGGAACACCTCGGTGTTCCTTTTTTCCGATGCGCATAATTGGGGTCTCAAAGGAGGGATAAGGATGGACTGTCCTAAGTATCGTAGGGTGATCCTCAAGTTGAGTGGTGAGGCCCTTGCCGGGGAATTAGGTTACGGCATCAGCAGTGAAGTGATTGCTGCGGTGGCCGAGCAGCTAGTGGAAATCAGGCGACGTGGCGTGGAACTCGCCGTGGTTGTCGGTGGAGGCAATATTTGGCGTGGAGCTGTCGGCAGTGCCAAGGGCATGGACCGCGCTACAGCAGATTACATGGGTATGCTAGCCACAGTGCTCAACGCTCTCGCCTTGCAGGATGCTATTGAGAAACTGGGGGTATCAACCCGGGTGCAGACGGCTATTGAGATGAGGGAGGTAGCAGAGCCTTATATTCGCCGCAAAGCCATCACCCATCTCGAAAAAGGATACATTGTAATCTTTGCCGCCGGTACAGGTAACCCATATTTTTCTACAGACACCACCGCCGCCCTACGTGGGGCCGAAATTGGTGCAGAGATTATTCTAAAAGCAACCCAGGTTGATGGTGTATACGATAGCGATCCTCGCAAGAACCCCGATGCCATACGATATACGGAATTGTCATACATCGATGTTTTACAGCAGAACTTAGGGATCATGGACGCCACGGCCACCTCTCTCTCCATGGTTAATAACATCCCGATATTGGTTTTTAGCCTGGAAGATGTTAACAATATCTCTCGTGCCGCGCTCGGCGAGGACATTGGAACATATGTAAGGAGGGACACTAAGTGATCAAGGAGATTGTCAAGGAACTAGAAGATAAAATGAAAAAAACAGTGGTAGCCTTGCAGAAAGATCTCGGGGGACTCCGCGCAGGTCGGGCGAATCCCGGACTGTTAGAAAAAATTACTGTGGAATATTACGGTGTTCCCTCGCCCTTGGCTCAAGTGGCCACTATTACCGTGCCTGAGGCACGTTTGTTGGTCATTCAACCTTGGGATAAATCTCTGCTCAAGAGCATCGAAAAAGCTATTCAGAAGTCCGATCTCGGGCTAACTCCTAACACTGACGGCACAGTTATTCGCTTGACAATCCCGGCCTTAACACAGGAGCGCCGCAGCGAACTAGTTAAAGTGGCGAGAAAGAAGGCCGAAGACGGGCGTGTTGCCGTGCGACATCTGCGCCGTGATGGCAATGACATGATCAAAGAGCTAGAAAAAGACGGCGAAATTTCTGAAGATCAAGCTAAGAAAGCCCAGGAAGAAGTACAAAAGCTCACGGACAAGCACATCAAAGAAGTGGAAGAAGTTCTGCTCACAAAAGAAGCAGAAATCATGGAAATATAACCCATGACCCCTCTCGCCAGGGGTTTTTTGATATAGGGGGAACAACATGGTTGATAAAATACCGCGTCATGTGGCTATTGTCATGGATGGCAATGGTCGTTGGGCACAGAAACGTGGTCTGCCACGGATGGCAGGGCATCGAGCTGGCTTATCGGCCGCTAGGATAGCAATTGAGGAGTGTGCCGCTCTTAATATACAGTACCTTACCTTGTATGCCTTCTCTACCGAAAATTGGCAGAGGCCGCGAGCAGAGGTAGAATATCTTATGAGCTTGCCGGAGGAATTTTGGCGCAAGGAACGCAAGTTCTTCGAGGAACGCGAATTGCGCTTAAATATTCTCGGTGATATGTCGGGTTTACCTGAAACAACTCGTCGGGTACTACTCGAGGCTATGTCTACCACTAATGAGCGCACCAAACTTACGGTAAACCTAGCCATGAACTATGGCGGGCGGGCCGAAATATTGCGCGCGGCCAAGCTCTATGCGCTGCGTTTCCCCGATGGGAGCGGTGATGAAAGTGCCTTTGCGAAGTGCCTCTACACTGCAGACATGCCCGACCCAGATTTGCTCATTAGATCCGGAGGGGAGAAGAGGCTGAGCAATTTCCTCCTTTGGCAGTGCGCTTATGCGGAGATTGTATTCAGCGACACTTATTGGCCGGATTTTGGGGCTCGGCAATTTAGAGATGCTGTAGCAGAATTTCAGAAGCGCCAGCGCCGCCATGGAGGATTACTTGATAGGGGGGCCGGCCGTGATTAAACGCATAATTACTGTCTTAGTGGCCCTACCCATCGCCGTACTGCTCACCTATGCGGGAGGACAGCCCTTCGCGCTTTTACTGGCAGTACTTGGTGTGCTGGCTATATATGAAGGGCGCAATTTGCTACTGGCGAACGAGATACATTTTTCGCGCTTAAACTACTTGTTCCCGGTTGCATATTTGGGCGCGATCTTGCTCGGTCTTGAAGACATGGCCCTACAGGTCGTGGTAAGTGGGGCAGTGGTTGTTCTGACTCGTCAACTGTTGGATTTCCCTAAATTCAATCTTGTATCAGCAGGGGCTAATTTGCTGATCATCTTATACCCGACACTTCTTCTTGGCAATATGTTGCTACTTCGCTTGCATGCCGGATGGGCATGGACCATCATTCCGCTGGTGGCGGTCTGGGTATATGACGCTGCGGCCTACGTTTTTGGCGTCAGGTTTGGTAGAATTAGAATGTGGACCTCCGTCTCTCCTAAGAAAAGTCTTGAAGGGGCCATGGCCGGTCTAGTATGTAGTTTGTTCGTCATACTATACATGAGGAGCCATTTGAATATCGGTCTTGTGCCTGCCTTTTTCTTAGGTTTAGTCATTGCTTCCGCTGCTCATCTCGGAGACCTTGTCGAGTCGGCACTGAAACGATACGCTAGGGTCAAGGATTCCGGAGCACTCTTTCCTGGGCACGGCGGGGTTCTGGATCGGCTTGACTCAATGATGTATGCCTCGGCGGTAGTATACTGGCTGTGGTCGGCGACTACAGGTATAGCATGAAAAAGATCATCGTGCTTGGTTCCACCGGTTCGATAGGCAAAGCCACCCTCGATGTAGTGCTGAAGCAACAGCAGTATTTGCAGGTGGTGGGTCTCGCTGTGGGCCAACAGTGCCAGCTGCTCATGGAGCAAGTGGCAGTTTTCCGTCCGCAATCGGTAGCGGTCCAAGATATCCAGTGTGCGCTACGCCTGCGCGCGCTATATCCTGACCTAGTAATTTATAGTGGCCAAGACGCGGCGACCGAGCTGGTCCGAGAAACACCCTGCGATGTGGTTGTAGCGGCTATCAGTGGGATGGCAGGCCTAGGTCCGATTGTAGCTGCCGCCGAACGCGGGCGATTGATAGCCTTGGCCAACAAGGAAAGCTTGGTTGCTGCCGGTGACCTTCTGATGACCCTGGCTAAGCAGCATGGTGCGGCTATACTGCCCGTAGATAGCGAGCACTCTGCCCTGTGGCAGGCCATGCTTGCTTGGCCACGTAGGGCGGTGAGCAAACTAATTCTAACCGCCTCGGGTGGTCCATTTGTCGGTCGGTCCAAGAAAGAACTGCAAGAAGTCACGGTGTCACAGGCCCTTGCCCATCCTACCTGGAAAATGGGAGGCAAAATTAGTATCGACTCAGCCACGCTGATGAACAAGGGTTTAGAAATTATCGAAGCGCATCATCTATTCGAGTTTTCTTATGACGATATCGAGGTGCTAGTGCACCCTGAGAGCATTGTTCACTCCTTGGTGGAGTTTGTAGATGGGGCGCAAATGGCACAATGTAGTTATCCAGACATGCGTCTTCCTATCCAGCTGGCCCTGTCTTTTCCAGAGCGCTGGCCGGCGGACTATGTGGTCAATCGCTATGCGGGCACGTCATGGAGTTTTTCTGCACCTGACTTAAGCACTTTTCGCTGCCTGACGCTAGCAATTGAGGCTGGTAGGAGGGGAGGGGCCTATCCTACCGTGCTCAATGCCGCTAATGAGGTGGCGGTGGCTAGTTTTTTGCGAGGGGAAACGGGTTTCCTGGCCATTGCCGAAGTGGTGGAGACGGTACTCGCCAAACAAATGCCAAAAAAAGCAGAGGCTTTATCTGAGGTCTTCGCCATTGATGAGTGGGCTCGCCGACAGACTGCTGCGACAATCAAACAGAGGGCGGTGTAGAGTTGGTTATCTTGATGGCCATCGTAATAATTGGGGTGCTCGTGTTCTTTCATGAGTTGGGACATTTTTTGACGGCAAAGGCCTCGGGCATGTTAGTGCACGAGTTTGCTCTGGGAATGGGGCCTGTTTTACTATCCATTACGAGGGGGGACACTAAATACTCTTTGCGCATGCTGCCTATCGGAGGCTTTCTCCGCGTCGCGGGTGAAGAGCAAGAGCAAGGAAAGGTGTCCATCCCCGACGAACAACGCTATGATAAGAAGGCTGTTTGGCAACGCATGATTTTCGTCGCAGGTGGGTCCATGATGAACTTTGTCCTTGCGGCCCTCATTTTTGCGGTCATTTTCATGGCTTTCGGCGTCCCTTCTTCCGAGCCTCTCATTGGCTCGGTTACCCCTAGCTGGCCGGCGGCAGATGCCGGTCTTGCGGTGGGGGATAGGGTGGTGCGCATTGACGGCCGTGATATTGCCAACTGGAGTGATTTGCAGAAAGCCATTGCCGGTACCACTACCGACACAATTGCAGTTGAAATCCTTCGCGGGGAACAAGAAATGACCCTGTCCATCGCCCCACGTGTTGACGAAGCTAGCGGCCGCAGATTGGTAGGTGTCTCCCCAGCCAATGTCAGACATGGGCCCCTAAAAGCCCTGTACTTGGGGACAAGGGACATGCTGTGGTTCACTGCAGAGATTATCGGTGTTGTGGGCAGGATGCTCACCGGCAGAATGCCGGCCGAAGGTGCCGGACCAATCGGCATGGTGGTCATGGTTGGCGAGGTCGCTCGCACTGGATTGGCCAATCTCTTGTCCTTCGCCGCTATCATCAGCATCCAATTGGGGATGTTCAATTTGCTGCCTATCCCAGCGCTAGACGGCAGTAAATTGATCTTTCTGGCTATCGAAGGGTTACGGGGCAAACCCATCAACCCCGACAAGGAGAACATGATTCATTTCATTGGTTTTATCATGCTGATGGTTCTGATCGTCCTGATTACCTATCAAGACCTACAGCGCTTGAACATCTTTTAGGGGTGAGCGTATGTACCCGCGGCAAGACACCGTACCTGTGCAAGTGGGTGGTCTAATTATTGGTGGTGGAGCACCGATTGTCATTCAGTCGATGACAAACACAGCTACTGAGGATGTACAAAATACATTGAAACAGATAGTGGCGCTGAGCAGGGCGGGGTGCGGCCTGGTGCGAATAGCTGTGCCCCATGATGAGGCCCGCAAAGCTCTAGCGGAATTGGTCAGCAAATCTCCGGTACCACTTGAGGCCGATATCCACTTTGATCATCGTCTAGCCATAGGTTCCCTAGAAATGGGCGTAGCCAAAGTTCGCATTAACCCCGGCAATATCGGCAGTAACAGCAAAGTAAAAGAAGTCATCGCTGCTGCCTCGCGCCGCGGGGCGGCGGTACGCATAGGGGTTAACTCCGGGTCGCTACCGAGCTCAATCCTCGCCAAGTATGGGGGACCTACGGCCGAGGCGCTGGTTGAGGCGGCGCTTCAATACGAAAGGCAAATTACGGCCTGGGGTTTTGCGAACTTAGTTTTCTCCTTAAAATCATCGGATGTGTTAAAAACGGTGCGAGCCAACGAGCTGTTTTCAAGGTCATCCAGATTTCCTCTCCACATTGGTATTACCGAGGCTGGCACGCGTCTCAAAGGGGCGGTACGCACGGCGGTCGGTCTAAGCTTGCTCCTTAGTCAGGGTATCGGCGACACTTTGCGGGTCTCGTTGACCGCCGATCCCCTAGATGAAGTAGTCGTGGCCAAGGAGATTCTCGCGAGTATGGGTCTTTACCCTAAGCAGCTGCACATTGTCAGTTGTCCAACCTGCGGAAGGACTGCGGGCGACCTCATTTCTTTGGCAGAGCGGGTCGAGCTTGAGCTCGAGGACCTCGCTATGATACCTTTGCGAATTGCCGTGATGGGCTGTGCAGTTAATGGACCGGGAGAAGCCAAGGAGGCTGATCTCGGTATCGCCCTATCCCAAGACAAGGCGGTGTTGTTTCGCCGTGGGCAAATCGTTGACATCTTACCATTAGAATCGGCAGCCGTTCGGTTGGTTGCCGAGGCTCGCCAGATGGCGTTCAATCTGACGAATTAGGGGGGGGTATGGCATGCGCTGCGTTGTCATCATTCCGGCGTTTAATGAAGAAAAGACCGTCGGTGCGGTAGTTGCCGCCGCCAAGCAATGTGCCTTGGTCGCGGAAGTGGTGGTAGTCAGCGATGGATCTAAGGATCGCACGGCCAAGGTGGCGGCCTCCGCAGGCGCGACCGTAATCGCCCTCCCAGAAAATCGTGGCAAAGGCGGGGCTATGCAGGCTGGCCTTTCCTCGGTGCCGGGAGATGTCTATCTCTTTCTTGATGCTGATCTCATTGGGTTAACCAAGGAGCACGTTGCGCACATGTTGGAACCAATCATAGCCGGTCGGGTCGAAGTTACCTTGGGCCTCTTTGGCAAGGGACGTTTGGCGACCGATTTGGCGCAAAAAATCGCACCATTTCTGTCCGGGCAACGCGCCTTGTCGAGGAGCGTCTTGTCGCAAATGCCAGACTTTTCTACAGCCGGGTGGGGTGTTGAAGTAGTGGTCAACAGGCATTTGCAGGCCACCGGGGTACCGGTAGAGGAGATTTTGCTCCATAACGTAACCCAAGTGATGAAGGAAGAGAAAAGCGGCTTAGTGCGTGGTGCTATTTCCCGCCTGCGTATGTACTGGCAAATTTTTCAGGCATTAGGGCGAAAAGGGCGGGCGACACCATGATTACGGATCTGGACCTAGTTATTCGCTTGAGCGTCAGCTGCTTCCTCGGGGGGTTGATCGGACTCGAGCGTGAAGGCTTGAATCGACCTGCCGGGTTTCGCACCCATGTCCTAGTGGCCGTGGGCTCCACCTTGATTATGCTAATTTCCATCTATGGTTTTCTGGGGGTGGACGGGCCACATGATCCCGCCCGCCTAGCTGCCCAAGTAGTGAGTGGTATTGGCTTCTTAGGGGCAGGTACGATCATGAAAGAAGGACTGAGCATTAAGGGGCTGACAACGGCCGCCTCCTTGTGGGTGGTGGCCGCCATTGGATTGGCCTGTGGCGCCGGGTTCTATGTCGGCGCGGTGGCGACTACCTTGCTAGTCTATATTACCCTAGTGTTTTTCACGCGCATTGAACGGTACTACCTGCACCGTGCCAACTATGTGCGTTTGAACCTGATCATGTCGGACCAGGCCGGGCAACTAGGTAGAATCGGCACAGCCTTGGGTAGGAGAGGAGTCAGTGTGCGTAATATCTGCACAAGCCATGTCCAGGTTGAGGAAGGACGTGTGCAAGTCCAACTGGAGGTCAAACTGCCGAGCACGGTGACCTTGCTCCAGGTCATCACTGATTTGTTGGACATACCCGGGATGTATAGCGTGGATGAGACCTAATGAGCCCTGTGCTTGCATCGTCGCTGCCTCGTGTGATATGATGTGTGCGTAAGAGAGTGGGTCCATCCCACTCTTTCGTTCATCAGGAAGTAGCATCAAGAAGTAGTTCGGTTAGGAGTGTATCTATGCAACCCTCACTTGATCACATATTTGCGTTGTTCATGCCCGTAGTGGAAGCCTTGGGCTTGTCATTAGTCGACGTGGAATGGCAGAGTGCACGGGGTGGAGCGAGATTGGCAGTCTTTATAGCCAAGCGAGGTGGTTCAGTCAGCATTGCTGATTGTGAAGCCGTCACGCATGCCTTAGGGCATGAGATGGAAGACACGCAAATATTTCCCCAGTCCTACACCCTCGAAGTCTCCTCTCCGGGACTAGACCGGGTGCTCAAACGGCCCCATGAGTTCGACGTCTTCCAGGGCAGAGTTGCCACCCTATGGCTTTTCGAGCCATTTTGTGGTAAAATGGAGTGTACAGGTATTTTGCAGGGCCGACAAAGTGAGCATGTGTTGGTGCACTTGACTTCCGGCGAAATAGTAACTCTACCGGTCGCGCTGATCAGAAAAACCAAGTTAGTTTTTGATATGAAATGAGGGAAGCCAGGCAATGAGCAGTGAATTCATTGATGCCATAAATTTTCTAGCCAGAGAAAAGCGGCTAGACAAAGCAGTGCTATTTGAGGCCATAGAGACGGCACTGGTGTCGGCCTACAAAAAGAACTTTGGCGGAACTGGAAACGTCAGGGTTCACGTTGACCGGGACAGCGGTGAAATTCAAGTTTATGCCCTGAAGCGTGTGGTTCCCCAGGTGGTTGATGTTCTTGCCGAAATCTCCCAATCAGATGCTAAAGCGCTTAATCCGGCGTACCAGAGCGGAGATATCTGCGAGGAACGAGTTACGCCCAAGAACTTCGGCCGCGTCGCCGCTCAGACTGCCAAACAGATCGTGGTGCAGCGTATTCGAGAGGCAGAGCGAGGTCTTATCTATGAGGAATTTACCAATCGCGAGAGTGACATAGTTTCGGGCATAGTACAAAGAGCGGATGCGCGCAACGTCATCATTGACTTAGGAAAGGTAGAGGCCGTGATGCCTCCATCCGAGAGGGTAGCCGGCGAAGTTTATCGCGCTGGGCAACGCCTCAAAACATATGTCCTTGAGGTGCGCAAGACCACCAAAGGACCCCAAGTTACGGTATCGCGTAGCCATCCTGGCTTGTTGAAGCGTCTCCTAGAGCTAGAGGTAGAGGAAATCCATGATGGGATTGTCGAATTGAAATCGGTTGCTCGCGAGGCTGGTAGTCGCAGCAAGGTCGCAGTCAGCTCGCGCGACCCAAACGTCGACCCTGTGGGCGCCTGCGTCGGGCAAAAGGGCATGCGCATCCAGGTCATCGTCAACGAACTTGGCAATGAGAAGATCGATGTCATCGCCTACACCAGTGACCCTGCTCTGTATGTGGCCAATGCTTTAAGCCCGGCCAAGGTCGTCCGCGTTGAGATTGATGAGACGGCCAAGATCGCTAGGGTAGTGGTCCCGGATTATCAATTATCCTTGGCCATCGGCAAAGAAGGCCAAAATGCAAGGCTGGCGGCCAAGTTGACTGGTTGGAAGATCGACATTAAGAGTGAGAGTCAAGCTCTGCAACAGGGGTGACAAAATGAAGAACAAGCATGTTCCAGAACGCACTTGTGTGGGGTGTCGCCTAGCCAAACCCAAACGCGAGCTCATCCGGGTGGTTAGAGATCCGCTCGGGCAGGTGGATATTGACTACACCGGCAAAAAAAATGGCCGCGGGATCTACCTGTGTCCAAATCTGTCGTGCCTAGAAGCGGCATTGAAGGCAAATAGGATGGGTGTGGGGCTGCAAACAGAGATACCAGCGGAGGTCATCGCGCGGTTGCGGGAGAAAATGCAAGGTGCAGGATAAATTTTTGCAGCTTTTAGGGCTGGCTCAACGCGCAGGCGCTGTTGCCAGTGGCACCATGGCTTGCCTCCAGGCTCTTCGCAAGGGAAAAGCGAAATTGCTCATAGTTGCCGTGGATACTGAGCTAAAAGTAGCCGCGGAGTATCGTAAAATAGCAGAAAAAAATTCTATCCCGCTAATTACCATCTCCTCGCAGGCTGAATTGGGTAATGCCATCGGCAAGAGCAGGCGAGCTGCAGTGGTCATAGCCGATCCAAATTTCGGCCGCCGTTTATGGGAATTGAGCCTGAACAATGGAGGTGGACCTAGTTGTCCAAAATAAGAATATTCGAACTAGCTGAGGAACTACAATTGCCGGCAGAGACCTTAGTAGAGGCTCTCCGGGAGCTCAAACTTAACATTTCTAATCCGATGAGCATGGTCGACACACAAGTTGCCGATGTCATCCGAGAGGTCATCACGAAGCAGCGCAAGAAGCGTCCATTAGTGCTGAAGGCTCCCGCAGAAGAGAAGGTCGCGCCGGTAGTGGTGGTAGAAGCGCAGCCAATTCCTGATCTCCCGCTGCCTCCCGTGCCAATGCCTTCGCGCCACGGTGAAGCCAAGGCGCCCCCTGTTTCACAATCACCAAAGAAAGCTGCCGATAAGCCGCGAGATAAGCGGCATGCTGAGCCCGCGGCAAATATAGTCAACCGCAAAATGGCGCCCCAGGGGCGCAGACCACAGCATGGTGGCGGCCATGGCTCGCCCACTCCTAGCGCTTCGCCCATAGGGGTGGTTCATATTGAAAACCCCGTCACCGTCGGAGAGTTTGCTAAATTATCTGGGCGTTCGGTGGGCGACATCATCACTAAATTGATGCATCTTGGGTTTATGGCCACTATTAACCAGCATCTTGATTTTGACACCCTCGGCATCTTGGCCTCCGAAATAAATCTCAAGCTCGAAATTAAACTTCCTCCAGTTTTGCAAGATGTCGTTGACGAAGACCAGGACCTACCTGAGAGCATGCGGCGACGCTACCCGGTAGTGACAGTCATGGGTCATGTCGACCATGGCAAGACATCTCTGTTAGATTGCATTCGTCGTTCCCATGTTACCGCGTCCGAGGCCGGTGGCATTACCCAGCATATCGGCGCTTATCAAGTCGACTTGGGCGATGATAAAATTGTATTTTTGGATACCCCAGGGCACGAGGCCTTTACCCAGATGCGTGCCCGCGGAGCAAAAGTTACCGACATTGCCATTTTGGTTGTGGCGGCTGATGATGGCGTCATGCCGCAAACGATAGAAGCGTTAAATCATGCCAAGGCCGCCAATGTACCCATCATTGTGGCTGTCAATAAGATGGATAAGCCAAGTGCCGACCCGGGGCGCATTAAGCAGCAGCTCACCGAGTATGGCATTGTCACCGAAGAATGGGGCGGGGACACTATTTTTGTTGGCGTATCCGCATTAAAGCGCCAGGGTATCGATGACCTTTTGGCTGCCGTGCTCACAGTAGCCGAGGTCTTGGAGCTTAAGGCGAACCCAGACAGGTCTGCTAGAGGAATCGTCATTGAGGCGCATATCGATAAAGGGAAGGGTCCCATCGCCACTTTGCTCATTCAAAAGGGAACCTTAAATGTAGGCGATGCCGTAGTGGCGGGTTCTGCCTATGGCCGCGTTCGTGCGATGGTCAACGACAAGGGCAAGCGCTTAAAAAAAGCCGGTCCATCGACCCCGCTTGAGCTCCATGGTCTCTCCATGGCGCCCCAAGCCGGCGATGAGTTCGTTGTGGTGAAAGATGATAAGGTGGCGCGCCTTATGGCTGAAAAGGCGGCCGAGATGCGCAGAATAGACATGCAGCGACCGGTGCAGAAGGTCAGCCTGGATGACTTTTTCAAACAAGTTCAGGCCGGCCAAATGAAGAACTTAAACTTGATTATCAAGGGCGATGTGCAAGGTTCGGTGGAGGCACTCAAGCCTGCCGTAGAAAAACTGAACAATCGCGAAGTAGAAGTTAAAGTCATTCATGTCGGAGTCGGTCCGGTCAATGAGAGCGACATTTTGCTCGCTAAGGCTTCTAATGCCATCATCATCGGTTTTAACGTGCGCGCCGAGGCCAATGCCCGTAAGGCAGCTGAGCAGGAACAAGTGGACGTGAGATTCTACCGCATAATTTACGAAGTGTTAGACGATATTACGGCCGCACTCAAAGGTATGCTTGCCCCTGTGTTCAAGGAAAACGTCATTGGGCAGGCAGAGGTACGGGTCGTATTTCGTGTTACCGGTTCCGGCGTAATTGCCGGCTCTATGGTTACCGAGGGAAAGATTACGCGTCAAGCAGGTGTAAGACTCTTGCGGGGCGGAATCATAATCTACGAGGGCAAAATAGGATCGCTCAAGCGGTTTAAGGATGACGCTAGAGAAGTGGCGTCAGGGTATGAGTGCGGGATCGGTCTAGATAACTACGACGATGTCAAAGAAGGCGACATTATTGAGGCCTTTGTCAGAGAACAAGTTTTGACACCATGACGCACCGCCTCGGGGTATTGTCATTGGAATTGCATTTTCCCGCGGCGCATTCGCTCAAAGAAAAACGATCGATTTTAAAGTCTCTGCTGGCGAAAATCCGCGGCACCTTCAATGTCTCGGTGGCCGAGGTCGGCCACCAAGATGTTTGGCAAAGAACACGCCTTGTTGTAGCTGTTGTGTCGGGCAATGGTGTCGAGGTGCAGAAGACCTTTGCGACCATCACTGGCTTTGTCGAAAGAGCTCTGCATGAGGGCATTATTCTGGAGGCGACAGAAGAGATATTCTAACGCTATGGATGAGGGGGAACGATTGATGCCGCAGTTTCGCACTGAACGCATCAAAGGACAATTGAAAGAGGAACTTAGCGACATATTGAGGTTGCTTAAGGACCCGCGCCTTGGTTTTGCTACCATTACTAGTGTGGAAATTTCTGGTGATCACCGCCATGTCAAGGCCTTCGTCTCGGTTTTTGGCACCGATGAGGAAAAGAAGGATACTCTCAAGGCACTGGAAAGCGCCACTGGTTTTATCCGTACCGAAGTCGGCAAGCGCATCAAGATGCGCCACACACCAGAAGTCATCTTTAGGATTGATGAATCTATTGAGCATGGTGCTCACATCAACAAGTTGCTTAAGGACATTGAGCGTGACAACAAGTAATTCTTCGCTAGCGGAAGTTGTCTCCTTACTTAAGGCGGCCACAAAGGTGTTGCTCATCGGACATGTTGCGCCCGATGGTGATTCACTGGGGTCCTCTATCGCCCTATGTCGCCTCCTCCGGCAAACGGGCAAGGAGGCGTATGTGGCTTGTCTTGACCGCATCCCACCGCGCTATGAATTCTTGCTTAAATTTTCCTCCGTAATAACCGTAGCTGAAGACCTCCCCCCTGACGTTGATTTTGTGGTGGTACTTGACTGTGGCGACCTCCCCCGGACAGGTTTGCCTCTATCTTATACGGCGCGGCAAAAATTCATCAATATTGACCACCATACCTCGAACACCGGCGCCTTAGGGCATGCTTGGGTCGATAGTACCGCCAGTGCCGTAGGGCAGCAAGTATTGCGCCTACTTGATGCTGCGGACTGGCCGATTGACAAAGATACCGCCACCTGCCTCTATACTTCATTGGCCACTGATTCAGGATTCTTTCGCCATGCTAATACGACCCCAACCCTCTTGCGGGAAGCCGCCCGCCTTCTCGAATGCGGAGCAGATGCCCGCCTAGTCGTTGAGCATGCCTTAGAGCGGAAAAGTCTCGGGGAACTCTGCCTAATTAAGCGCACGTTGGGCACCTTATCCTTACATGAAAATAATAAAATTGCCTTGCTTGAGGTTTCTTTAGTAGATGCACAGGACTGTGGTGTGCAGGCGGATGAAGTAGAAGAGATGGTTGATTTTGCCCGGGCCATTCCCGACACTGCTGTAGCAGTATTGCTTAAGGAGATGGCCCCCTCGGTGACGAAAGTCAGTCTGCGCTCTAAAGGAAGGCTTGATGTCAGTAAAATTGCTGAGCATTTTGGCGGCGGAGGGCACCGAGCAGCGGCCGGAGCCACAATGCCTTTGAGCATTGACGCGGCTCGTCACGAAATCATACGGCGACTGGCAGAGGTGCTTAATAATGCCTGACGGTTTCATAAATCTATACAAAGAGCCGGGCCCGACTTCCCATGCGGCCGTAAATCAAGTACGCCGCTTGTTTGGCATGCGCGCAGTTGGGCATATGGGCACCCTTGATCCGGCAGCAGAAGGAGTTTTACCACTTGCAGTCGGCCGGGCCACCCGCCTGATCCCCTTAGTCGAAGGCACCGTGAAAGTCTATCGCGCCGAGCTAGTGCTTGGACTTGCCACCGATACCGATGACACTTCAGGGAAAACCATGGCTACCGCCGATGCGAATGTGGTCGACCGCGAAATTGTCTCTCTTTGCCTGCCAGGTTTCTTAGGGCAACAAGTTCAACTGCCGCCCATGTTTTCTGCAGTCAAAGTTGCCGGCAAGAAACTATATGAGTTAGCGAGGCGGGGGCAAGTTGCAGAGATTCCGCCGCGTGAGGTTACCGTGTCCAGCCTTATGCTCACGGATTGGCGACGGGAGGGACATTTGGCGATTGCTACGCTAGAGGTTGAGTGTGCGAAAGGAACTTATATCCGGGCTCTCTGCCGAGACATCGGACAAAAGTTAGGGCTGCCCGCCTGTATGGGGAGCTTGTTAAGGCGGCAAAGCGGACCGTTCATGGAGAAACACAGTGTCAAGATGGACACACTGGCTCTTGACCCTTTGCTGCACCTAGTGACCATAAATACCATGCTGGCTGACAAGCCACGCATCACCCTTTCTTTGAGCGATGCGAAGAGATTCTTACAGGGACAACGAATTCGGGTTAACCATGGTGAGGAGAAGGACGAGTGCCCTGTTTTTTGTGGGGAGTTGTTTCTGGGCTTAAGTCAGGTTGAGGCCGGAATTTTGTCTCCCACCAAGGTCATGATGCAGGAGGTAGAGCTGCCTTGATAATAACCGCCATAGAAGAGGGCCCTAAGGTTGGAGCTGTCTGTCTTGGAACTTTTGACGGTGTTCACCTCGGTCACCAGGCAATAATGCATAAAACTCGCGAAATAGCGTCAGAGAAAGGCGCCTTGGCTGCTGTGTTTACTTTTTACCCTCACCCTGGGCATACCCTGGGTAAACAGCCGGTGCAAACCATTACCACCCGCAAGCAGCGCGCTCGTTTATTCGCGGCCTCGGGTATTGACCTCTTGGTTGAACACCCTTTTACGGTGGAGTTTTCCTCCCTCGATCCGGAAAGTTTTGTGCGCGATGTACTTTGGTCCCGATTTAAGGATGCGACACTTGTCGCTGGTTTTAACTACACCTTTGGTCATCGAGCACAAGGCAATGTTGAGACTTTACGATGCTTGGGGAAGCGCTACGGCTTTGCCGTTGTGGAAGTGCCTCCGGTCATCATCGGAGGGGAAGTGGTCAGCAGCACAAGGTTGCGACGCGAAATCTCACTGGGAAGCTTAAAAGAAGTGAGCCAGTGTTTGGGACGGGACTTTTCCCTGCAGGGCAGCGTGGTGGCAGGTGATGGCCGAGGGCGTAAACTTGGATTCCCCACGGCTAATCTGCACTTCGCCCCCGAGCAAATGATTCCTCCGAGTGGCGTGTATGTTGTGTATGCTGCGGAATATGGTTATGGGGTCGGCAATTTAGGGCGACGCCCGACATTTCCCCAAGCGGATATAACCTTCGAAGTGCATTTTTTTTCACCCACCGGCAATTTGTATGGTCAAGAAATCGAGGTTGCGGTGCTAAGTTATTTACGTCCGGAAAGGAAATTTCCTGACCCCACCGCCCTGCGCCTGCAAGTGGGTGAGGACATTGCCAGAGCTACTAGGTACAGCCTTGCGCATGCTGCTATGAAGTGCTAGAATAAACCGTAACCTTTGGCTGGGTTTTTCCGACTCCTCCGCCGGATTACATGGCCATTGGATAGTAATATGAGGAGGTGAGCATTATGAGCATCAGCCAAGACCAAAAGCGAACCATCATCGACAAGTTTCGCACTCATGAGACCGATACCGGATCCGCCGAGGTACAGATTGCGATTTTGACCAATCGCATCACTGAGTTGACTAACCATTTAAAACTGCATTCGAAGGATCACCATTCACGGCGCGGTTTGTACAAAATGGTCGGACAGCGTCGTCGTTTACTGAACTATCTACAGAGCAAGGATGTTGAACGTTTCCGCGCTATTAAGGAGCAACTTGGAATACGCTAATGAGCAAAGCGGGATCTCCCGCTTTTCTTTTTACGTTGTCTTGGCATACTAAAGCTTGAGGAGGTAGAGCATGAAAGAGTATTCGATATCAGTTGCGGGTCGCACCATGACTTTAGAGACTGGTCGTCTGGCTAAACAAGCTAACGGTGCCGTCTTAGTTAGTTACGGTCAGACGTCGGTGCTAGTGACAGCAACCATGTCTAGGAATGTTAGAGAAGGCATCGATTTCTTCCCTCTCTTGGTAGATTACGAGGAGAGATTGTACGCAGTAGGTCGGATCCCCGGCGGGTTTTTACGGAGAGAAGGGCGGCCCGGAGAAAAGGCGACTTTGGCCGCGAGACTTATTGATCGCCCCTTGCGGCCCTTATTCCCGGATGGATTTCGCAACGATGTCCAAGTTGTAGCCACTGTTTTATCTGTTGACCAGAACAACCCCCCAGAAATTGCCGCCATGGTGGGCGCTTCCGCGGCCCTTTCAATTTCAAATATCCCCTTTTCCGGACCAATAGCGGGCGTTAGTGTTGGTTTAGTCAATGGAGAGTACATAGTAAACCCGACCCTTGAAGAGGCCAAGCGAAGCTCCATTAACTTAGTGGTCGCAGGGACGAAAGATGCCATCATGATGGTTGAGGCTGGCGCACTAGAAGTCAGCGAGGCCGAAATGATCGAAGCCATCATGTTCGGGCACAAAGAAATCAAGCGGATCGTAGCGCTAATAGAGCTCATGCAGGCGGAACTTGGCGTGCCTAAGATCACTGTGCCCCTCTTCGAAGCCCCTGCCGCAATACGGGCTGCTGTGGAAGAACATGCCCTACTTGCTCTAGAAAAGGTCGTCAAGAACCCTGATAAATTGGCACGCGAAGAGGCGATTGCTGCGGTGATCGCTGATGCCCTGCTCAAATTTAGCGAGGTGTTTCCCGGTCAAGGCAAATTAGTTAATGGATTGCTGCAGGACTTGCTAAAGAGTGTGGTGCGCGAACAGATCTTGGGGCAAAAAGTGAGGCCCGACGGCAGGACCCCGAGCGAGATTCGTCCGATTACCTGCGAAGTTGGCGTATTAGCCCGCACTCACGGTTCAGGTCTATTTACGCGTGGACAAACCCAAGTGCTCTCTGTGGTCACTTTAGGCTCTAGAGCAGACATTCAGATTATCGACGACCTCGGCCTGGATGAATCGAAGCGCTACCTGCATCACTACAATTTCCCTGCCTATAGCGTTGGCGAGGTGCGACCCCAACGGGGGACATCCCGTAGGGACATCGGTCACGGCGCTTTGGCCGAGCGAGCCCTGTTGCCAATGATTCCTTCCGAAGAAGAGTTTCCCTATACCATTCGCGTGGTGAGTGAGGTGCTAGAGTCAAACGGCTCTACTTCCCAAGCTAGCGTTTGTGGGAGCACTTTGGCGCTCATGGAAGCTGGAGTGCCCATCAAAGCGCCTGTCGCCGGCATAGCTATGGGTCTCATTACAGACGGCAAGATCCATGTTGTACTGTCCGACATCCAAGGCATGGAGGATCACCTCGGTGACATGGACTTCAAGGTTGCGGGAACAGCTAAGGGCATCACCGCACTGCAGATGGACGTGAAAGTGGCGGGTCTTGATCACGACGTTTTACAGGAGTCCCTGGCCCAAGCGCACATCGGTCGCTTGCATATTCTGCACAAGATGCTAGAGGCCATCAATTCTCCCCGCGAGGAACTTTCCCCCTATGCCCCGCGCATGTTCACCATAACCATACCTGTGGACAAAATCAAAGATGTCATCGGCCCCGGTGGTAAGATGATCAACAAGATTATCGCCGAGACCAATGTGAAAATCGATATTGAAGACGATGGCAGAGTGTTCATCTCCTCTATCGATGCGGCACAGGGACAGAAGGCTAGGCGGATCATTGAAGACCTCACAAGAGAAATGACCATCGGTGAAGTGTATACGGGACGCGTTACCAGAGTAGAAAAGTATGGCGCATTTGTAGAGCTCATGCCGGGCAAGGAAGCACTGGTTCACATTTCGCAGCTGGATCATGCCCGTGTAGCCAGGACTGAAGATGTGGTCAACATTGGCGATGAAATACAGGTGAAGGTAATTGGCGTAGACCGCATGGGTCGCATTGATGCCTCCCGTAAGGAAGCGTTGTCTTCTCAGCCTAGCGGCGGTGCATCAAGCTAAGACTAGAGGTAGGGGAGCGTTGCTGTGCAATGCTCTTTGTTTTTTTTAGTCCTCCCTCATATACTCTACTATGATGTAGGGGGGATTGGCATGAATAACAACAGAATCTTGTCCATCGTGGTATTGGTTTTGTCGCTAGTTATCAATTTCTTGCGGCCGAGTATGGTTACGGACTTGCCCCGTGTAGCACACGGGGTGACCCTTTCTGGAGATAACATAGCGTATCTAGACGAGGAAGCCCTTGTCACACTCCTTGAGGGCAGAGCCGCACAGTTGGCGATTGCCCCGGTGCAACCTTTGTTTGACAAAGTGGGGGGTGGCGTGATACCGGGCCTAGCCGGACGCGAACTTGATATTGCCGGCACAGTAGCTAGTTGCCTTGGGGCACTGCCTGGGACAGAGCGTTCCTATGTTTTTCGTGCAGTCATGCCCGAGGCGCCTTCGCTCAACCTGCCTATCTATCGCGGTAATGCAAGGAAAAGAAAAGTGGCCTTTGTCATCAATGTAGCTTGGGGCAATGAAGAACTCATGGAAATTCTCGAGATACTCGATGATTTCCAGCTTAAGAAGACTTTTTTCTTGGTTGGTAGGTGGGTTAGTAAGTACCCTGAGTTAGTGCGGGAAATATATAGACGCGGACACGAACTGGGAAACCACGCCTACTCTGACTTGCACTTATCTAGGCAGGCCGCGGGAAAAGTGAAAGAAGAAATACTGAACACAACGGAAGCTATAAGGGCGGCAGTCGGTCAAGTTAGTGTCAAGTACTTTAGTCCACCCTACAATGACTTTAATCAAGACGTAATCGAAATCGCGGCCTCGTTGGGATATCAGACGGTGCTTTGCAGTCTGGATACGGCTGATTGGATGCGTCAAGGGGTGGACAAAATAGTGCAACGCATCGTACCGCGCGCTCATAACGGGGCCATAGTCCTCATGCATCCGGCAAAAGACACGCCCCGCGCCTTAAAGGTGATGATCCCAGCACTACAGGAGATGGGGTTTGTGTTGGTCACATTGGGAGAGTTGCTATCCCCTCTCCCTTAGTAGGAGGTGTTACGAGTGAAGTTAGCTTGGTGGTTGGTCTTGGGATTTATGCTGGCAATGGGCGTAAACCTCCCAGCTGTTAGCGCCAATCCGGATGTTGCCATCGGATGGAATGAGCGCCATCTCAAGGTGTCGCTCAGCGGCGGAGAGGTTGCTTGGCGTAGCGATGTAGTGCACAGCAAGGTATTACCTGCAAATGGCGAAATTCAGTTGCAATTAATGGTGCCGAGAGCTAGTCTTGGAGAAATTTCCTCCCAAAATGCTGCTCTCTGGCTGCAGCGCTCGTTAATGGCGCACTGGCCGACACGAGTGCTATCGATGGCGGGTGGATATAACTTAAAGCTGCTCGCGCCCGAGCCCAATCAAAGACTCCCTTGGGAAGCTGCTCCCACTTATCTCCCGTGGTTGCCGGGTCAGCAACCACGGGTGCTGGTCGTGACTTTTCCGCGGGATGAAACAGTTGTTTTGCGCGACGCATCGATAGTGGTCAATCCTGGGCCAAACCCAGTGAAAGTAGCCAAAACCACCTTTCGTGGCCAGATCGTGCTGAACCCCAATCGACGTGAGATGCTGACATCGGTGAACGTGTTGTCCATGGAGGATTATCTCCGTGGAGTAGTTCCCAATGAAATGCCCGCCGCATGGTCTCTCGAGGCCCTGAAAGCACAGGCCTTGGCGGCGCGCACGTATGCGGTGCGGCAGAGGGGCAGGCATGAGGCTGATGGCTTTGACCTGTGCAGCACCATTCATTGCCAGGCTTACGGAGCATTGACGAGTGAGCATCCCCGCTCGAGCCAAGCGGTAGTGGAAACCAGGGGCGAAATTATTCTGCATGGAAACATAGTCATTGACGCCGTCTACCATGCCCATGCCGGTGGGCAGACTCGTAATAGTGAGCATGTGTGGGGTGGAGTGACCCCCTACCTGAAAGGGGTAAGCATTCCAGAGGAGCCCGTCATGACTTGGACCAGAAGAATTACCTGGAACGAATTTACTGAACGGCTCAGGGCGAGGGGATTGCGTGCGCACTATCCCTACCAGGTCGCAGTACATAACTTGGTCGATGCAGGACATGTTGGCTCCGTTCGCATCAACTCAGCCTCTGGAGAAGCATTTGTCCCGGCGGGAGAAATGCGAGCAGCTTTAGACCGTACACTCATGCGTAGCACCAAATTTTCGGTGAGGGAGCTAGATGATTTACTCCTGCCCTTCAGCGCGCCGCTTTATCAACCCGCCTTCTCGTATGAAGTCGGAAATTTCGCCGGTTTGTATCATGTCTTGCTGCCGAGGCAGCCGTCTTTCGTCGAGTTCATCGGCCAAGGGCATGGGCATGGTGTTGGGATGTCACAATGGGGAGCATTTGGGTTAGCTAGAGATGGGTATAACTACCGTGATATCATCAAGCGTTTCTACACCGGAGTGAGAATTGCCCGAATGTGGTGAATTGAGGGGTTAGGATGCGCGTTAGTAAGAATGGAGCAGGCGTAGTTGTGGCGAGTGAACACATCCCCCATGTGCAGACGGTTGCGCTTGGATTTTGGGTCCGTTCAGGAACCCTGTACGAACAAGAAGCTGAGCAAGGAGTTTCGCACTTTCTTGAACACATGTTCTTTAAGGGCAGTCAAAAACGGAGTGCCCGTGAAATCGTAGAAGCCATTGACGCTGTTGGGGGCGAACTCAATGCCTATACTACCAAAGAGTACACTTGTTTCTATGTCAAAGTCCTCATGGAGCATCTGGGATTAGCGGTGGATGTGTTAGGCAATATGCTGAGCGCCCCGAATTTCGAGGTTGCTGATGTAGAAAAAGAAAAGCAAATCGTGCTTGAGGAAATCTCCCTTTACGAAGATGCCCCCGATGAACTGATCCATGACTATTTAGCATCCACCATCTGGCCTAACCACCCTCTGGGTTTACCTATCTTAGGTAATAGGTCTAGTATCTTGGCTCTCGACCAACAAAAGTGTTGGGATTTTTATCGCCGCCACTATCATCCGAAAAATATCGTGGTGACCGCCGCAGGCAATCTTGACCACGAACAACTAATGGAATTACTAGAAGAAAAATTTGTTCTACACCGTGATCTTGAGGCTGATGTTCGCTTACCCGTGGTCATCCCTTATGCAGAGCGGACCTGCCTAGTCGCCAAGCAGACGGAGCAGCTCCACATTTGCTTGGGTTTCCCTGGTTTGCCATGGCAACACGAGGACATCTATACCCTTGGTATGCTCAATAATATTTTGGGCTCTGGGATGTCCTCACGCCTATTTCAAAAAGTCCGGGAAGAGATGGGCCTCGTGTATAGCATCTACTCATACAGTGCTTCCTTTGTGCCGAACGGCTACTATGGTATTTACGCCGGTCTTTCTCCTCGCAATGCCGAGCAGCTTCTTTCTGCCATTGGCGGTGAGTTGGGAGCGCTAAAATCTGGCCTGGTGAATGATGTTGAGCTCAGTAGAGCGCGTGAGCAAGTGAAGGGTTCCATAATTATGGGGCTAGAGAGCACCGCGAACCGCATGAGCCGTATGGGACGCGGCCTTCTTTTGCTGGGTGAGGTCACGTCGACTGCCGAGATCATCAGGAAGATAGAGTCTGTGACGCCCGCAGACATTCAAAGACTGGCGGGAACAATGCTACTTAATAACCACAGTTCTCTCTGTGCCCTTGGACCGACAGCGGAATTGCCAAACCTGCGCAAAGCGCTGCACGCGGCATTCTAGAGACCGGGACTTCATCATAAAACTAGATGAGGTGATCGGCATGAGATTTAGTGAGCTCGCCAATAAGGAGATAATCAACACTTTCGACGGTTCGCGATTAGGCCTGCTCGGTGACAGCGACTTGGTGATAAACTCGCGCACAGGGAAAATACTCTCTCTTGTACTTTTCAAGCGTGGTTTGTTGGGTCTAGCTCGCGGGCGAAGTGAGAGCATACTCTCCTGGACAGCGGTTAAGAAAATAGGGCAGGACATGATCATCCTCGACATAGGGAAGAAGGGCCTCTGAGTATCGTTCGGGGGCTCTTTTTCCTCTCACCTAGCAGTTACATGTAACATATAGTGATGTTACAGTAGTTGATAGGAGGGTGCCTGTGGCTGCCACTTTAGCTGGTTTGCGCATCGGCGTGGTAGGCGGTGACCTGCGGGTTCTGCACTTTATTCCAAGCTTACTCGCACTTGGGGCTAGGCTCTATGGGGTTGGGGTCGAGCGGCTCCCATCTATTCTGGACATTCTACACTGCGATCTGGAAAGAACTGTACGGGAGTGTCACGCGCTGATATTACCAATGCAGGGTTGCGACGAAACGGGTGCGGTCAATAGTAACTTTGGCCACGAGCCGACATCGCTCCTCGGGGATTACAGCGCCCCGGGCCTGTTAGTATTAAGCGGTGTGGCTGGTCAGAAACTGCGTGAGTTGGCCAGACTATACGCCTGGACTCTGGTGGAAATCGGAGACGATGATGAGCTGGCCTATTTAAATGCGGTCCCTACAGCCGAAGGAGCGGTGCGTTTGGCACAAGAATTGACGCAGAAGACGATCCATCAGAGTAAAGCAATGGTCTTAGGTCTTGGGCGTTGTGGCACTATTCTTGCTCACCTGCTTAAAAATATGGGCGCAGAGACCTATGTCTTTGCAAGACAGCACAGCGACCTAGCTAGGGCTGTCGCCTTGGGTTTTATCAAGGTTCCCGAGGCCGAATTATCGCAAACTTTTTCTCGCATGGACCTGGTTTTTAACACTGTACCCGCGTTAATTGTCGGCCGTGACCTTTTGCAAGCAGCAAATCCCAAGGTTACAATCGTGGATATCGCCTCTAAACCTGGAGGAATTGACTACGTAGCAGCGGCGGAACTACAGCGAAAAGCTGTTCTTGCGCCCGGCCTGCCGGGCAAGTGTGTGCCCGAATCAGCGGGACAAATCCTCGGTGCGGTCCTCCCTCGTCTTATTGTGGAAAACATTGCGAAGGAGAGGTAAAATGATAAACAAGCGCATTGGTTTCGCCTTGACAGCTTCTTACTGCACATTTTCCGCGGTCCTGCCTGAGATCCGTGAACTGACTGCTCGTGGAGCTCAACTAGTGCCCATCATGAGCGAAATGGCCGCCACTGTCGATACAAAGTTTGGCGAAGCCGCCATGTGGAAGGAAAAAATACTTCAGGTCTCTAAGGCACATGTTATAATCGAAACCATCGTCCAGGCAGAGCCTATTGGCCCCGCCAAACTATTAGATCTCCTTATTGTCGCGCCATGCACCGGCAATACCCTCGGTAAAATTGCCAACGCTATCACTGACAGTGTGGTAACTATGGCGGTCAAAGCCCATTTACGAAATCAAAGACCCGTCCTCATTGCCGTATCGACCAATGATGGTCTGGGACAGAACGCGGCAAATATCGGCAGGCTGCTAAACAGCAAGAATATTTTCTTTGTTCCTTTCGCGCAGGATAACCCCGAGTTTAAGCCGAATTCACTCGTTGCGCATATGAATCTCTTGCCGGATGCCGCAGAGCATGCGCTACGTGGGATGCAGTTGCAACCGGTGCTCCGGGGAGCGAATTAGATTAGCGAAGACGGTGGGAGGAAGTTATGGGCATTGTAGTTCAAAAGTATGGTGGGACATCCGTGGCGACTGACGAATTGCGCGAAAAAGTGACCCAAAGAGTGAGAGAGGGCAGGGCGTCGCACGACATCGTCGTAGTCGTTTCAGCGATGGGACGAAAAGGTGATCCCTATGCCACAGACACCTTCATAAACCTTCTCCGGCAAGCCGGGCAACCCGAAAAGCATGATCTTGATATCGTGATGGCCTGTGGGGAGTTGATCTCGGCAGCTATCCTCGCGACGACATTGCGCCAGAGTGGTATTAAGGCACAGGCTGTTACCGGCTGGCAAGCTGGCATAGTCACTGACTCCACCTTTGGCGATGCGCGGATAATCACCGTGAGGCCGGATTACTTGCGTAATCTATTGACACAAGGCGTGGTGCCGGTGGTGGCTGGATTTCAGGGCGCAAGTGACGGTGGAGATATAACTACCTTGGGAAGGGGGGGGAGCGATACCACCGCCGCCGCCCTAGGTGTGGCCTTAGGCGCGGCATGCATCGAAATCTACACCGATGTGGAGGGCATCATGACCGCTGACCCCCGCCTCGTGCCCGCGGCACGTGTGCTCAGCGCCCTAGATTATTCCGAGGTCTTTCAGATGGCTTCCCAAGGAGCGAAGGTAGTTCATCCCCGTGCGGTAGAACTAGCCATGCAACGCCATATCCCACTAGTGGTCAAGAGCACGATGAGCGAAGCTAGCGGAACGGTCATTACTAATACGGTCCTTTACGAGAATAAGTTGGGCAAGACGGTGACGGCAGTGGCCCATCTGGCCGGCGTATCACAGGTGGTTATCGCCACCCCGGCCGACGATGGTACCCTGGAGTACGAGATTTTTCGTAGATTAGCCCTCGCACTGGTCAGTGTGGACCTGATCAATGTCAGCCCAGAGGAAAAGAAGTTCATTGTAGAGAGTAAAGATGTCCCTATCGTCTATGAAGTCTTACGCGATCTTTCCTTCCGCATTGTGCATAAGCCGGGCTGTGCCAAGGTGAGCGTCATTGGCGCCGGCATGCGGGGGGTTCCCGGAGTAATGGCGAATATAGTCCTAGCTATGCGGGAAAGCGGAGTGCGTATTTTGCAGACCAGCGACTCTCATTTGACCATCGCCATCCTTGTTGAAGAAAAAGACATGGAGCGGGCGGTACAGGCATTGCACCAGCATTTCAAGCTTGATCACGAATAGGAGGTTAACTAATGGATTTCGGTGTTTTGATGACAGCGATGGTTACGCCCTTTGACGGTGAGGGACAAATTGATGCAGATGCCATTCATAACATGGTCGAACACCTAGTAGCTTCACGAACAGACACCATCGTTACGGCGGGAACGACGGGTGAGTCTCCCACCCTCAGTCCAGATGAGCGAATCTTCCTCTTGCAAACGGTCAAGAAAGCCGCTCGCGGCAGGGTCAAAGTGCTAATGGGCAGCGGTACTAATGACACTAGAGAAAGCATCGAAAATTCCCGGCTAGCCGTTTTACATGGAGCAGATGGTATTATGCTGGTGACGCCCTACTACAATAAACCTCCTCAAGACAGCCTTTATCAGCATTTTCTGGCGGTGGCGAGGAGCGTGGACGTGCCTATTCTGCTGTATAACGTGCCCGGCCGCACCGGATGTAACCTCGCACCGGCGACAGTCATTAAATTGTCCCAAGTGGATGCCTTTTTTGGGGTGAAGGAGGCGAGTGGCAATTTAGACCAAATCAGCGAGATAGCCCGCTCCGTACGCGAAGCCTTCCTCATCTATTCAGGAGATGACTCTCTCACTCTGCCGATGCTCGCCGTGGGCGCAAGGGGAGTAGTGAGTGTGGCATCCCACATTGTAGGCAGTGAAATGAAAGAGATGATCGAAAAATATTTTTGTGGGGATGTCATGGCCGCGCGGCAAATTCACTTGCGCCTTTTCCCTATTTTTAAAGGGCTCTTTACAACGACCAGCCCGATTCCCCTCAAGTGGGCTCTCAATCGTCTGGGCTTTTCTGTCGGTGCAGTTCGGCCGCCTCTCTATGAAATGTCGGGGCCTGAACGCCTTGTGGTCGAAGACGCCCTAAGGTTGATTGGAAAATTGTAACAGAGTATTTTCTCCCCGCGGATAGCCACACTATCTGTGAATGTCCAAAGGGGGAAGGAATTTGAGGTTAGACCAAGGGGCCAAGACGGAAGATTTACCATCTGAAAAGGATTCACCGACCTCAGCTAACGTCGAGACCATGCAAGAGTTTGGTCAGTTGCGCCTGCCATCGACCGAAAGCAACTTGCATGTCATGACAATTGTTGGTCAAATTGAGGGTCATATGATCCTTCCACCGCAGAATAAGACAACCAAGTATGAACATATCATCCCACAACTGGTGGCCATTGAGCAAAACCCCAAAATCGAAGGGCTTCTTGTAGTCCTCAACACCGTCGGTGGCGATGTGGAAGCTGGTCTGGCGATTGCCGAAATGCTTGCTACTATGTCTAAACCTACTGTTTCCTTAGTTTTGGGAGGGGGGCACTCAATCGGAGTTCCTATTGCCGTTGGTGCACGATATTCTTTCATTGCTGAAACGGCAACTATGACGATTCATCCCATTCGCTTGACAGGACTGGTTATCGGTGTGCCGCAGACTTTCGAGTACCTAGATAAAATGCAGGAGAGGGTAGTTCGTTTTGTCGTGAATAATAGCGGCATAAGTACTGAATGTTTTAGAGAACTCATGTTTAGGACGGGGGAACTAGCCCGAGACATTGGCACTGTAGTTATTGGCAAAGAAGCGGTTCAGGCTCGTCTAATCAACGAAGTGGGTGGTCTGGCCCAGGCCCTCGCCAAACTACGTCAACTTTGCAGAGGCGGTGAGTGATGCTCTACACTATTGTGCCCGAAGAATATATCTTTGCAGTTAGTGACGATGTCGGTCACTTTCAGGAGGTGGCGTATCTGGGTAGACAGGTTCTAGTACAGCCAGTAGACCAGCGCCGTTGCCAGATCGTGCAACTCCTTAGCAATGATCCCAGCGATTTTCTTGTCACTGCTCTGTCGCCTGGCAATATCATAGCCTTTCCGTAGGGATAAAATTACGCTGCCCATCCTAGCATCTCGGGTGGGTATTTGTTTGCCATTCATTGTGGTTTCGCGGTCGTCATAATGTGATATAATCCCGACTTTGACAGCCCCTCGCGAGGAAAATACGGCAATGTCCTTGTCAATACAGCGTTTACTGCCTTGATGCGTCGACACAAATGTGTAGAGAAATGATCACTTTGAACGGTGGCTAAAATATTTTTCACCTTACCTAGACAATGCCTTTTCTTGGCGAAGTCGATGCCGAGAGAGTCCCCAACGAGGTCTGAAATATTGGCTGGCGACCTCGGCGGTTGTGGTTACGACCTGGGAGGGTCGGCGTGCCGTGTCACGCCGCTACCACGGGGACGGTGCCCGTGGTCGCTTTTGTTTGGTTTGATGCGTTGGGTGTGGTGGGTAGCAGGGTTTTCGTAGCAACGCACCACTGGTGCGTTGTCCACTGGTGCGTTGTCCACTGGTGTGTGCCCGGCATGGGCGTTATCTCTAGGGTGGAAGTCCCGAATGGTGAAGGTAGCAGTAGCCGTAGCTTAAGGCAAGGGTGTCCGTGGTGACACGGAATCTGAAGGAAGCCGAAGGCTTTCCTCTGGCCCGAGGAACACGAACCTCAAGTGAGGCTAGCGACAGATGGACGAGTCTGCGCCGTAAGACAAAGTCCTTGCTGCCAAAGTCTGTCGAGAGT
>JAGXSS010000109.1 GCA_018334055.1 Peptococcaceae bacterium
AAACGGAACACGTATTATCTATCCGGCAACGAAGGAACAACGGAACATTTATAAGGCGTTCAATGTAGAGGAACCGGTGTAGTTATAATTTCAGTAGGGATTTTAGGTATGATTGTAGCGAAAAATCCGCGATGCTTGATTTTCTAAGGTCCTTGCGCTAACTTTTATTATCTAAACTTGGGCCTTCAAATGTTCGCGGCTACTTCAACTCTTCTAACCCAACTTTAGATAACGTACAGCTTTCGATAATCGATAAACCTCGGGGTCTGGGGCAGAGCCCCAGTGAGGCCATCAGGCCTCCTCTACGATCCCCTTGCGTTTGCGCATTGAGTCAGCACCACTGATGAAGATGTTATAGGAATCGTGTACGATGCGGTCACAGATAGCATCCGCGAGTGTGGCCTTTCCGATCTTCTGATGCCAACCACCGACATCAAACTGAGAGCAGAAGATCGTGGAGCCCTTTTTGTACCGCGCCTCTGCGATTTCCAGCAAATCGCGGGTTTCACTGTCCTTGAGCGGATAGAGAAGCCACTTGTCCAAGATTAGCAGATTGACCTGTTTGTACGTCTTGATTGTTTTGCGGTAGGTGCCTTCGGAGCGGGCAATCGCTAACTCGCCTAGCAAATCCGGCAGGCGTGCATAACGAACACTTAGAAAGTCGCGATTAGCGGTCATGCCGAATGCGTTTGAGAGATAGGTTTTGCCGCTGCCGGTCGCCCCGAGGATGATGATGTTATGATGCTCCCGGACGTAGTTGCCTGTTCCCAACCGCGCGATCATGGCCTTGTCCAACCCTCGATCAGCATGGTATTCAATATCATCTAGACAGGCGTTAGGGAACGCATAGCCATCAGTCTTAATGAGCCTGGTCAACCGGTTGCTCTTGCGGGATGACCACTCTACGTCAACCAGAAGCCCAAAGCGCTCCTCGAAAGAGATTTCGGACATGGCACTGTCCTTAAGCTGTCGATGCAATGCACTTGCCATTGTGTTAAGTTTCATTTCATGGAGCTTTGATACAGTGTTGTTGTAAAGCATTACGACCGCCCCTTCCCATAATAGTCGGCTCCTCGTGTGAAACCGAATTTGGAAGGAGCAGGCTCGTCTAGTGCCTTGTCCTGCCCTGACTTTAGGATCGTCTGGATCGCCTTGTAATTAGGACGCGGTGCATAGAAGAGTGCCCTGGCACAAGCGGCTTCCAGCCTTTCCGAAGCGTACTGTTCAGAGAGCTTTAGTAGTGCCATACACGCTCGGTATCCCTGCTGCTCAACCTTGTAACCGGTCAGAATCGCTTCCACAACGGTAACTACGTTTTGACCTATTTTCGCCGCCCAGCCGCGAAAGCGTTCGCTATTCCACTGCACATACTGCTGATGGTTTGGCGGCATATGCGCCTCAATCGTACAGTACTGCCCACGTTTCCCATGGAGCCGGGCATGTGAGCAGATGCGTGCGCCCTCAAAGAACACCTCGACCACATTGCGCGTTAAGCGCACGTCAACCTTACGTTTGATGTACTCATAGGGTACAGAGTAATGCTGTTCATCCAAGGCGATGTGATAATTAAACGCAACAGTACCTACTTTCCACGTCGCCAGTTCAAAGGCATGATCGGAAAGGGCTAGGAGAGATATTCGCTCCTGCGCAAACAACATGGCGCGGCTACCGTCTTTCCTCTGGAACGGCTTGTGGTTAAAGATGTGAAGTTTCTCTTTAATAACCTCATTCAACTCGCGCAAAGAAAAGAAGCGTTGGTTACGGAGCGCCGCCAGTATCCAGGTGGAGATAATGCCCACAGTATTCTCGACCGTTGCCTTATCTTTGGGAGCGCGCACACGCGTGGGGATTACGGCCGTGCCATAATGCTCGGCCATTTCTTGATAGCTCTTGTTAAGCACAACCTCAGCACGAGTGTTCTTGTTTACGCCCGTCTTCAAATTGTCTGGGACGAGGATGCGTGTCACACCGCCCAGATAACAGTAGGCGTTGATATGCGCGGTAATCCACGCCTCCTGATCCTGCGAAAAGAATGCCTCAACGTAGCTATAACCGCTGTACGGGAGTGTAGCCACAAAGACATATGCGTCAATGACTCCACCTGTATCTGAATCTATAAGTTCCGCCTTTTGCCCTGCCCAATCTACCTCTAACAGTTCGCCAGGTTTGCGATGGATATGCATCGTTGCTTTAGTTTGCACGGCAAAGTCCCGATAGTACTTCTTAAACTGCGTTAACTGGTATGGAATCTCATCGTTCTCACGACACTTTTCGCAGTACTCAAACCAGAGCAACTGCAATGTCACGCCAGGCTTTGTCAGCTCACGGTGAACCCAAGTGTAATCTGGCAACTTGTAGCTAGGCTTGCCTTCTTCCTTGGGGTACAATCGTTCCCCAAGCTCCCGGTCAGACAGCTCTTCGGTCGTTTGCCAGCGCAACCCTTGTGACTCCGCACACCGTAGAATTTTGATCACGGTCGGGCGAGAGATTCCCGCACTCGCGGCAATCTTGCTGTGGTTGAGTCCTAAGTTATGCAACCGCAGAACCTCTCTGTAGTCGGTCATTTGATGACCTCCTTGGATGTATTTACGCCGTCAATACGACGCATGAACCCAATTCTACTACAGACTTAAGGTGTAAAGGCGCGCGACGGGACTGTCAAATTATCGCGCTGTGAGTGTAAAATCTCCGCGGCTCAAGTGTTAAGTTAGATGCGACGTATTCACTTACCTCTTGTTAAGCTTCGTAAGCCCTCCGGCCATAACTACAGTATGGATGTGCGGGTGGTACTGAAGATCTTGCCCCCAAGTGTGGAGTATGCAAAAGAAGCCTGGTTGTGCTCCGAGATGTTTGGGATCGTTGCTTAGTGTTACTGCTAGCTCATACTGTTCGCCAGAAGACGGCGTAACTGGAACTGTCCGAGTGCCTCTGTTGGCTGAGGCACTTAGCTGCTACAGCCAGGCCGTCGACCGACTTCCGTAAATCTGTCTGACCTGTGGCCAGATACACCCGGTCATAGACCGAGAGAACAGAAAGATGCCTGGCCGCGAGGCCAGGCATCTTTTTTACTTCAGGGAACTTACCTGAACATGGGGGTCGGGTCTACGGATTCACCGTCTTTGAAGAGGGCAAAGTACATTTGGGGACTTTCGGCACCTTTCGCCGGGGGGTTTGCTCCCAAATGACCAATTTGCTGCCCCGCGGTGACTTCCTGCCCCACGCGCACCGCAACGCGTGCCAGGCTCGCGTACACCGTCTGCCAGCCGCTGCCGTGGTCGATGGTGAGCATGCTACCCCACTCAGGATCATCCTTGACAATACTCACCACACGTCCCCGGTGAGCGGCCATGACCGGCGTACCCTGCGTAGCCTCAAGGCCGACCCCATGGTGAAATTGAAAGGCGCGGAATGTGGCCGACCACTGGAAGCCAAATGGAGCAATAATCGCGCCGGCAATGGGCTTAGTCAGTTGTGTAATTGTGACCGTTGGCAGGGCTACCGGCCGAGCCGGTTCCTCTTCCTGGACAGGGCTCTGGGTCGCGGGAGGAGTTTTGGGCGGTGGTTCGACGGCAAGTTGGGGCGGAGTGGTCACAATTACCGGCTCCAGCACCGGGGGATCGGGCAGTTCTGGGGTAGAGGGCGCTTCTATTGTCGGCCGTTCGGGCACTTGCAATCTCGGCGTGCCCTGCAAGCGAAAGGGACTATCCCACCACCACATACCTGCCAGGAGTACAGCCACCATTACGTAGGCGGTTAGCAAGAAGCGACGACTTCTCACTATGCGCACGATCCTCGCCGGACGCAGGCTAATCTGCCAACGATGCCAGTAGAGAATTGCCCTTAGTCTGACACGATTGATAAGAACTTTAATTCGAGTAAGCATTTTGCCTTCACCTCTTAAAAGCAGTGTTGGCTATTTTTGCCTCGTTTATACCAAAGAAGAGGAGGGTTGTGTCTACCTACCTTCTATGCTGGCGAGGCTGACTCCTTGATAGTAAAACTTAAGAATGTAGGCGAAGTCCTTCCCGGCACTGGCCAAACCGTCGGCTCCCCACTGGCACATGCCAACGCCATGGCCGTGGCCGCGAGTAGTAACGAGCACACTTTCCCGGGTGGCAACAATGGTGAAATTCGTGGAACGTAAGCCCAGAAGCCCCCGCATGACCGTGCCCGTCAAATGACGATTGCCCACCCGCAGCTCTTTTACCCGCCCACTTTCACTTCGCCGGAGAATTTCAATCGGCGACGGGCGACGAGTGAGATCGCGCACCGCCAGAATTGCCCCCCCTTCCTGTCCGACCAAAGCCAGAAACTCGGCGGGTGAAAATGTTTTCTGTTCGATAAAGCGATTTGAATGTGTGCAGAACCCGCATATGCGTCCGCTAAGATAAGGATAGCGATTTGCCCAAACTTTTTCCGCGTATTCCGTCCTGCCACCACAGGTCGAATGATAAATGGGGTCAATCACCCGACCGCGATAGGTCAGTATCTGATGGGCGGTATTTGCGACTGCCTGTTGTATTTTTTCCATGTTGCCGCTGAAATCTATCAACCCCCACTTCAGCTGCAAGGCACTTGGTGGCAAGTATGCTTGACAGTGGGCTGGGTCATCGCAGACATCAGCCAAAGGATGCCGACCACAGCCAACGCCACCAAACTTTCTCGCGCGGCGGACCACATAGGTTCTCGCCGCTACCGCTTGCGCCTCTAGTGCCGCCATAGCAAACCGGGCCGGCATTTCGGCCGCCACCACTCCCGCCACATACTCCTCTAAGGGGAGTACAACTATTTGGCCAGTGCCCGTCAAAAATAGGTTGATCATTCTGGGGCTGTCCAATTGTTCGGGGGGTGGCATAAGCCACCCCCTCGCTAATACTATTATGCCTGGAACAATGATGATGATGAGAGCCATGACCACGAAATATCGCAACAGGAAAGCCATGCCTATCCCCCCTTGGCATACTAACTATATGCCTCAAGGGCCTACTTAGAAGCCAAACACCGCTCCCCCTATTTTTTGCAGATGTCTGCGCCGACCTCCTGCAGCTTACGGACGATATCCGCATAACCACGTTCGATATGGGTCACGCCACTTATCTCGGTCACACCTTGCGCCGCAAGCCCTGCCAATATAAGTGCCGCACCCGCCCGCAAATCCGAAGCGGCAACCGGCGCCCCGGAGAGATTGGTCACGCCCTTAATGATGGCATTACGCCCCTCGGTGCGTATATGTGCGCCCATGCGGCGAAGTTCTGGCACATGCATGAAGCGGTTCTCGAAGACTGTCTCCGTAATCATGCTCGTGCCCTGCCCCCGACATAAAAGGGCCATCATCTGCGGCTGCATATCCGTGGGAAAGCCTGGGTAGGGGAGCGTCTTCACGTCCACCGGCAAAATGTTGCCGCTCCCGATGACACGGACGCTATCCCCCAGCACCTCGATCGCGACCCCAATCTCACGCAATTTGGCGATTACGCTGACGACATGCTCGGGAATAACATTTTCTACCACCAAATCGCCCGCGGTAATGGCCGCAGCCATCATGTAGGTTCCTGCCTCAATGCGATCGGGGATGACACGGTAGTAAGGGGCACGGAACGCCGACCGGCCGGTGATGACGATAGTGTCGGTGCCCGCCCCATCGACTCTTCCCCCCATGCAGTTGATGAAACAGGCAAGGTCTACAATCTCCGGCTCTTCAGCAGCATTCTGGATTATAGACACCCCGTCAGCAAAGCACGCAGCCATCATGATATTCTCGGTCGCCCCGACACTAGGGTAATCCAAATAGATGGTATTACCTATCAGGCGCTCAGCAGTAGCCTCGACAAAGCCATGGCCGACCACGATATCCGCACCAAGCAACCCGAAGCCCTTGAGGTGAAGGTCTATAGGGCGCGTGCCGATGGCACATCCGCCGGGTAAAGAAACTTTGGCCTTTCCTAGGCGTCCGAGCAATGGACCCATGATGAGCACCGAGGCTCTCATCTGGCTGATGAGGTTGTAGGGAGCGTCATTGCCGTTCAGATTTTGGCAGTCAATCTCAATTTCATCGTCTATATAGTTGATGTGGCCGCCGAGATGCCGGATTACTTCAAGCATGGTTGTCACGTCGTTTAACTCTGGTACCGATTCGAGCCTCGTCTTGCCATCGGTAGCCATGAGCGATGCCGCCAACAAGGGCAGTACCGCGTTTTTCGCTCCGCTGACTGCTATTTTCCCAATTAAGGGCATCCCTCCGCGCACAAGCATTGTTGCCATAAAATACCACCTCCTTGCCTACTTATGGCGACGACTATATTATGCCCAACTTCATGGCATAGCTAGATGGAAAGACTTAATGTCGGTGTTGCTAGCCAGATGTGGGTTATGTTATTTTCTGGATCAAAACGCAGCATCAGCGACCAATTGCTGTGCCTGCCAGCCATTTTCACCCCGCGGGGCAGCTCTCGGCTATAGCCGACTAAATTGACACCATGCCCATCGCTAAAAAACTCTTGCGTCTCGGCCCGTAAAGCGCCGAGCACTCTGGCGACAACCATTGCCGCCTCCTCGGAAGATAGCTGGCCCGCTAGAACACCGATAAAGCACGTGGTGACAGTGGGGCGTAGTCCTACAGCCAGAAAGAAAGCGTGCAGGGTAGACTCCACACTGTCTATGGAGTAACCCGGCACAGCGGTCTTCAAGGTCAGCACCAAATAAGTTTCGTGAGTGCCACCGTGAGATATGGTTTGCACATTGGCATCTACCGCATAGACCGCGGTGACAAAACTGGCATAGGCAAAGATTGTACCGCCTTCCGCCCAAGATGTAATCTCGGGCGGATACATCCCAAAGGCGGCCAATGAGGCTCTGCGCAATCTGCTGACAAGCTGATCGATACTCTGAGGAACAGTGGTGGCACGTGCCCAACCATTCATATTAATCTCGAGCAAAGCTGCCTGCGAGGCGGCGAAAGCTCGAGCTAAGTTGTTGAGGTCCTGCCCTTCGCTGGTTAAACACCACGACATGCCGGCTCCAAGGAGTACCAAGACGAGCATCAGTAGCACAGCAATTAATTTACGCATTTCTTTCCCCTCCCTTTGACCATGATTATTGGTCTAAAGGGCGAGACTTATACGAAAACAGCAATTACTTTGCGCGCACCACATCTTTAATCTTCATGAGGCGCGTTATGGCAGCGCGTTCTTGCTCGCTGAGCTTCATGGCGATGCTCTTCACCGTCTTTTCTAGATTGGGGATGAGCACATATTCCAGGGCATTAACACGCCTTCTGGTCTTTTCAATTTCCTCCGCCAGTAAGTCCAAGGAACGCTCTACGGAGGCTAGCTCCACCAATAAGGGTAGTACCGCCGAGAAGGTGTCCAAGGCCGCGTCGAGGTCGCTGGAGGACGATGCCAGCCCATAGCTGTACATGGCGCCCTCTTGTTGCAAGGTAAAGACCGGGGCAATGATCGACATCATGCGGACTTCCTTGATACTGATCTCAACTTGTTGCGTCGGAAACATGATGGCCTCTTCCAAAACCTCGGGCGACATCACCGCACGGGCGACTAGGAAGCTCCGGTAAGCCTCCATCAGTCGCTTTTCGACGGTGAGCCGCATATTTTTGACATCGCGGATTAGCGCCATAAAACGCTTCATCAGTTCATCACGCTTGTCCTTGAGCAGCTTGTGCCCCCGCTTGGCCACGCGCACCCTCTTCTTGAGCCGCAGCAACTCCATGCGGGTAGGATTAATTCTAAGATTCATACTACCTCACCTCGCCGCATCAAACGGTGGGGGGCAAGTACTTCGTAATATGCTCCTCACGCACCCTCTTTAGCTCCGCAACCGGCAATATCGCCAAGAGCTCCCATGCCAAATTGAGGGTGGTGATGATGTCGCGGTCTGTATATTCCCCTTGAGCTACAAAGCGGCGCTCAAACTCATCGGCAAACTTGGAGAATTTCTTGTCCGTCTCCGACAGGGCGGCCTCACCAAGGATAACGGCTAGCTCTTTAACTTCTTTCCCGCGGCTATAGGCGGCAAAAAGTTGATTTAGCACACCACTATGGTCCTCGCGAGTCTTCCCCTGACCAATGCCCTTGTCCTTTAGGCGTGAAAGCGACGGCAGCACATCGACTGAGGGGTAGATGCCCTTGCGGTGCAGTTCTCTGCCGAGGATGATCTGGCCCTCGGTAATGTAACCGGTCAAGTCGGGGATGGGGTGAGTCTTGTCGTCCTCAGGCATGGTCAGAATGGGAATCTGGGTGATAGAACCGGGCTTGCCCTTAACCCTGCCCGCCCTTTCGTACAGCGTGGAAAGATCGGTATAGAGGTAGCCGGGGTAGCCACGGCGGCCGGGCACTTCTTTACGCGCCGCGGAAATTTCGCGCAGGGCTTCGGCGTAGTTGGTCATGTCGGTCATAATTACCAAGACATGCATGCCCTTTTCGTAAGCCAGGTACTCGGCGCAGGTCAGGGCGATGCGGGGGGTGGCAATGCGCTCAATGGTGGGGTCGCTCGCCAAATTGACGAACAACACCGCCCGGTCAATAGCCCCCGTCTTGCGGAAGTCGCTGATAAAGAAATCGGCCTCTTCAAAGGTAATACCCATCGCCGCAAAGACAACCGCAAATTCCCCTGCATCCCCGAGCACCTTGGCTTGGCGGGCAATCTGGGCCGCCAAACGAGCATGAGGCAGTCCCGAACCCGTGAAGATGGGGAGCTTCTGCCCACGCACTAGGGTGTTCATGCCATCGATGGTGGATATCCCCGTTTGGATAAACTCGGAGGGATAGGCACGAGAGTAAGGATTCATGGGGCTACCATTGATGTCGAGGCGTTTTTCCGGGATAATCGGCGCTCCGCCATCCAGAGGTTTGCCAAAGCCATCGAAAACTCGTCCCAGCATGTCTAACGACACCGGGAATTCTATGACCTTGCCGAGGAAGCGCACCTTGCTTTTTTCCATATTGAGCCCGGCCGTGCCTTCAAAAATCTGCACGAGGGCCTTGCCAGCCATGGCCTCAAGGACACGTCCGCGGCGAATCTCACCGCTCGGGAGCTCGACCTCGACCAGCTCCTCGTACTTGACGCCTTCAACCTTGTCCACCAACATCAGCGGACCGGCTACCTCGGCAATGGTACGGTATTCTTTATGCATTCTTACACCCCCTACTTCAACTGCTCGCGAATGCGTACTTCGATAGCATCAAAAGTCGCCATTTCGCTCTCAGGTAGATACTTCGCCCGGGCAATGTCCACGCGCACGGGGACAGCCAGCGCTTTATCCAGCGACAGGCCACTTTCCAGCGCCCCCTGGGCTACCTGGCTAAACATGAGAATGAGTTTGAGCATGCGATATTGTTTGGTGAGCGAAGTAAAGGTATCTACTTCGTGGAAGGCATTTTGGTGCAAGAAATCTTCGCGAATGGACTTGGCGGTTTCGAGCACCAGTCTATCGCCGAAGCTGAGGGCATCAAGACCAACCAGGCGCACAATCTCTTCCAGCTCGGCCTCTTTCTGCAACAAGCGCATGGCCTCTTGGCGATAGTTGGCCCACTCTTGGCCGGCATGGGTGTTAAAGTAGTTGTCTAAGCGGTCGGAGTACAAAGAATAGCTCTGTAGCCAGTAGATAGCCGGGAAATGGCGGGACTCAGCCAATCTGGCTTCCAGGCTCCAGAAAACCTTCGCCACGCGCAGGGTAGCCTGCGTCACAGGCTCGGACAGGTCACCGCCCGGAGGCGAGACTGCGCCGATGACGGTCAAGGAACCTTCTCGCCCGCCCAAACCAATCACATTGCCCGAACGCTCGTAGAACTCGGCGACGCGGGAACTCAAGTAGGCGGGGTACCCTTCTTCGCCGGGCATTTCCTCTAGACGACCCGACATTTCGCGCAAGGCCTCGGCCCAGCGCGAGGTGGAATCGGCCATAACCGCGATGGTGTAGCCCATGTCGCGGAAGTATTCCGCGATGGTAATGCCGGTATAGATAGAAGCCTCGCGGGCGGCAACCGGCATGTTCGAAGTATTGGCAATGAGCACCGTGCGCTCCATGAGCGGGCGTCCGGTCTTGGGGTCGTGCAGCTCCGGGAACTCCATGAGCACGTCGGTCATTTCGTTGCCACGTTCACCGCAGCCGACATAGACGATGATCTGGGCATCGGACCACTTGGCCAGCTGATGCTGCACCACAGTCTTGCCCGAACCAAAGGGGCCCGGCACACAGGCCGTTCCGCCCTTCGCCACGGGGAAGAAGGTGTCGATGACGCGTTGACCGGTCGTCAGGGGCTGCATGGGGACTCTCTTTTCTAAGTAGGGGCGTGGTTTACGCACAGGCCACTTTTGCATCATGGTGAGCGATACCGACCCGCTGGCGGTCTTCATGGTGGCAACCACGTCGGTGACGAGCGCCTCGCCCTGGTGTATCCATTCGATAATGCCCTCCATGCCGGGAGGAACCATGATTTTGTGGGAGATAAGCGCGGTTTCTTGTACTGTGCCGATAATGTCGCCCGGTTTTACCTTAGTCGCCACGGCGACGATTGGGACAAAATCCCACTTCTTCGCGCGGTCAAGACTGGGTACTTGGATTCCTCTGGCGATAAATGTCCCCGACATCTCGGCAATTTTATCCAGAGGACGCTGAATGCCGTCATAAATGGTACTCATCAGCCCGGGGCCAAGTTCTACCGAAAGAGGCGCCCCGGTGGTGGTGACGGGTTCGCCCGGGCCAACGCCGGCGGTCTCCTCATATACTTGAATCGAGGCCCGATCAGCGCGCATTTCGATGATTTCACCAATGAGCCCCAGACTGCCGACCTTGACCATGTCGTACATGCGCGCATGCGCCATGCCGGCGGCGATGACCAAGGGCCCGGAGACTTTGATAATTGTTCCTTCCTGCCTGGTGGTATCAGCCATCAGTTCTTCCCTACTTCCTTGAAAAGAATATCTACCCCAATAGCTCTTTCGATCATCTTGCTCAAGCGCTTCTGCCCTAACCCGATGCTGCCCTGATTGTCAGGGATGAGGGAATATACGGGGAGCGCCCTGTCGCGATGCTCATGGAGCATTTGGGCAACTCTGGCATAGGCACGCTCGGTGATGAGCACTACGGCAAAATTGTCCCGCATCACTTCTAGGACGGCCTGCTCGGTATCCGACTGTCCGCTGACCTCAAACGTTGCCAAACCTAGCGCCCTAAACCCCATGGTCGTATCGCGATCGCCGATTAAACCGATCTTATACATAGCTTTCACGCAGCCTTTCGGCGATCTCCGCTGTAGCCACGCCATTCTTCTTGCCAATCATGATAATGCGGATATTCCTGACTTCGTTTTCCTTGGCCATGACATAGGCGATAATTGGCTCGGGGCCAAGGGCGAACATCTTTGCTTCGCGCAACATCGTCATCTGGAAGTTGTCAGCCAGCTTTTCTAAGGTCGTCAATTGACCGCTCTCTAGATAAGCTGCCACGCCTTGCTCGACCACTGCCTTGTATGGCGTGAGACTAAAGGCTTGAACTAGCTGCGCCCAGTCAGACCCATATAGTGGGGTAAAGAAGCTCGGTGCCAGAGTACCACCGGGCAGCAGGCTATCGTCTAGGAAGGCCCGACCGCGACCTAGTCTTTTGACCCGGGCGAGGCTCTTCAAATTGACCAGGTCGACTTGGGCAGCCAAAAGCCGGCGATAAAACTCATGCCCACCTTTACTAGCCATGTCAGCCACCATGGCCGTCTGCGTACGGTCGAGAACCTCATCGATGACCTTGGGGTCTTGCCGTTCCTCGTAGGCCGCCTTGGCTGCTTTGACGCCTTCGTAGTACTCCTTTGGTATGCTGGGCAGCTGGTCGTTTTTCAGAACGCTCTTTATCGTCTCAGCGGGCACTAAGCCGGCGTCGACCAGCAGGTAATCGAAATCCTTCTTCTGATAATGCGCCTTGAGCAACACCTTCAGATTATGGATGTCATACTTGATGAGGAAGAGGTCCGCCAAAGCCTCCTTCGGCAAAAGCTCCCTGATCAAGAGGTAGACGCGCTTAATTTCCTCCGTGGTGATGGCATCAATATCGTAGGGATTCGGGGCCTTGGCCACTAGGTCAGCGTAATCTGTTTCGGACAACACCAAGAGTGCTTCATCAACGCTCTTGGCATTCTGCAGGCGCTGCATCTTGGTTTTGTCCAGCAACTTATTCTCTAAGACTCGAATGCGCCCCACTGCATAGGCATATCTTGAGTCCTGTGAAATCGACAACGTCTTCAACTCCTTTGTCGGCCCATCGCTAGAGCGTCTACTTAAATAGGATTTGGGCGACGGCTGGCTCGAGGTCTCCCCTCATCGCCTGGAGACGCGCGGGATATGTGGCGTTAATTTCGATGTAGGGACCGACCAAGAAGAAGCCCCCCCCAGTTTGGCGATGCTCGGTGGCTAGGGTCAATGTACCCTCTAAGCCTTGTGCCTTGAGGGTGGCATTTAACTCCCGGACAAACTCAGCGCTCCAGATGTCCTTATCCTCTTTCGCGCAGACGATTACTTCGTTGCCTTCGGTCACTGCGGCGAGTACTAAGGGACGAAGCAGTTCGCGAGCGGCAGCGATGGGCAAAGCTCTGACTTCTTCCAGAGCGAGGGTAAAGGCCCGCGAGATCATGCCCTGCTTGGTGGCTAGAATGCTTTTGCGTGCTTCGAGTCTGGCCATAGTCGACTGACGCGCCTGATGTTCTTCGGCCTCGCTGTTGGCACGAACTAAATGATTCTTGGCCTCCGCCTCGGCCTCCGCCTTGGCTCTGGCCAGGACTGCAGTTGCTTTGGCGCGCCCTTCCGCGACTAAGGCCTCGGCCTGACCCTCGGCATCGAGTCTAATCTTATGCAAGATGTTTTCCAGTGACATTCACTCAACCCCTAACAAGGTCTAGATTCTGATGCCGGTGATGAGGAGGATGCTGGCCAGTAGCCCTAAAATAGCGTAGGTCTCGACCATGGCGGGGAGAATGAGGGCTTTACCGGAGGCCTCAGGGCGCTTAGCCACAATGCCCATGGCGGCGGCAGATACTTTACCTTGCCAAATACCAGAAATCAAACCGGAGAAGGCGATGGGCAGGCAGGCAGCAAACAATTGAAAGCCTTGGTCAATGGTGATCGTGGCCGGGTCGCCACCCAAGAGACCCACCTTGAGAATGACCCAGAAACCAACCAAGAAGCCGTAGATGCCCTGTGTGCCGGGAAGAGCTTGCAGGAGCAATAGTTTACCAAACTTTTCCGGGTCCTCGGTCACAACGCCGGAGGCCATTTGACCGGCAATGCCCACCCCGATGCTAGAACCAATGCCACCCAGGAAAACCGCCAGTGCTGCCCCTAAAATCGCTAATCCCATACCTGCTTCGATGCCAAACCATGATACCATTGTTCATACCTCCATTGTTCTTTTATAATCTGCTATAGCCGAGTGTTACTTAATGACAATGAACTTAGATGCGAGCCTGAGCGGCTTAAAGGGCTGGCCGCCTCCTTCAAAGAACTTGGTGAAAAACTCTACGAATTGCAGGCGAGCGGAATGAATAAAGCATCCGAGTGTGCTGAGCACCACATTGAACAGATGCCCAGCGACGAAAATAACCGCCGCCAAGGGCCAGCCGACCACCGGGATGGCGACAACCATGCCGGCAATGGTGTTAATCACCACGGCAATTACCGCACTCGAGAGCCCGAGAGCTAGGATACGGGTGTAGCTCAAGACATCGCTAAAGTAGCCCACCCCACCATATAGCGCGTAGAGTCCCGTGCCCAGCTTGGCGAATATGCCCTTGGCGGCGCGCCCCTGGGCTAGCACCACTAGAACGGCTGCAAGTATTGAAACATTCCCAAGGGTGGGCGCGAGGTGGCTAAAGGCAGGTAAAGTGGTAGCGAGGATTTGCAGGACCAAGGCGAGAATCAAGAACAGCCAGGACCCTTGATCTAGCAGTGCAGCGGAACGGTCACCACCGGTGAAAGTCATATAACCCTTTACGGCTATTCCTAGGAACACATGCACCACGCCTAAGACCAGAGAGAGAATCATGATGGTCATGGGGGCGGACATAGGGTCGACTAAGACAAAGTTGTCCTTCAACGCAATGAGCCCGGGGAATGGCATGAGATCGATTAAATTGCCAAAAAAGCCATTCATGGCAAAGCCGCTGACAACCGAGAGCAGACCCACCAAGATGAACAAGTGAAAGAACTTGCGACCGGCCATTTCAGGTTTGTACTTGCGCATGAGCCACCAAGAACCTGCCACTAAAATTAGCCCGTAGCCGGCATCCCCGAGCGAGAGGGCAAAGAACAGGGCGAAGAAGGGCGCAATTAGAGGCGTGGGGTCGACCTCCGAGTGCATGGGGTTGCCATAGACATTGGTGACAAACTCAAACGGGCGCACCAAGTTACTGTTCTGCAGTTTTACGGGAGGCACATCTTGGGCGGAGATCTCGCTCTTTAGCAAGACCACCTGCGGAAAGGATTTCGCCAATCCGGCTCTCAGTTCGCCGAGGCGAGTTGTTTCTACCCAGCCTTCGACGACAAAGGTGTGCGCGGTGTCCGTCCCCAAGACTGTAGCCTGTTCTCTTTGGATAATATGGCCATAATGGTCAAAAAGAGTCTGTAGCTGCACCTTGTGCGCGAGCAGCTTGGTACAGGCCTGCAATAACTGGCTCTCCTCCTGGGTTAGCTCGGCTAGCGAGGCCTGCAGACCGATATCCGCCACCCGCGGCGACATATCCGCCAAGGGCAGTGTCACTTGATTAAAGATGGATTCCCGGAGCACCGCAGGCGGTTCACCGCCGCCATAGAGTACCACCACATTGACCAGGCGATTGTCCACGGCGATTTTTTCTACATGGTACAACCCGGCTGTCTCTGCATCAAGCCTGCGCTCGAAAGCCGCCAGATCGTTAGGCGACACCGTGCCGATGGTGCTACCCACGAGAGATGCTCCACTCATGCTTTGCGGCGCAATGTCAAGGAGCAACCACCCGGCAAGCAAAGCGCGCTCAGCCACGAAACGACTGCGCTCATTTTGAATTTCGCCGAGGCGCTTTTCGTACAGCTTGCATTGATTAACCGCTGTCTCCGCCGCAAACTGCTCCACGGTCTCCACCAATTGCTCCGGCGTCACCACAGCCTTAAGACCCATGAAACTATCTATCAGGCTCTCGGTGACCACCTCAAACCGGCGAAGAAACGTTAGGGCAAAACCAACATCGGCTTGCCGCGCCTCTACCTCCCCGAGGGATGAGGTGGCAGTGGCTAAACCTAAAGCTAAGTCTGTGGCGGCAATGGTCTCCCGCAGATTGCTTAGCTGTAAAACCTCCCAGGTTTGGAGGGCACTTAGCAGGCGCTCCTTGACGGCGGTAGGCGCCACTAAGCCGATCTTACTCATTTTAGCTTGCGCCATCACGCCTCACCAATCTTTCCCTGATAAACTTTACTGCTTCGTTAAGATTTTGGCCTGCGCCCTCCGCTAGCTGACGACAACTTTCCTCCGCCTCACCGGCCAGTGTGGCGGCCCGAGCGAGGGCCAGTTCTCGCTTGGCCGTCAACAAGGCTTCTGCTTCTTGACGAGCCGCGTAGAGTGCGTTTTGGGCACAACGACCGGCCTCGCGCTCGGCCTGCTCGACCAAAACCTCGGCCTCCCGCCTAGCGTCAGCAATGAGGGTGCGGGCCGATGTTTCAGCCTCCATTATTTGACGCAGTACTTCTTCCATCTTCATTTACGTAATCTCACCTTCTTTCGGACCTTACGCATAGCCGCATGCCAGCACCATTAGGCGAATGTATACAATATGCATGCCTTAGTAAATTCGAGTAAAGCCATGGTTACCCTGCAAAGTGAAAAAGTTAACTTGCAATTAATTATCGCTTAGGCCCACTCCCTAGGTCTAGCCGGAACAAGCCCAAAATGGTGCAAAAGCCCCTCGGCAATGCGCCGCGCAGCTTGTCCATCCCCATAGGGATTGACCGCATTCTTCATGGTGTTGTAGGCCTCTGTTGACTGCAAAAGTCGGGTCGCCTGCTCCACAATGCCGTGCCGCGAGGTCCCCACTACCGCCACCGTACCCGCCTCCACCGCCTCGGGTCGCTCCGTATTGTTGCGCATCACCAAGACCGGTACACCTAAAGCCGGGGCCTCCTCTTGCAGACCGCCCGAATCGGTCAGAATGAGGTGCGAACGCGCCATCAAGTTGTGAAAATCGTCGGTGTCGAGAGGGTCAAGGAGATGCACCCGCTCTTGCCCCGCCAGGCATGGCAGGACCACTTCGCGCACCACCGGATTAAGGTGCACGGGGAATAACACCTGCACATCGGGGAAGGCGGCCACCAGGTCAAGGAGCGCCAAGCACATCTCGGCCATTGGCTCCCCCCAGTTTTCGCGACGATGCACCTCCACCAGTAGCACCCTGCCTACTAGGGGCAGCTGCTTGAGGGCAACATCATGGAAGGCGTAGGGTTGCCGCACGGTGGTCGCTAGAGCATCAATGGCGGTATTGCCGGTGACGTAGATGCTAGCGGCCAGAACCCCCTCGCGCAGGAGATTAGCGCGCGAAGTAGCGGTCGGAGCAAAGTGCACATCGGCTAACGCACCGGTGAGCTTGCGGTTCATCTCTTCAGGGAACGGTGAATACTTATCGTAAGTGCGTAGCCCCGCTTCGACATGCCCCACCGGCACTTGGTTAAAAAATGCGGCGAGACTGGCGGCAAATGTGGTCAGAGTATCACCATGGACGAGGATAATATCCGGCCGGTCCTCGCGAAAGATGGTCTCTAGCCCGAGGACCGCGCGCGAGAAAGTCTCGGGCAAGGTCTGCCGCTCCCGCATGATGTTCAGGTCATAGCGCGGGGTGATGTTGAACAGGCGCAAGACTTGGTCGAGCATCTCGCGGTGCTGTCCGGTGACGCAGACCGAGACGCTAAATTCGGGGCGGCCGGCCAATTCGTTGATGACCGGCGCCATTTTGATGGCCTCGGGCCGTACACCAAAAACCGTAAAGACCTTAACTGTCAACTTCTGCTCCACCTTTCGGTACCACGGCACCTACATCGGCCTCCACACCGAGACCAGCCTCTTTTAGCAGCTCTTGGCTAAGCCCATCGGGGTAGTCCGCACCAAAAACAACGCGGACGACCAGGGCATTGATAATCATCTTGGCGCACAAGACACAGGGGAAGTGGGTGGTGTACAGGGTAGCCCCACGCACCGAAACCCCGGAATGAGCGGCCTGAATGATGGCGTTTTGCTCGGCATGGAGCCCGCGGCACAGTTCGTGGCGCTCACCGGAGGCGATGCCCCTCTCCTCACGCAGACAGCCGATGTCTAGACAGTGGCGTAGGCCTGTGGGTGCGCCATTGTACCCAGTTGTGAGTATTCTGCGGTCGCTGACGATAATTGCGCCCACGCGCCTGCGCCGGCAAGTACTGCGCTCCGCCACCACCCGGGTAATGGCCATGAAGTACTCATCCCAGCTTGGCCTCGTCATTTGGTGCCAAAGAGCCTGTCTCCGGCATCACCAAGGCCCGGGACAATGTAAGCATGTGAATTGAGGTGCGAATCGATAGCAGCGGTATAAATCTCGACCTCAGGATGGCTCTTCTGGACCGCGGCAATGCCTTCCGGAGCGGCAATAAGACAGACCAGCTTGATGCTGGTGGCCCCCTGGCTCTTTAAGTAATCAATCGCCGCGACCGCCGAACCACCGGTGGCCAACATGGGGTCAAGGACGAGGAGCAGCCTTTCTGCTACGTCGGAAGGCAGCTTGGCATAGTACTCGACCGGGCTTAAGGTCTCCGGGTCACGGTAGAGGCCGATATGCCCCACCTTGGCCGTAGGCACCAGGCGCAGGAGTCCGTTAACCATGCCGAGACCCGCCCTGAGGATGGGTACAAGGCCAATTTTCTTTCCGGCAAGGACCCTGCTTTTCGCCATAGCAACAGGAGTCTCGATACTAACTTCATCTAGGGGCAAATTGCGGGTCACTTCGTAGGTCAAAAGCATGGCCACTTCATCGACTAATTCGCGAAATTCCTTAGAGCCGGTGTTTTTATCGCGAATATAGGTGAGTTTGTGTTGAACCAAAGGGTGGTCTAAAACAAAGACATTATCTTCCCTACGCATAGAGCGGAAACTCCGCACAGAGAGTTGCTACACCTTTCTTCACCGCGGCCATGACCACGGCGTTGTCACTGTTTTCTAGGGCGTCGGCTAGGAGGTTGGCAATTCTCACCATGGCTGCTTCGGTCATGCCCCGCGAGGTCATGGCAGGGGTGCCGATGCGAATCCCGCTCGTGGTAAATGGCCCCTCGGGGTCAAAGGGGATGGTGTTCTTGTTGACCGTAATGCCCACGCCATCAAGAATCTTCTCGGCCTTCTTGCCGGTGAGGCCCTGACCCCTTAGATCAACCAGCATGAGATGGTTGTCCGTGCCACCGGAGACGATGGAGAAACCACGCTCCTGCAAGCCTGCGGCGAGGGCCTTGGCATTGGCCACAACCTGAGCTTGATAGGCCGCAAACTCCGGCAATTGTGCTTCCGCAAAAGAAACGGCCTTAGCGGCAATAATATGCATCAGGGGGCCGCCTTGCATGCCGGGGAATACCGCCTTGTCGATGGCCTTAGCCCACTCGGCGGTACAGATTATCATGCCGCCACGAGGGCCGCGCAAGGTCTTGTGGGTGGTGGTGGTGACAAAATCGGCGAAGGGGATGGGCGAGGGATGTAGCCCTGTGGCCACCAAACCGGCGATGTGGGCCATATCTACCATAAACAAGGCTCCACAAAGCGCTGCTACTTCCTTCATGCGCTTAAAATCAATGGTTCTGGCGTAGGCACTAGCTCCGGCCACCAAAAGCTTTGGTTTGTGCTCCAGGGCGAGGCGCTCGACTTCGGCGTAATCGATATACCCGTCACTGCCCACGCCGTAGGAAACAAAATTATAGAGCTGACCTGAGAAGTTGACCGGGCTGCCGTGGGTCAAATGCCCCCCATGCGACAAATTCATTCCCAGTACGGTGTCGCCGGGCTGCAAGCAGGCAAAGTACACCGCCATGTTGGCTTGGGCTCCCGAGTGCGGCTGCACATTGGCATGGTCCCCGCCAAAAATGCGGAGCGCCCTCTCGCGCGCTAAGTTTTCGGCCTTGTCCACCACATAACAACCGCCATAGTAGCGCTTACCGGGATAGCCCTCGGCATACTTGTTGGTGAGGACTGAACCCATAGCCTCTAGGACCGCCTTAGAGACAAAGTTCTCCGACGCGATAAGTTCTAGATGCTCTTGCTGACGCCCTAACTCCTCATCAATTACCTTGGCAATCTCGGGGTCAATAACTCGCAAACTCATAGTCGCTCTCATCCTTTCCTGCTTTATGTTCTTTTTTTCATTATCTTTTGGAGGCGCAGGGCATGCCTGCCTCCCGCAAAATCGCTTTGTAGCCAGGCAGTGACAATCTCGAGCGCCAAACCAACGCCTACGACCCGCTGACCCAGACAGAGAACATTGGCGTCATTGTGCTGCCGGGACATCTTAGCCGAAAATGTATCGTGACAGAGTGCGGCCCGTATACCATCCAATTTATTCGCCGCAATGGACATGCCTATACCTGAGCCACAGATTAAGATGCCAAGTTCAGCCTCACCTGTGGCGACATCAGCACACACTGACTGCGCAAAATCCGGATAGTCGACCGACTCCTCGCTAAAACAACCCCGGTCAAACGCTTCATGCCCGAGGCGACAAATGTGCGCCGCAATTTCCTGCTTGAGAAGTAGCCCGGCATGGTCACACCCCAGCGATATCTTCACCGTCAGTTACCCCCTCCTCCTTGAAATCCAACATTTATTGTACCATAGTCCCATGAATAGGTGTCGAATAATTCGTGGCGCCCTGGCAGCTTCCTTTTATCTATCCCCCGTCTTCCCCCATCTTCTCTTCCACTTTGGCGAGCAGGTACTCTATCTCATCGGCACTTTGCAAGTAAATATCCTCGCCCCCCCCAAAGGGGTCCGCCACATCGGCCGAAACAAGAAAGGCTTCTATCCGCTCTATCTCCTGTCGTTCCCGGTAGAGCAAGACCCTGAGCTCTCCCTGCAGCAAAACGAGTTGCTCCTCTACGGCTTGCAGCAGGGCAATAAGCTCACCCCGCCTAGTCTGTAGCTCCGCGATATTCGGAGAATTCTCCGCGGCAAATTGACGGCGTTTTTCATCGACACGCGAATAAAGGTCATGGAGCCTATTTTCTAAATGCTGTCTCTCCTGGTCGCTCAAAGCAAAACTCTTGATGGTAAATATCTTCCCCTCTGCCATAGGAAAGCGCTCTAAGACAACCTCCAGGTGGCGCTCGGTCATAGTCAAGATAATATCGGCCCAGAGCACCATTTCCTCTGTGACCAATTGCGCGCGATGGCCAGAGAGGTCAAGCCCCCTTTTGTGCATCGCGGCCATGGCACCGCGTGAGGCCACCGCCCCGCTCTCAGCAGCCACTCCCCCCGAACGCACTTCATGTTTTCCCGAGCGCCGGAGCATGGCCTCGGCCATGGTGCTGCGACAAGTGTTGCCGGTGCAGACGAAGAGAATTTTCATTTTTGCTCACCGATGACCCGCGAGGCAGCCTTGCGGAGGCGATTCATAACGGCCTCGCCTAGACCCTCGGGCACAATCCCCTCGACCAAAATACACTCAATCCCCATTCCATCGGCCTCCCTTAAATAGGCATACAGCTTACGTGCCGCTAAATCCGCGCATCCCCTTTCACCGAGGGTAAATTTGTGCGCAGTGCTGGGCAGTAACTCTAAGGTATCGCTATGGGCGATGACGGCGACTTTTGCTTCATTGTCCAGCGCCGCAGTCATCGCGCTAATCTGATCGCCGAGATAAAGAAAAATCTCGGCGCGTGGAGCATAGTGCACGTACTTCATTCCCGGCGCTTCCGGTACGCCGTCGGCATGAGTGGCCAAGACCACGGGCAATTGCGTGGCCTCCTGCAGCATGGCGCGCGTTACCGAACCGGGGCGCAGAACAACTATGCGGTCGAAATAGACCCTAGCGACTGTCGACTCCAAACCTACAGTTGTTTCTCCCCCATCGCACAGGGCATCAATACTCCCCGCCAAATCCTCTGCCACATGCCGCGCCGCAGTAGGGCTAGGGCGCCCCGAGAGATTGGCGCTAGGCGCCACTATGGGCACACCGGCAGCGGTAATAAGCCGCAGGGCGAGCGGGTGGCTGGGCATGCGCACGCCTACAGTGTTTAAGCCTGCGGTCACGAGCCCGGACAGGGCGGGGTTTTTGGTCAAAACCAAGGTGAGGGGCCCCGGCCAGAAATACATCATCAGCTTTTCTTCTTGCGGGCTGATACCTTGCGCGACCATGGCAAGCTCCTCGGGGTGGGCGATGTGGACGATGAGGGGGTTGTCGGCGGGCCTGCCCTTAGCGGCAAAGATCTTCTTAATTGCCGCTTCACAATCGTAGCGGGCGCCTAACCCATAGACCGTCTCGGTAGGAAAGGCAACCACGCCGCCAGCTTTAAGAATGTCGGCGGCCGCCGCTATATCGTTATCGCTAAAATTGCCCTCGAGGGCTGAAAACACCCGCATATGCTCCACCTGCCTATTTTACTCATTCTATTTTACCACGACTCGCCGTCAATATGTTCTGTAGGCTAGGTGCGCCGGGCCATGTCTTTCTTTTTTGCCGCACAGGCGATATACTTAGGCAAACGCTTGTTTGCGGAGGAAATATGCGCCACATTATTCACCTCGATATGGACGCCTTTTTTGCCGCCGTAGAACAACTTGACTTCCCCCATATGAGGGGTAAACCCGTTATCGTGGGGGGCGCGCCGAACGAACGGGGGGTGGTCTCCACCTGCTCTTATGAAGCGCGTAAGTTTGGCGTGCGCTCCGCCATGTCCTTGACCGAAGCCTACCAGCGTTGCCCCAGCGGCATCTTTGTTCATGGCAGGGGTTTTCGGTACAGGGAGATTTCACGCCAAGTGTTTGCTATTATGTCAGAATATTCGCCACTGTTTGAGCCCGTCTCCATCGATGAAGCCTTTCTTGATGTCACCGCCTCGCTCAAACTCTTTGGTACGGCTCCCCAGATAGCCGAGACCATTCAAAGGCGAGTGCGCGAGGAACTGCATCTTTCTTGCTCCCTAGGGGTGGCGCCCAATAAATTTTTGGCTAAACTAGCCAGCGACCTCAAGAAACCAGGCGGCATAGTGGTCATCGCCAAAGAAGACGCGAAGGCCCTCCTCGCTCCATTGCCGATTGCTAAAATCTGGGGGGTTGGCGAAAAAACCGCTCAGAAATTTCACCGAGTCGGTATCATCACCATTGGCGACCTGCAAAAAAGTGACCCTCATACCTTGGCGAGGCGCTTTGGCAGCCACGGGCCGCACCTCTGGCGTCTCGCCCATGGTGAGGATGATCGCCCGGTGGAGCGCTATGACAGCGTTAAATCCATCGGGCATGAGCACACCTTTGAACAAGATATTGCCGACCAAGGCGCCATCAAGGCCACCCTCTTGGCACTATCAGCCAAAGTAGGACGGCGCTTGCGCCAACAGGGCTACAAGGCGCGGGTTATTCATCTCAAACTTCGCTACCTAGATTTTTCTACCTACTCCAGACAACTGACCCTAAGCACCGGCACCGACCTTGACGGAGATATTTTTGGCGCGGCAGAAAAATTATTCGACACTCATTTCGACGGCCGCCCGGTGCGCCTGGTAGGTGTTTCTACCCACCAACTGGCCCCACGTGGCCAATGCCTCGAACAACTCGACCTTTTCACGCCTCTCTCCGACAAAAAGCGCCAAATAGCCAGCGTCATGGATAAAATTAAAGACCGGCATGGCGAAAAAAGCATCACCTACGGTCTGGTCACCGAACACGAGGAAGTCTAGGGATGAGCACCACCGCCAGTGACCCGACCACAAACCCTGCTAAAATTAACTCGGGCACACCTTGAGTTAGGGCGATGGTCCAAGCCGCCCCTTCGGTGATATAGCCGCGCAGTACCGCCAAAACCAAGGTGCCCATGGTGTTAGCCATAGTCCCGGCCACTCCTGCCGCGATGCCGGCCAGTCCCAGTGTCCCCAGCAAGCCCCGCCCAGTCGGCAAAAAACGCCGGGCGAGGAGGCTAGTACCACGAAATGCCAGCCAGGCAAAGAGCCCAATGACTAGCCTCGCCGGTATAACCACCAAGGGGTCTGGCAAAAATCGCAGGCTAAACAGCCCAAATAAAAGCCCCACAAAGCCCCCGACCACCGGGCCCTCCAACATCCCCGCCAAAATAACCGGGATGTGCATGATGGTGGCCGCGCCGGCCGGTGTCGGCATGGGGATAAACCCCCACCCTGTGACCCCCAGAACAACAGTCAAAGCGGTGAGCAACCCAGAAATAACAATTTGCCGTGTGGACAATTTCATCTTTCATCCTCCGTTCTCGTTCCTTGCGGATACCAGACGTTTAGCCGCTACCCAGATGCCGAGCAGGGTGAGGTTGGGCTCGTAGACATCGATGACGTCGCCGAGTCCGTCCTGCAAGAAGGTACCTATGCCCCCGGTCAGGATCACCCGCAGCTTACCTTGTTCTTCCTGTACGCGGCGAATCAGCCCGCGCACCAATTCCAAGTAGCCGTAGTAGATTCCTGCCTGTAGACACTCCACCGTGTTGGCATTGATGACGCGCCTTGGCTTGGCCAAGGGCACCTCCGTCAGGAGGGCGGCGCGGCGCATCAAGGCGGTAAAGGACAGCTCCATGCCGGGGACGATAGCTGTGCCCAGGTACACCCCCTTCTTGATAACGCAGAATGTTGACCCGGTGCCGAGGTCCACATTCAGGCTATCTTGTCCCCACAAGCTCCACGATGCCAGCGCATTGGCAAAGAGATCGGGCCCGAGCTCCGCGTAGTTAACCCCGGCAAAGGTAATGCCAAGATCGTCCCGCACAGCGAGCACTTCGATGGGCAAGTTGCTTATGGCCTCGGCTAGCGCGAGAGTAGCCTGAGGCACCACCGACGCACAGACCACCCTAGCACCCTGAGCAATCTGTTGACGCAGAGAGGCATATTCCTCCGCATGCCTAGTGGTAGCAAGCGCCATCACCCTGCCTACCCTGCCCCTGTCATCGATGAAGCCGACACTGGTACGGGTATTACCGATATTTACCGCCACAAACAAATCCATCGCCCCCAGCTCTCACCCTCATTCTAAAACTTGTCGGAATACCCTGTCAATGCAGAAGAGAGGAAGTTGGGGCGGCGAGCAGAATAATTATAGTGGTCCTGAAGGGAGGGTCTGCCTTGAGCGAGAAAAGCAGCCGTCAGAAACGCAACCCCATAGCCCAGAGCGTCTACATTTTAGCCGTGGTTCTATCCTTCTCCATTTTAGCTATGACCATCGTGCTGATCATCCCAGCCGACCTTGGTAGCCCCTATGAGCCGCTTAAACCCGGCCAAAGCTATATTTTTGACCCTTGGGAAATTACCTTGGGCCACTTGCATATCAGCTACCCTGAGGGGGGGGTACTGGTGGAGGCCACTAGGCGGGGCGAGCTTACTACCTTTGTTTTGCTTGGCGAGGGGACAGCCCATTTCGCCGCCACCCCCGATGAATCCATCTTCCCGGTACAGCAACTGGTGCTCCATACTCACCCGGCCGAGACTGCCACCCTGCGTGGTCAGACCTTTATCGCGCAAGAGGTACTGCCCGAAGCCATGCATGAGGCCGCAACTTTGCTGGAATCCATTGCCCACGAAGAACCGTTCCTTGAGGTCTTCGGTGTGCGCAAGGTTTTTTTGCCTCGCCGTGGTGTGGCCCGCGTGGCTCTTTTTAGCCCTGAGGGGGCGAGGGCCACCTACATTCAGGCCAGGCGCACGATCTGGCAAGTGCCCGATCAACAGCCCATCATCATATCAAACCCCGCCGCCAAACAGTATCCACCCCACGATCAATTCATCTTCAGTCTGACTATTTTAGCCGTGATGCTGGCCGCAGTGGCCGCCGGGGTAGTATTTGTCACCCAGCAGTATGATCCGCGCGCCACTTATGGCCATGCCGGAGCCAAGCTGGTGTGGCCCCTGGGTCTCGCTTTGCTGCACGCCACTGTTGAAGCCGTGCTGATTGCGTCCGACCTGCACACCTTGGTCATTCTGGCTTGGCGGATCATGGTGCTCGCCGGCATCCTGTGGATTGCCGACACCTATGGCGACGCCCTAAACTTCCTAGGCTGCACGACCAAGAAGGTCCTTCCCGCCATCGGCACCGGAATATGGTGCGGCTTCCTCCTCTACCTTTGCGGCACCTTGGCTCTGCCGAGCGGACTCAACATGGTCACGCCGGAACAAATTCTCAACTTAGTCTATCTCACCGTGAGTGCCGCCCTGTTTCGCGAAATCTTGTGGCGAGGTCTGGTGCAGGGGGCCTTCCGCCAGCACTATAATGCCGCCCTCAGTATCGGGGCAACCACGGTATTAGCCGCGTTGTTTTCGCTTTTGCCGGCACTGTTGGCCGGCAATTTCCCCACCGCCGTCTTGATCCAGAGCTTCTTTATCGTGCCCATGAGCGCGTTCATGCTCGGCTTTGTCTACGAGCGCACCCACAACATCTTTGCGCCCCTTGCGACTGTTACTACTATGCATGTGCTCTCCTTTCTGCTCAACTTCTAACTTCAGTCAAGATACAGCCAAGATAATTATCAGGTGAATGTAGCACAATACACTTAAACTTAATATGTGGGGTGATGAAATTGGCTAGACTCACACGTTTGTTGGCGATTATGTTCAGCGCTCTCTTTTTAGTTGCCTGCTTCCGTATCGACCAGGCGAAACCCCTACCGGAACCCATCAAGGCCTGGATTGAACAATCGCGCTCTATGTTTGTGGCGCAATCCAAGACGCTGGATGGCAGGCTCTACATTTTGGTAACCTACGGCGAAAAGCCCACCGGAGGATATGTGGTCGAAATCGGCAAAATTAACGTCACCGCTGACAAAGTCACCGTCCCGGTCAGGTTCAAAAAACCCGCGCCCGGCGAAGTGGTAACCCAGGCCTTGACCCGCCCCTATGATCTCGAAACCATTGCCGCCACGAACCTCCCCCTAGAGTTTGTCCCGGCGGGAGATGAGGAGTACTTGCCCACTCTTATCGGCATTGACGAACTCAGACCTATCGTCGCCTCTTCCCGCGGCGTCAAAGTTTTTGCCCCCACTCCGCAAAGCACCGTGCCGAGGCGTTTTGTGCTCGATGGGGTGGCCAATGTCTTTGAGGGCAATGTGCAGTACCGGCTGCTAGACAACCAAGGGCGAGAGCTCGACCAAGGCTTTACCACGGGCGCCATGGGCGCCTGGGGCTACTTTAGGACGGAACTCAATGTCCCCGCCCAGGTCACCACCGGCGCAAGGATGCTGCTCGACGTGTTTACCACAAGCCCCAAAGACGGCTCGATTAACGAGCAGATCTTTATTGAACTGGTTTTGCGGTAGAGGTGCTCGTGAGCTGCGTCCACGTGACCGAATGCGGCACCCTGCCCGCACCTGCGCCCGATACCCATCAGCCAAAATCCATCTTGACCCTATCAAATTCGATAGGGTCATTTTGTTTAACAGGCTAGTATGGCGGCTCCGAGGGGCCTTCCCCCATCTCCTGTGTAGCACGGCTTAGTTCATGTAGCAGTCTTTGCTACACTACTGCGCCTTCGTGGCGCAAAGTCCCTTTTGTCCTGGGACAAAAAAATGCACACCCCTTCCCTTAATTCGTTGAGAGATTAACGAGGGGTGTGCATTTTATCATTTGATAGTAGATTAGCCAATTTACTATCATCTATTGATAAAAGAAATTTTATTGGTGGGTGGTTTTTTTACCCAAGAGCCTCGTAATAAAGCCGCTCCTGCGGTTTTGAACTGAGCCCCACTACCTAGACACATTAAAAGCCCGGAAGTTGAGCAGCCAATAGATGGTTCCTGTACTCTTAGGCGCCATCTTTTTTCTTGTCCACTGATAGCGATTGTGATTGTAGTATCGAATGTATTTCACGGCCTATTTGTGTCAGGGAATAGATTTAGTGTTCCTGCTCCTACGGAAGAGACCGCCACCCGGAGATTAAACGACTAGCGACGTTGGAAGAAAGGTGCCTATCCCCTACGTCCCTGTATCTGGAGGGGAAGCAGTGAAGAGTGCTAAGGGCTAGAGCGTTTGCCTAGCTATATCCCGGCTGGCAACAATATCCACATCAAGCCCAAGGATTTTGGCGTAGACAACTTGCCCCGTCTCTATCGGAGCGTCAACCACTACTTCGCTCAGCATTTGCACTCCAACAGCAATGTAGTCCTTGGGCATAGAGGCAGAGGAAACAACGGGCAGCAACGGTACAACGCCGCCTCGGACAGTCACAGTCGTGGTCAGCAGACGCATAGGATTAGTAGCCTCCGCTATCGCATAACTTTCCCCCCGCTTACAGGTGTAGCCATGCACTGTAGGGTCTTGTCCAACTTCGATACTTACCTCACCTATGCAACTAATCGGACAAACGATGCAAATTACTTTACGGCTAGCGCTCATGCTCTACACTCCATCCTTAAGAGACACGCACAGCGCTTCAGTCATGTGTTCTAAGTCAAGGATGTCAATGTCCACGGAAATCATCTCGCTTGGTTTGGCCACAGGGAATCTTTTGGCTAAGAGCTTTTTTTGTCCTCCCGAGACGGTGAGGGTGCACTTGGGCATCGGAACGGCAGCGCGCAAGTAAAGGCGTATCTTTCCTGCCGCTCCCGGGACAAGTGTAATTTGCTGTGGCACGACGGAGCGTACTCCATCGCCAGCCCTGACGGCTAGCACAGGGTGCTCGGTGAGCAGGCTGCCTGCCGCGAAATCTGCGGCCGCCCACCCCGCGATTTCGCTTTCCTCAGAAACAAAATCAACTAAGTCGTGAACGTGCAAGACATTCCCTGCCGCAAACACGCCCGGCACCGAAGTCTGCCGAAATTGATCGACAATTGGCCCTGATGTTTCAGAGTCAAGCATAATCCCCATTTCCCGCGACAGCTCGTTCTCGGGGATGAGTCCTACCGATAGCAGCAAGCAATCGCAGTCCAAAAAGAACTCGCTTCCAGGCACAGGGGATCTGTGCTCATCTACCTTGGCCACTGTCACCCCGGTTACGCGGTCTCTGCCGTGTATCTCGATTACGGTGTGGGAGAGATATAGAGGAATATCATAGTCTTCAAGGCATTGCACAATATTACGGGTTAAGCCATTAGAGTAAGGCATAATCTCAACTACTGCCAGCACTTTGGCTCCTTCAAGCGTCAGCCGTCTTGCCATAATCAAGCCAATATCGCCTGACCCTAGGACTACTATGCGGTTGCCGGGAAGGAATCCCTCCATGTTGACTATGCGCTGTGCAGCACCGGCGGTGAAAACGCCCGCTGGGCGATCCCCAGGAATCCTAATAGCGCCGCGGGTTCGCTCGCGACAACCCATAGCTAGAACCACGGCACGCGCGGCAATCTCGAAAGGACCACGTGAAGCACTAGAAACAAACACGCTAAAATTTGGTTTTATCTCTTGCGCCATCGTGTCTAGGCAGACGGTAATAGCAGGGTCGGCCTGCACCTTGTCGATGTATCGCTGCGCATAAGTGGGGCCGGTTAGCTCTTCGTTGAAACGGTGGAGGCCAAAGCCGTTGTGGATGCATTGATTAAGGATGCCTCCTAATTCGCGATCCCGTTCAATAATTACAACTCGCTTAGCGCCGCGTTCCCGCGCTGTAAGTGCCGCCGCCATACCAGCTGGGCCACCTCCGATTACCGCTACATCAAACTTAGGATTTAATTCCAAATTAGGCCCTTTGCCGCGCCGCGGGAAATACAGGAAAGACTTAGACTTATCTTTGCGAACGGAACTTAAGGGCATGTTTAGCTCTCGTGAGAGCAGCGCTGACACGCGTGGACCGCAGAACCCTCCTTGACAGCGTCCCATACCCGCGCGCGTGCGCACTTTAACCGCGTCAAGCGTGTGTGCCGGACAAGGCGCGTGAATCGCCTCGACGATTTCTGCCTCCGTCACAGTCTCGCAGCGGCAGACAATCCGTCCATGAAGAGGGTTTAGTCTAAAGCTGCTCTCCCTAGCCTTATTGCTTTTTTCCTTAAAGCTTAGGTGAGGCTCGCGTACAGGTACAAAGCGTGGGTTGGAGTTTAGCGCTAGCCCAAGTTCGCGAAGCATCTCAACCACAGCTTCGGCGATAGCGGGGGCAGCCGTGAGCCCAGGTGACTGAATTCCGCCTACATGAACCAAGCCGTGCACAACTGACGACGAGCCGACAATGAAGTCGTCGTGCGCTGCCACCGCCCTCAATCCCGCAAACTGCGTGATTACAGACCCAAGTCCCAGACTGGGGATTAGTCGTCTAGCACCCACGATGATTTCGGACATTCCCTGTGCAGAAGTTCCTACATCGCCTGGGTCGGCAACATCTAGAGCGTTTGGCCCGATAAACAAATTCCCATGCACCGTCGGTCCGATAACTATGCCTTTGGACACTTTAGTCGGTGTAGGGAAAAGCACGGACCTTACACAATCGCCAAGCGATGTGTCAAATAGCAGGTATTCGCCCTTGCGCGGGGTAATCGCTATGCTTTCGTCCCCCCCTAAAGCCGCAACGCTACCTGCGTGCACGCCAGCGGCATTGATTACATATGGTGTTTGGATGCGGCCTCGACCTGTAACAACTCCTGTTACTCTGCCTTGCGCAACTAGAATTTGCTCTACCTCATGTTCTAGCCAAATCTTGACTCCGTTTTGCACGGCATTTTCTGCGAATGCCAGAGTAGCGTCAAATGGGGATACAATCCCCGCTGTGGGAGCCCACAAAGCACCTACTACTCCGTGCGCAAGGTTGGGTTCCCTGTCAAGCAAGTCGTTCCTTGAAAGCAGTTCGAGTTTTGGTACTCCGTTCTCCTTACCTCGGCTGAGAAGGTCTTCTAGCACATGCAAGTCATCAGGCTCGAGTGCGACCACAAGTGAGCCAATCCATTTAAGTCGGATACCAAGCTCAGCCTCTAGCTGACGATATAGGACATTACCCCGCGCATTAAATAAGGCCTTCTTTGTCCCGGGGGTTGCGTCAAACCCTGCGTGAAGAATGCCGCTGTTCGCTTTGGAGGTGCCCATAGCCAGGTCAGGATGTTTTTCTAGTAGGACAATCGACAAGTTGTAACGCGAAAGCTCGCGTGCTATGGCGGAGCCGATTATTCCGCCCCCGATAATGACTACGTCGGCCCGTGTTTCGTTTGTCAAATCTCTTTCCTCCACATTACTGGACCGTCTCTAAATCTCCGTCCGCCAAAGTCTTCTATATGGGCAAAAACCTATCGCCAAAGCTCAGGGCGACTGGTACTCACGGCAGTTACTCCACTCTTAAGCACACGCGAAATCTCTTCGTGTGTGGAGAGCAATCCCCCCGCCATAATTGGTAAGCGCGTCTGAGTCAGTAAGTTTGCGATTATTGGCGCTGGGATTGCTGCGGGCAATACTTCCAGCATATCTGGCCGTGTGTTTTTCAGCAAGCTAAGCCCTGTACGTATGGATTCTGAGTCCACAAGGAACAGCCGTTGAATGACCAAAAGCCCCTCCTCTTGCGCTAGCCGCACTAGTTGGGTCTTAGTAGAAATAACCGCCGTGATTCCCATCCGCGCAATCAGCTTAAGTCCAGCACGGTCTTTGCCCAGTCCGTCAAAGAGGTCAAAGTGAATTATCAGGCGTTTTCGCCATTTACTGGCTTCATCGACAAGGTCGGGCAAGTCGTTAATGTCGCCAAAAAGCACGATGACGCTTGCGGCAGGTGTGCTACTTAGGGCAAGACGGAAGTTCTCAGCGTTGCGCACAGCAGGGACAATGGGGTGAGTGCCTACGATTTTCGCTGCGGTTAGTGATACCACGGCTCACTTCCTTCCTGTTTTCAGGGCTGGTGGCAGCGCGCAATTCGCGCTGCCACCAAATCTGAATCTTGAGCGAAACTATTCTTCCCAGTCTAGGGCACGGTTTACGGCCTTCTTCCATCCCTTGTAAAGCTGTTCACGCTCCGCAGTTGGCATATCAGGGGTAAAGCGTTTGTTGAGCTGCCATTTAGTTGCAAGTTCGTCCTTGCTCTTCCAAACCCCCACGGCAAGACCGGCCAGATAGGCTGCGCCAAGTGCAGTTGTCTCCGTTACTTCAGGGCGGTCAACCGGAACATCAAGCACATCTGCTTGGAACTGCATTAGAACTCCGTTCATAACCGCACCGCCATCTACCTTAAGCGCTTTAAGCTTAATGCCGGAGTCAGCTTCCATGGCACTGAGGACGTCCTTGGTCTGATAGGCCATGGAGTCGAGTGTCGCACGGACTACGTGCGCTTTAGTTGTTCCCCTTGTCAGGCCTAGGATGGCGCCGCGGGCCTTCATGTCCCAATACGGCGCTCCCATCCCCACAAATGCGGGTACCACATATACGCCTTCGGCATTCTTCGTCTTCTGGGCAAAATACTCGGAATCCTGAGCAGACTCGATAAGCTTAAGTCCGTCACGCAGCCACTGTACGGCAGAACCGGCGACGAAAATACTACCCTCTAAAGCGTACTCCACTTTCCCGTCAAGTCCCCAAGCGATTGTCGTCAGGAGGCCGTTCTTGGATTCGTAGACCTTCTCGCCTGTGTTCATCAACATGAAACATCCTGTGCCGTATGTGTTCTTGGCCATACCCGGATTGAAGCAGGCCTGTCCGAAGAGAGCCGCCTGCTGGTCACCTGCCGCGCCCGCAATAGGCACTGACGCGCCTAGGAAAACATTGGGGTCGGTGTGGCCATACACTTCGCTCGACGAACGCACGGATGGTAGCATGGTCATGGGCACATCGAGAATTTTCAGGATTTCAGAATCCCACTTCAGCTCTTTTATGTTGTACATGAGTGTGCGCGACGCATTAGAGTAGTCGGTAGCGTGAATTTTCCCACCACTAAGCTTCCACATCAGCCATGTGTCAATAGTGCCGAATAGGATTTCGCCTTTTTCCGCACGCTCCCTCGCCCCATCAATGTGGTCGAGAACCCACTTGGCCTTGGTACCGGAAAAATACGCATCTACCACTAAACCGGTCTTGGCGCGGAACATGGGCTCGAGGCCTTTGGCCTTAAGGTCATTGCAGATATCTATCGTTTGGCGTGACTGCCATACAATAGCGTTGTAGATAGGCTTACCCGTCTTCTTGTCCCATACGACGGTAGTCTCACGCTGATTGGTTATGCCTATCGCCGAAATGTCAGAAGGGTTAATGCCTGCTTTGGCGATGGCTTCTCCCGCCACACCAATTTGTGAGCTCCAGATCTCTTCGGCATCATGCTCCACCCAGCCAGGCCGTGGGAAATGCTGCGTGAACTCCTTCTGCGCCACAGAGACAATTTTGGATTCTTCGTCAAACAGGATAGCTCTAGAACTAGTTGTACCTTGGTCAAGTGCCAAAATATAATTTTTACTCATTCTACACTCTCCTTATATGGGGATGCTTGGATATCCGTCGGGCTTAGCGCTTGGTAGTACCTTCTCCACATACGCATCTTTATCGGTAGTGTAGGCCATGCCTAAAATTCCGACAACCACAGCACCTAACGCCCAGAATACAGTCGTGAATTCGCCTTGAAACACAGCTTGATAGAAAACGGCGCCAAAGGCCCCGCCAATGATTGGACCAAGAACCGGAATCCATGCATACCCCCAGTTTGAATCGCCCTTGCCGGGAATGGGCAGCAGAAAATGGGCGATGCGAGGGCCGAGGTCGCGAGCCGGGTTAATGGCGTAACCGGTGGTTCCGCCTAAAGACATGCCAATGGCTGTAATCAACAAACCCACGGCAATAGGGTTCAGTCCCTGCGTAAACTGATTTGCGCCGATGAACATTAAGCCGAGAATCAGCACAAACGTACCAAATACTTCGCTGAAGAGGTTGGCATATGTGCTCTTGATGGCTGGACCTGTAGAAAAGACTCCGAGTTTGGTTCCCGCATCCTCGGTCGCCTTCCAGTGTGGCAAATAGTGTAAAAACACTAACGCAGCACCGATAATAGCACCTATCATTTGGGCAAGAATGTACGCAGGCACATCCGCCCAATCAAAGGCACCATTGACGGCTAGCGCTATGGTCACCGCTGGATTGAGATGAGCCCCGCTGATGCTCCCAACGGCAAAGACAGCCATAGTCACCGCTAGCCCCCACGCCAGCGCAATAACGACCCAACCGGGACTATTAGAGTATACCTTCTTGAGGTTGGCTCCCGCGCACACGCCTCCGCCAAAGATGATAAGAACCATTGTGCCGATAACTTCTCCCATGAATGGTGACATAATATGACCCCTTTCTTTTAGTGTAATTTGTTGAACTGGTTTCCTGCAAGTCGACCGTAGCCCTCAACCCACAACGGTTCTCTAACAACAACCTCCCTTCAGCTGTCGACCCGAACCAGAGCGAATAAAAACAAAAGCCCAAACACACCCGGCACATTACGCAGGAGTGAATGGACTTTCTCTTAATCTCTAGTCCAGCATTCTCGATTATTATGTATTTTCTCCAACTATTGCACAATTCCTTCTAAGCGAAAATAATTTTTTCATCTTTCTGAACTGACTTTCACTACACGCGAGGCTAGCAAGGCCCAAGAAGTATCTTGCGGTACAATAAAGCACAAGCCGTGCGACTGATAGCTCGCTATCACGTTCCACTTCTTGTTGCCGGTTCACGCGTCTTTGGTGTGCGGTTTGGAGCGTACACTTTCTTAGGAACTCTAGTCACGGTAGCAGCTGTCATTCTTACGCAGGGGCTGCCTCTTCTTTCTCAAGACCCATTGCTTGGAACGCAGGGGACAGGTACTTTTGTTCCTCATGAAATTTTCGATTGCCCAGAAAAACGAAGTCGCGACAGGTTGCTGTGAAGGTTCAATTTCACGGCCCTCCCCCGTTTTTTGTGCCGCTCTGCTTCTGGTTCATCGCGCAACTAGGGGGTATGGCTGCTGGGATGCTTAAGTGAAGCTGGGATGCACTGCGGAACGCGAAGAACGCCGAGTAGCCCGAGGGACTCTCACCCCCGGGCCCTCCCAGAACCGGACGTGAGCCTCTCGACTCATCCGGCTCTTGTCATCTAAGTCTAACTAGCAATATGGGCTGCACCCTTTGGAGCGGACACCCTAGTAACTCAGCTCAGGCCGAAAGACCTCTGTTTGTCTACCGCTTTATGAATATTTTATCTCTGTAGTGACGGTAGAGCCTTATAAGCACTATTCTGTCGTCACAATAAACGCTTATAAGCACTATTGAACTCAAGATAAATGAGAAAGACCCCACCATAATGCTAAGCTCATTCGGAACAACAACACCCGTCATGTTCTCTATGAAGTCCGCTCTGGACAAAAGCACCATAATGAGAACAAACATCGATATCCAAAATAGCCAGATAGTGCGTCTAGACATTTTGTTCCCCAACCACTCGCGCATCAATGCCACGTAATGAGACCGTTCCAACAGTCAAACAACGGAAACGCGCGTGCAGGGTCACTAACGCAATAGCCAGTTCCGGACCTAGTTGTCTCATAAACTTCTCTACCCTTCCTTAGGCTTATAGCCTATTCATCCCAATTCTGTTGCACTAGTCGATAATTACCATTAAAACTATCTGTTGCATTCGGGGAAAGCCCAAATTGCCACTCTGCTAAAGTACAGTTCCTTCATATTGCCCATACTCTAGCCCCCTCTCTTCAGTTGTCAATCGTATGGTGATATTATACTTCAATAATTGGTGCTAATTATGTCGTATTACGTCGATAAACTTTTTTTGAAATTTGATTCTACTGCACTAAGTAAGTTCTACTTTTTTTCATTCTTAATTACTCTCAGTCCTGCTCCAAGGACGACGGTGTAATACACCGTCGCTACGAAAAACATGATTATCGGTCGTAGCGACATGCCATTAGAGTGTTATTTTCGCATATTTAGAATCTATTACCATTGGGAACGTTTTATAGGCACCATTATTTTGGCTATCTTATGATTTGTTGCGGCAGAGTCGGCGTTATTGCAGTGGAATCAAATTTTAATACATCTTAATGCGTGTCAACTCATATAAAAATTTGACCGAACAGAATTGATCACTCATTTAAGAATCTTACCTAACTCGTCAAGAAGTTGGTAGCGAACAAGGTAGAGGTAGCGGCGTGACATGGCACGCCGACCCTCCCCCGGCCGTAACCCAAGGTTGGCCGAGGTCGCCGGTTTTTGTGCCGGCGCTACAGCATCGTCCGCATCGCCAACCTAAATTATGTGTAAATTGTTGCATATACTACTGTTTTGAAATACAATGAAAAAAGACTGTATCAGTCGGTGGTTGTTGCCAGAGTCCAGAGGAAACCTCCCAGTAGTCAAAATACGGCAGGGGGTGAAAAAGTGAGTAAGTGGAGGATAGCGGAGTACATCTTCTTCATTGCCTTGGGAGCCGGAATGCTGCTGTTTCTAACGGATCGGTTGGTTAGCGGCCTGGTGTTTTTCGCAGGGGGCCTACTTGGCGTGTCGATAAGGTACTATATACATTCTAAGGAGCAGAGCCGCAGCCAGTAGCCGAGTGTTAGCCTGAGTAAAGCCAAATCCCCTAGGTGCCTCTGCACCTAGGGGATTTGGCTTTAAAATAGGCCCGAGATTTTGCCGTCGGCGTCGACATCTATTTTTTCGGCGGCCGGTTCCTTGGGGAGACCGGGCATGGTCATGATGTCGCCGGTCAGGGCCACGATGAACCCGGCCCCGCGGGAGACTCGAAGTTCGCGCACGGTGATTTTAAACCCACGCGGGCGACCTAAGAGGCTGGGGTCGTCTGAGACGGAGTACTGGGTCTTGGCCATGCAGATGGGCATTTTGTCAAACCCAAGTTTATTAAATTGACGCATGGTGGTTTCAGCTTCTTTAGTGAAGTCGACCCCATCAGCACCGTAAATTTCCCGGGCAATAATGGCTATCTTTTCTTTGATGGGCAGGGCCGCATCGTACAGGGGCTTGAAGTTGGATGGCTCGTTGGCGATAGTGTCGAGCACGGCTTCGGCCAACGCCCGGCCACCCTCCCCGCCCTTGGCCCAGACCTCGGACAGGGCCACCTTGGCACCAATCTTTTGGCAGCTCTCGGCGATAAGAGCGAGCTCAGCCTCGGTATCGGCCGGGAAGCGGTTAATGGCCACTACGGCTGGCACGCCAAACTTGTGCATGGACTCGATGTGCCGCTCGAGGTTGGCCACACCGAGCTTCAGGGCCGCTAGGTTCTCGGTGTTTAGGTTCTTGACATCGGCATTGCCATGCAGTTTGAGGGCGCGGGCGGTGGCCACAATGACCGCCACTTTCGGTTTAAGTCCAGCAAAACGGCACTTGATGTTAAAGAACTTTTCCGCCCCTAGGTCGGCGCCAAAGCCGGCTTCGGTGACCACATAGTCGGCCACCTTGAGGGCGAGCTTGGTGGCCTGAACGGAATTACACCCATGGGCGATGTTGGCGAAGGGGCCGCCGTGGATAAATGCGGGGACATTTTCTAGGGTCTGCACCAAGTTCGGCTTGATGGCGTCCTTGAGCAAAGCGGCCATGGCACCGGCAACTTTGAGGTCGGCTACGGTAATGGGCAGCCGGTCGTTATTGTAAGCCACCACGATGCGCCCGAGACGCTCCTTGAGGTCGCTGATATCAAGAGCCAAGCAGAGAATGGCCATGACCTCGGAAGCCACGGTGATGTCAAAGCCGTCTTCGCGCGGCACGCCGTTGTTCTTACCCCCTAGGCCGATTATGGTCTGCCTGATGGCGCGGTCATTCATGTCCATGGCGCGGCGCCAGGTAATGCGGCGGGTGTCGATACTTAGGGCATTGCCCTGGTGGATATGGTTGTCTAGGATGGCGCTCAGCATATTGTGGGCGGTGGTGATGGCGTGCAAGTCGCCGGTAAAATGCAGGTTGATGTCTTCCATGGGCACCACTTGTGAGAACCCACCACCGGCGGCTCCTCCCTTGACCCCCATGCTAGGTCCAAGCGAAGGCTCTCTTAGGGCGATGGCGGTTTTCTTGCCTAACTTGGCTAGGGCCTGCCCCAAGCCGACCGTAGTCGTGGTCTTGCCCTCGCCGGCCGCGGTGGGGTTGATGGCGGTCACCAAAATAAGGTGGCCATCGGGCTCTTGCGCTAAGCGCTCAGCCACCGCAGGCGCAACCTTGGCCTTGTACTTGCCATAGAGTTCCAAGTCGTCCTCGCTAATGCCGATGCTCCGCGCTATCTCGACAATGGGGAGCATGTCGGCGCTCTGGGCAATTTCGATATCTGATTTCATGCAGCTACCTGCCTTCCTCTACTTTATTGCCTGCAATTGCTCACGCACCGTGAGCTGCAAGGCGGATGCCTGCCGGGCAATGTTCTCAGCTTCTTCGGTCATGCTAATGGCCCAAGACGGCTTGATCTCTAGGGATGAAAGATTGATGTAGACATTGTAGAGGGCCCCCTCCACGGCTGCCTGGCCGAGGAGCATGGCCACACCGGCATCGGTGATGGCGTTTTGGTTGCCTTTTTGGGCCACGGTGCTCACCAGTTCTAGGACCCTAAGAGCACAGTCGGCAGTGGTCAGTGGAACCCTTGCCGCCTGCTCTATCGCCCGTAGAATGGCGCCGTTTCTATCACTTATTTCGCTGTCACTGCCCTTCGGGAGTTTGTATGCGGCCATAACCCCTAGGTAGACCGCGGCGTCTTCGTCCGCCAGGCTTAGTAGTCGCGCGCGGAGTTCCCTGCTCTCTTTGGCTACCTGCTCCATATGGGGCTGTACCGCAATATATTTTTTGCGGTTGAGGGTTAAGTTGGCCACCATCTCCGCCAACGAAGCCGCCATGGCTCCGGCGAGGGCGGCGGCGGTGCCACCGCCCGGGGTGGGGGTGCCGCTCGCTAAGGCCTCTAGTATCGCCCCGTAGGGTTCCTCGTATAATGCCACGAATAATGCCCTCCTATGATCCTACGACTAGGCGGTAGAGAAACCATACCAAGAGACCAAGGGCGGCGCCGCCAACCATATAGACCCACATGTCTATCTTTGGTGGCTGTTTCTTCTGGATAGTTGGCATGACTTTCTTTTTCTTTTTTCCCTTAACCATACATACATCCTCCTTTATTTACCACTATCTTGCCACTTTTGATGGCGGTATCCACTAAGTTAACCCCGAGATGGTAGGGCACAAAATCTAGGGTGGGTGCCTTCTGGATAATTATGTCGGCTTGCTTGCCGACTTCGAGACTGCCCACATCCTTGGCACGCCCGATGGCATGCGCCGCATTGATAGTCGAGGCAGCGAAGGCCTGGGCGGGCGTTAAGCCATAGTGAAAACAGGCGAAGGACTGCAAAAGCTGCATATTGGGCAAGGGCGAGGTGCCGGGATTGTAGTCGGTGGCAATGGCGATGGCGACGCCCAATTCTAGCATGGACTTCACATCGGCTCTTTTCGCGGTCTGCAAGATAAAGGAGGTTGCCGGCAGTAAAATGGCCACCACCCTAGCTTCGGCCATGGCCCGGAGATGCTCGCGGTCGGCATGAATGAGGTGCTCGGCCGATACTGCCTTGACCTCGGCCGCGAGCAAAGCTCCACCTAAGGGGGTAATTTCGTCGGCATGGACCTTCGCCCCCAGCCCCAGCGCCTTGGCCCGTAGCAGTATGGAGCGGCATTCGTCAATGGTAAAGGCCTTGTTTTCGCAAAAGCAATCGCAAAACTCGGCCAGACCTTCGGCGGCAACCTGGGGCAGCATCTGGTCTAGAATAATTGCTATATATTCTTCCCGCGCGTTTTTATACTCCGGGGGCAAAGCATGCGCCCCCATGAAGGTGCGCACCACCTCCACCGGGTGCCTTGTGCCGGCCTCGCGCAAGACGCGCAGCTGTTTTAGCTCGGTCTCGAGGTTTAGCCCATAGCCACTCTTGGCCTCGACCGTGGTGGTACCGTGAAGGAGCATTATGTCTAGGGTTGCCAGTACCGTAGCGAGAAGGTCGGAGGGGCTTGCCGCGCGCGTCTTTTGCACAGTGCTGATAATGCCGCCGCCGGTAGCCAAAATATCTAGATAGCTCCGTCCGGCAAGGCGCAGGGGCAGTTCGTGGTCGCGCCAGCCGGCAAAACTCAAGTGCGTGTGGCAGTCCACATAGCCCGGTAGCACCAATCGATCTGTGGCATCTACCACTTCAGTCTGGGCATCACACCTAGCTTTGGCTTCGGCGTAGTTATCGGTCACCAAGAGGATCTTCCCCTCACCGACGAGGACATGGCCCACTGGATACCGCATGATTTCGCCCAGTGCCGGACCGACTTGGGGGGAGGTGCTGTGCCCTACGGTGGTTACAACTTGGCCGTTAGCAATCCATAGACTAGCTTTCATCGGGGGTGGCGAGCTTTAGCTCCAGAACCTGCTCTGGACTAAAGTCCGTTAAAGCGAGGTAGTGCCTGGCGACATCAAGGAGGGCCTTAGCGGGCAACAGTCCGATCACTTCGCTGTTGGCCACCTTGACCCCATGCTTGGCAGCCTCTTTTTTAATGGCCTCAAAGACCACATGCAGGCCGGTTACATTGTAGTCCACCATATTCATGGAGATTTGGGCCCGGCCCGTGGCCTCGAGCATGAGGCCGAGGCCCTTAACGGCGGGTAGGCCGCCGCTCGACTCACGAACCGTCTTGGCAATGGCCTTAGCCACTTTCACATCGGACGAATCAAGGTTGACATTAAACGCCACCAAGGGGGGGCGAGCCCCCACCACCGTGGCTCCGGCCGTAGGGTGTAGCCTAGCGGGGCCAAAATCCGGCTGGCGCTCGGGCTTCACTATATCCACTTTAAGCCCTTCGTACTCTCCGCGCCGCACCTCGGCGAGGTTTTGACGCTCGGGCCGCCGAGCGGCTCTTTCGTAGAGATAGACGGGTATGTTGAGCTCGCGGGCGATGCGCTCGCCGAGGGCTTCGGCCAAGGCCACACATTCGGCCATGGTGGTGGTGCCCAGCGGCACGAATGGTATGACATCGGTAGCCCCCATGCGGGGGTGTTCGCCGAGGTGCTGCTCCATGTCTATCAAGTCCCGCGCCTTAGCCGTAGCCTGAAAAGCGGCCTCGAGAACAGCGGCGGGTTCGCCCACCATGGTAACTACCACGCGGTTGTGGTCGGCATCGGGCTTGTGGTCAAGTAGCCGCACCAGAGGCACCGTGGTGATGGCAGCGAGGATTTCGGCGATGACCTCGGGGCGCCGGCCTTCGCTAAAGTTCGGCACACATTGTACTAACTTCATCTTTCTAACCCCTCTTTAACATCGGAATTTTGACGCCGCGCTCGGCAGCGACTTGGCAAGCCAGCTCGTAGCCGGCATCGGCATGACGCATGACGCCGGTACCGGGGTCGGTGGTGAGCACCCTCTCTAAGCGGGTACGGGCTAGGTCGGTGCCGTCGGCCACCACCACCATGCCGGCATGGATAGAGAACCCGATGCCCACTCCGCCGCCATGATGCACGCTGACCCAGCTGGCACCGGCGACCGCATTGAGAAGCGCATTGAGAATGGGCCAGTCAGCTATGGCGTCGGAACCGTCTAGCATGGCCTCGGTCTCGCGGTTAGGCGAGGCGACCGACCCGCAATCGAGGTGGTCGCGTCCGATAACGATGGGGGCCTTAAGCTCACCCGTGCGCACCATTTCATTGATGGCCAGGCCAAATTTAGCCCTCTCACCATAACCAAGCCAGCAGATGCGGGCGGGCAAGCCTTGGAAGGCCACCCTCTCTTGCGCCATGGTAATCCAGCGCTTAAGGGCCACATCTTCGGGGAAGAGCTTCATCACCAAGGCATCGGTCTTGTAGATATCTTCGACCTCACCCGAGAGGGCCACCCAGCGGAAGGGGCCCTTGCCCTCGCAAAACAGGGGGCGAATGTAGGCGGGCACAAAACCGGGGAAGTCAAAAGCTTTCTCTACCCCTGCCTCCTTGGCTTGCTGGCGGATATTATTGCCATAGTCAAAGACATGCGCTCCCGCTTGCTGCAGGTCGAGCATCGCCTGTACATGCAGAGCCATGCTCGACATCGCCCTCTCTATGTATTCGGTGGGGTTACTTTGGCGCAAGGCGGCGGCTTGGTCTAAAGAGAGCCCCACGGGTATGTAGCCCACGAGGGGGTCATGCGCTGAGGTCTGGTCGGTGACTAGGTCGGGGACCACGCCGCGGCGCACCATCTCGGGCAACACCATAGCCGCATTGCCGAGCAGGCCGATGGACAAGGCCCGACCTTCGCTCTGGGCCTTACGGGCCATCTCTAAGGCGGAGTCAAGGTTTTCAACATAGGTATCGAGATAGCGCGACTGCAGGCGGCGCTCGATGCGGGTCCGGTCCACCTCTATGCAGATAGCCACTCCTTCGTTCATCGTCACGGCTAAGGGCTGGGCACCGCCCATGCCCCCAAGCCCTGCGGTTACGGTGAGCCTACCTTTAAGGGACCCGCCGAAATGCCGACGAGCAGCCTCGGCAAAGGTCTCGTAGGTGCCCTGCAAAATACCCTGGGTGGCGATATATATCCACGAACCGGCGGTCATTTGCCCGTACATGGTGAGGCCTAAGCGCTCTAACTCGCGAAACTTCTCCCATGTGGCCCAGTGGGGCACCAACATGGAGTTGCTGATGAGCACGCGCGGAGCATGAAGGTGGGTTGTAAATACGCCCACCGGCTTGCCGCTCTGAACGAGCAAGGTCTCGTCATTTTTGAGCTCCTGCAAGGACTTAATTATGGCCTCGTAACATTCCCAATTGCGCGCCGCCTTGCCCGTTCCCCCGTAGACCACGAGATCTTCCGGGCGCTCGGCCACCTCGGGATCGAGGTTATTCATGAGCATACGCATGGCTGCTTCTTGTTCCCAACCACGGCAACTGAGCACAGTGCCGCGCGGGGCTCTAATTTCTCTTTTCATGCCCTATCTCTCCTTATACCTGAAACTGCGTTCGAACCATTGGTCGATGTCCGCCTCGGCGGCACTTTGCATCCGGCCGTCTTTAATAATGCTGTAGGCGTAATTGAACTCGGGGTAGAGGACGCGATCTTCATTGAGCACCGGTACGGTGCTGCGCAGTAGGTCGTAGACCGGGCGAGTGGCCGGCGAGAGCATTTTCCCGCCCTGCAGGTCGATGCCCTGACAGGCCACGAGGAGCTCTATCCCCAGCACCCGCATGGTGTTTTCGATCACTTGACGCACTTTACGACAGGCGAAGCCACCCATGCTAACATGATCTTCTTGATTGGCACTCGAAGGGATGGAATCCACCGAGGCCGGATGACACAGGACTTTGTTCTCCGATACCAAGGCGGCGGCTGTATATTGGGCGATCATATAACCGGAGTTAAGGCCGCCGTGGCGCGTGAGAAAGGCCGGCAGCCCCGATAGATGAGGGTTAACTAACCTCTCGATGCGCCGCTCGGCGATACTGGCCAGCTCAGCTACGGCCATCGCCAAGTAATCTGCACCGAGCGCTAAAAACTGTCCGTGAAAATTTCCTGCCGAAATAATTTCGTTTTCCTCGGGAAAGACCAAGGGGTTGTCGGTGGCGGAGTTACACTCCACCAGCAAGGTCGCGGCCACATGCCCAATCGCATGCCAAGAGGCCCCATGCACCTGCGGGATGCAGCGGAGGGAATAGGCGTCTTGCACGCGAAGCTCCCCGGGCAGGGATACCCATTCGCTGCCCGCCAACAAGCGCCGCATGGCCTCCGCGGCCAGCGCTTGAGCACGATGGGGCCGCACCTCGGAAACCCTCGCGTCAAAGGCTGCCGTTATCCCGCAGAGCGCCTGATGACTGAGAGCGGCGGTAACAAAGCTCGCCTTTAGGGTTTGGAGGGCATCAATGACCGCCAGACTCAAATTAGCCCCCATGGCCTGGGTGCCGTTGATCAGGGCAAGGCCCTCCTTGGCCCCAAGCTCAATAGGTTGCATGTTGCGACGGGCCAGAGCTATGCCTCCGGAAACAACTTCCCCATCCACCTCTGCCTCCCCTTCACCAATCATCACCAGTACCGCATGCGCCAGAGGAGCTAGATCGCCGCTGGCGCCGAGTGAGCCCTGGGCCGGCACCACGGGGTGCACCCGGTGATTTAAGAAATCGAGCAAGCACTGCACGGTGCTCTCCTTTATGCCGGAACTGCCCTTGGCTAAAGCATTGGCACGCAGCAGCATGAGCGCCCTTACCGTCTCTGTCGGTAGCGGAGCACCTACTCCGCAGGCGTGGCTGACGATGAGATTGCGTTGTAGCCTGGCGACCTGCTCCTTGTTGATAGTGATATCACAAAACTTGCCAAAACCGGTGTTGATGCCATAGACGGCCTTCTCCTCAGCCACCAAGCGCTCCACGAGGGAACGTGCGGCGGCAATCTTGGCCCTAGCCTCCTGATGCAAAAAAACTAAGGCACCCTCCCGGCTCACTAAAGAGATTTCTTCGAATGTAAGGTCAGCACCGGTTATAAATACGCTCATGCCTGCTCTTTACCCTCCTCATGATCGGTCTTCCGAACCAGGCAGAGCGGAGTGAAGGACCCCTCCTCGCCCAGCGGATTATCAAGGAGCACTTGTTTCATCAGCAGCTTATCCACCGCCGGGGTGTGTGCCAAAATTTCAACGTGCCCGCGCGAGTCTGCGCGGGCTACACAAGATTGCACACCAAGAATCCTTGACATAGCAGACACTAGGGCGCCTAAGTCCACATCGGCACCGGAGGCCGCCCTAACAGCCCCGGATGACACCACCACGATGTCCCCAGGCTGCAGGCTGTCTTGAGAGTACCGCTTGACTATCTCGAGAAAATTTTCTCCCGACGCAATGCGGTGCGTAGTGATGAGCACCCGCAGATAGACTTGATCATCGATGATGCGCGTCGGGCTTTTTTGTTTGGGCCGGTGAGCAAACAAATGTACCACCTCTGATAGTATTGTGTTCTTTCTTGACGAGCAAAATCCTGCCGCTAGGGGAGTGTTGGGCAAAAATCAATCCGGCACTCGATGCACTGAGTGCCGGATGAAGGTCTAGGCCAGTGCTAGGGGCGGCAAGGAGCCGGTGACTAGAAGCTCGGTCAGTTCTTCGCCCCTGAGCGTCTCTCGCTCGAGCAGGGTGTTGGCGATGAGGTCGAGTTTGTCGCGGTTGTTCTTCAGGAGCTCCTCGGCCTGGTGGTAGCTCCTGTCGACGATGCGCCGCACTTCCCTGTCGATAGAGTGCGCCACCGTCTCGCTAAAGTTACGGTGACGAGAGATATCGCGCCCGAGGAAGACTTGCTCCTCCTTCTCACCGTAGGTAACAGGCCCTAACTCCTCACTCATGCCATACTCCATAATCATGCGGCGGACGAGGCGAGTGGATTTATCTAGGTCGTCCTGCGCTCCGGTAGAAATCTCATTAAAGACAAGCTGCTCGGCCACCCGGCCGGAGAGTGCGTAGGTGACATTGTTGAGTATCTCGGTGCGCGTCATGACAAAGCGGTCTTCCGTAGGCAGAGATATCACATACCCGCCGGCCATGCCGCGGGGGATGATGCTGACGAGGTGCACAGGGTCGGCGTCTTGCGTCAGGTAGCGGCTCAAAGCATGCCCCGCCTCATGGTAGGCGAAGACTTTCTTCTCTTTGGCCGAAATAATCCGCGACTTCTTCTTCGGCCCCGCCACCACCCGATTGATAGCTTCCTCTAGGTCAAGCATGGAAATCGTCTGGCGATCTTGCCGAGCCGCGAGCAAGGCACTTTCGTTGACCAAGTTTTCGAGGTCGGCAGCCGTAAACCCAGGGGTGAGCCCGGCCACGGTTGTAAGTTTTACCTCGGCTGCCAAGGGCTTGTTACGCACATGCACCCCCAGGATAGCTTCGCGCTCTTTAACATCAGGTCTACCGACGGTGATTTGGCGGTCAAAGCGACCCGGACGCAGCAGTGCGGGGTCTAGGATATCAGGGCGGTTAGTGGCCGCCATAATTATCACGCCCTCGTTCCCTTCAAAACCGTCCATTTCCACCAACAGTTGATTGAGGGTCTGCTCTCTTTCGTCATGTCCGCCACCAAGGCCGGCGCCGCGCTGGCGACCCACCGCATCTATTTCGTCAATAAAGACAATGGCGGGTGCATTTTTCTTAGCTTGGTCAAACATGTCGCGCACGCGGGAGGCCCCCACGCCCACAAACATTTCTACGAAGTCCGAGCCGGAAATACTGAAGAAGGGCACGCCGGCTTCGCCTGCCACCGCCCTCGCTAACCAAGTCTTGCCGGTTCCGGGCGGGCCGTAGAGCATGACGCCCTTGGGGATGCGCGCGCCGATGGCGCTGAATTTCTGGGGGGTCTTTAAGAACTGCACTACCTCATCGAGTTCTTCTTTAACTTCATCGTAGCCCGCGACATCCTTGAAGGTGATGCGGCGGCGAGCATCTGTCTGCATCTTGGCGCGTGATTTGCCAAAGCTCATGACCTTGTTGCCGCCCGATTGCGATTGTTGCATGAAGAAGTACCAAATTCCGGCAAACAAGGCAAACATCAGCCCATAAGAAACGAGGGTCGTCCACCAGGGAGGGGTGGGCGGGTCGCGGTAAACATACTGCGTCTTGGCCCGCAGCAAGGGAATCAGTTCGGCGTCACCCGGGGGAACAGTAATACGATAGGCAGTAGTGTCTTTAAGCTCGCCGGTAATGACATTGCCCACTTGATTGGCGGTCCGCACCTGTTCATTAACCACAAGATCAAAAAACTCATTGTAGCTAATTTCACGCGGTGCCTGGGTGCGGGCACCCAAAAACTGAATCAAAGAAAGGGCAATCATGATGATTAGCAAGTAGAAGCTGGCAGTACGCAAATTTTTATTCAAGATTGTAAAGTCCTCCTCTCCCAGCACACTAGCTATTTTACCATAAGCGAATATGCGGAGCAAAATTATGCAGCATGGATTACTACAGTTGTACGCAAATATCTGGCAAGTTGCGGTAGTATTGGTCAAAATCTAGGCCGTAGCCCACCACAAAAAGATCGTCAATGGTGAACCCGAGATAATCTGGCTGTATGTCCACCCTCCGTCTGCTGGGCTTATCGAGGAGAGTACAGGAGACAAGACTCGCCGGCTTGCGCGTGCGGAGGTTTTCGAGCAAGTAGTTTAAGGTGAGGCCGGTGTCGACAATGTCCTCGACGATCAAGACATGCCGCCCTTCCACCGACTCCTCTAGGTCCTTCAGGAAGCGCACCACCCCAGAGGTGGACGTTGCCGAGCCATAACTAGAGACGGAAATGAAATCAAGTACGGTCTGGGTAGTGAGATGGCGGCACAAATCAGCGGCGAAAAGTGCTGCGCCCCGGAGCACAACGACCAGCAGGAGCTCCTTCCCTGCGTAATCGGCACTGATTTGTCTGCCCATGGCGGCCACTCTCGCGGCAATTTCCTCACGAGGAATAAGCACTCGCAACGACAATGGTTCTTCCATATCAATTCCCTCCACGTTTATATGTCAATCTTAGGATGGGGCCTTCCGGCATGGCACGATACCTATGCGCCACGCGGAGCCCAGGTACCCAAGCCACTTGGCCCATAACCTCAATTATGGGCCAATTCGCGCGCCAAGGCAATGGTATCCCGGCCTCACTCATGGCCTGCTTGACCTTCTTGTGCCCTAAAGCCCCCAGAGGTATATACGCATCATGTGGCCTGCGGTTTCGCACGGTGATAATATTACTTGTCCAGGATAAATAAGCTTCATAGCAAGTACGCGCGGCAAAATCTGGAGGCCAAGCATCCACCAAGACCGCCGTCACCGTCCCTCCGCAAGGCAGATGCTCCTCACCGGGCACCGGCAAGGTCAGGCAGTAGGGCACGCCCTCTTCCGCGTGCGAATGGTAGAAGACAATGTGCTCGCGGGTGCGCAGGGCACACATCATAGCAGGGAGGACGACCCTTCGCCCGGGCTGCTTACCAATCAAATCCTCTACCGCCGCCAGGTGCACAGCCTCCAAGCTATGGTCTTCCTCCCCGGCAATCTGACGGTAAGCCGCCATCAAGAGACGCCTGGACAGCGCTTGGTGCAATTTGCGCAAGTGTGTTAGCTTTACGCCCACTCCGAGACCGAGGGGCTCTACTGCCTCCGCCAATTCCAGTAGCACCCGGCCTTCGAGGTAGTCCATATCAATCGCCACTTGCCTAGCTAGGCGATCTAGTGCCACCGGTGCTTCGTGGTTTATTTTGCAGAGCTCGGGCATAACAACATGGCGCAAGAAGTTGCGACTATACTCGGTGCCTAAGTTGCTGGAGTCCGTTCGGTACTGCTGGCCGCGCGCGGCCAGATACTCCAAAACCTCTTTTTGAGAAACGGCGAGGAAGGGACGAATGATGGATATTCCAAAGAGGCCATGGTCATGAGGGCTCATGCCCCTAAGTCCCCTCATTCCCGTTCCGCGGATCAGACGTAGCAACACCGTCTCCGCTTGGTCATCTTGATGATGGGCTAAGGCCAATTTGTGGAGCGCATGCTTCTCCATTACCCCCTTAAAGAAACGAAACCTCTCTTCTCTGGCCACCACCTGCGGCGAAGCATTCCTGCCCATAAGCAATGTCGGCACCGAAGTATAGCCACACTCACAAGCTATGCCGAGCCTCGCCGAGAGCTCTTTGACAAAGCGACTGTCCTCTGCCGCCTCCTCCCCCCGAAAACCATGATTTAAATGGGCGACAACAAGCGCAAACGAGTGCCGCTCGGCAAGTTCATGGAGGACCAAAAGCAGGGCCACAGAGTCCGCCCCTCCCGATACACCGACCAAGAGGCGGTCTCCCTGCCCTGCTAAACGATTACTTTGCACATATTGCTCGACTCGCGCCAACATTGCGGCATCCCCCGTATCATTGACCTGTTCCCTACATTGTAACATATAAAGGCCGGGGCACAACGCCACCGCAGTCACTCAGCTAAAATCTAACTAAAGGACAAACGGCTCCCTCACAAGAAATATTGTTGCTGCTAACTTAGAGATAAGACCTTATTGGCTAATTCAAGAATTTTTGCGTGCGAGAGATGTCCTCTTTAACGCAATTAGATAGCCCAAAGCCACAATGGGATGGGTGTACAGCATGCGGGGGCCTGCGTAACGCATAACGTCGATCATTTGTTGTCGCCTGCTTAGTTTGTAACAGGGGTTAGGGCACTTGCTACACGCTGGCTTCTCTGGATAGTGCCTGCAGAGCTCAAGGCGCAAGCGGGCATACTCCAATAACTCTTGGCAAGCGGTGCAAAGAGGCTGGGTGGGTTTGTGCTTGTCTCTGCAATAGAGGCTAAGCATTAACTCGATGGCCTGCCTGTCGCGCTCTTTTTGTCCCACTGCGGCAGGGTTCTCGTCTTTCTGGGATAGAGTCTTAAGCTTCAAGATGTGTATGGTTACGCCACTCGCAATTAACACGAGCAGCAATCTGACATAAAGCAAACTGACGACGAAAAAGACGGAAAGGGAGATGCTGGTCCAAAGCAGCACGAGGGCTATGGCCTTAGTTTTTAGCGGTACACCGCGCTTCTCTAGGTAGCTTTTGATATAGATGCTAAGTGCGGGATGGTTCATCAGCCAAGCGTAAAACCGGTCTGAGCTCCGCGCAAAGCACCATGCACTGAGCAAGAGAAACGGCGTTGTTGGCAGCAAGGGCAGGAATATGCCTGCTATGCCGAGTCCAACGGAAAGTATGCCAACTGCGACCAGCAAAACTTTTCTCAGGGACATCATTACTCACCTCTAAGCTACCCGACATGCGGGAACAGTAACGCTAGCCGCCGACTGGTGACTTTTTGGCGGTAAGCACTGCCGTCAGCTTCGCGGCCTGCTCCTGGATGTAGGACTGGTCTCTCTCTCCCCGCGGGCGATCAAAGTCCATACTGGCCATTATTTTGCCGGGCTTACCTTCCAGGACTATAGCTCGGTCAGCCAATAGCACTGCGTCTTGCGGCTCGTGAGTAACATAAATCATAGCGCAGGGGTGCCACGCTAGGAGTTCGAGCAGCATCTGTTGTAATGACAGTTTAAGCCCTATGTCTAGTCCGGTAAAAGGCTCATCGAGCAAAGCTAGGTCCGGGTCAAGCACAAAGGCTCGCGCTATGGCCACCCTTTGCCGCATCCCCCCGCTCAGGTGCGCGGGATAATAGTGCTCAAAGCCTTGCAGCCCCAGCCGCTTGAGGATGGCCCCTGCTCTGCCTACCTGTTCGTCGCGTGTGAGCCCCCGGCCTTGCAATACCAGTGTGACGTTCCCGAGCGCAGTCCGCCACGGCAACAGCCGCGGTTCTTGGAAAATAAAGCCGATACGTTGCCTGTCGGAGCGAACTTGACCAGCGTCGGGTTTTACTGTGCCGGCAGCCATTCTCAAAACCGTCGTCTTGCCGATACCTGATGGTCCTAAGATAGCTAAGATTTGCTTTTCCTCTACCTTAAGGGATACAGAGTCTAAAATAGTGCGCTTGCCAAACGACTTAGTAACCCCGTTAAACTCTATCACGCGCCTACCTCCTCGCTTGCCATGCCAACACATGGCTTTTGACCAAGTAAAGCATAACTCCCTCAATCAAGAGCACGGTCGCGGCCATCACCAGCATCCAAGCGAAGATTTCTGCCGTCGCCATATGTACCCGCGCTTGGCTTAAGGCCTGCCCAATCCCTCTGTCTACGCCCACAATAACTTCCGCCATGATCAGGAGCCGCACGGTTAGCCCTGCTGCAAGCAGGATACTAGGCAACAAAGAATACAACGTTGCCGGTACATATGCGGCTAACAACTGCGTGGCCTTCGGCACGCGAAAAACCCGCAGCATTTCTAGTAAGCCCCGGTCTACGGATCTGACGGCGGTAACGGCACCGCCATAGAGCAAAGGAAACCCTAAGGCTACCGCTGCCGCCACTACCTGACGCTCACCGCCGCCAAACACAAATATTACGAATAGAGCTAATGCCACCGGGGGGACAGCGACCAAAATGCTGACCGCGGGCTTAAACAGATCCTCTACCCATGGATAAAAGCCAGCTAGCAGCCCAAACGCTAGGCCCGCCATGATTTGCAGCCCTAGGGCGAGCAGGACTCTCCCGAGCGTCCGAGAGAAAGCGGCTACGGCAGGGGGCGAGGTAAACAAGCGGACGGCAGACTCTAGCGTCTCAGCAGGCGTGGCTACAAGCAGCGGGCCGTAGACTCGAGCCATCATCTGCCACGCCAACGTGAAAGCGACTGTGCCTGTTATCATCCAAACAAGCGGCATGGCCTTTTTTGCCTTCAACCAGTTATTCATGCACCACACCTGCATCACTGCTCACAGTGCGCCATCTCTGCAAGTACCGCGCCACAGGACTGACAAGCACAAATTCTAAGACCCCTGCTACTACGAGGCAGACTGCCACCCAAGCGAAAAGTCGCGCTGCGTCTAAGTTGAAACGTGTCATAGCCATGGCGAACCCAATGCCATCGTTGCTGCCCAGAAGTTCGGCCATGACGGTCTTACGGAAAGCCGTACCTGCGGCGAAGGCAAAGCCCGTTAAAATAGCGGTTGCGAGTGCCGGCAGATATATGCTCCACCACAGGGTCCACCTTGAAAGCCGATAGACAGCTGCCATCTCTAGTAGATCTGCGTCTATTAACTCCATTCCTTCTACAACGCTGACATACATAATGGGCATTGTAAAGAGGGCAGTGATAAAGATAGCCATGGAAGAGCCTACGCCGAACCATACCATGGCCAACATAACCACTACAACAGCCGGGGAACTAAGCAAGATTCCGATCAGGGGCTTAAGCAAATAGTAAACCGGTTTACAGAAACCGGCGGCGGCGCCGGTAAAAAACCCGAGTGCCGCGCCAATGGTCAGCCCCGTCAAAGACCGGTGCAGGGAAATTGCCAATTGCTGCCCCAGCTCACTGGTCTCTGCGAGAAGTAGTAGGCTCTCGCCGACAGCGCGGAGCCTAGGCAAAGCGCCGGTCATCCTAACTGCCACAAGCTCCCACGCTATCAGAATGCATGCTACACCGAGTATATAAAAAGGCTTAATCCGGCTGCCAGTAGAAGCGTTCATCCGGTAATCTCCCGCCAATAATGTCTGGGTTCATCTGCTGCAAGGTGAGGAAATAATGCTCTAGCTCTGCCCGGACTTCTCGCGCCGGCACAACTCTAAACTCAGAAAACTGCAGAGCACTGGCGGCAGCCGGGGCCTGCACGCCTTCTATGCCGCGTGCGACCAAAGCGCTCATGTCATTTGGGTTAGCGGTAGTCCACAGCGCGGCTTGTGTGTACGCATCGCTAAACGCTTGAATTAAGTCGTTACGGTCTACTACGGCAGGCAGTGCCACGATGCCCGCTTGCGGAATGCGCTCCGGAGTTCCCGTCACTTCGCCCCAAATTTTGCGTAACGTGATCAGACGCGCTAAACGTCTCCCTTGTTGTTGCGCGCTCATTACGGCTGAAGTGGCGGCAGGCTCCGACAGGACTGCTAATTCAGCCCGACCCGTCGCTAGCAGCCCAGCCGCCTCCATAGGTGACGGAACATAATCTATCTGCAGGTCGCGAGCAAGGTCTAGCCCTTTGCCTGCCGCTAGGAAACGAAATACTAGATCGGGAGTATCGCCACGCGATGGGATAACGATGCGTCGACCCCTAAGATCTTCCATCGACCGCACGGGGATGCCTTCGACGCCAACTACGTAGAGGTTACCCCAGACGGCCACGTTGACTAGCCTCAGGTTAACTCCTCGATTGTAGAGGTTAGCCGCTACATAAGTCGGCAAAGCAGCAAAGTGCATATCACCCGTTATTGCTTGCGCTCGCAGCATGTCGACAGTGCGCGCGATATGCACCTGAGCTTCCCTCGCGATCGGGCTGGCAGCTTGTTCGTCACGCAGGCGGAAAAATGGGAACGTAAGCGGAGCTATTGGGCCGAGCATGTTTAGTCGCTCTAGCCTGCTCATAATGGAAACACGCATGCGGCTCTCATCCCAAGTAACACCATACTGCAGCGTTTCGCTGATAAAACGCAACGGTACCAGCGTCCGCCCGTTAGCAATAAAGGCTGGTGCGTCCAGCTCGACAGCCCGACCGTTGCGGCGTGCAGTTAGCGCCCCGATGGTAAGCGATACCGTAGCTTCGCCTATAGTTATGGATACAGTGCGCGCATCTTCATCCCAGCCTACGACTGCTCCCATCGCCTCGACAATCGCACGCACCGGCACCATCACCCGTCCTCTGACTATCTGCGGATTAACGTCAAAGGTAATCGGTCGATTGTCTACGCGCACATTAACAGCGCGGCTCGCAGCTACATTCACTTGGCCGCCCATTACACCCAGCATCATCACCGCCATAAGTAGAGCGCACGCCTTGACCAACCACTTGTTCTTCATCATTAAACGTCTCCTTTCATTTTTAAAAACCAGTCCCACCCCTTCCAAAACAAACGACAATTGTTTGTCTCGGCTTCAGGCAACATGGGGACTTCCGCAGAAACAGGAATGTACCCGTTTCTTAAGAAAAACTCTTGCAGGGGGGCAGACCGCAAAAAGTGGCCCACATCTAGTAACGCCTCGTCTGTTCCCACGCGCCAGAGCATGATGTTGGGCAGACCAAATGCCCCTTCGCTTGGCCAGACCATCGCTAAGTTTTTGTGCCGAGAAAAGCGGGCGAACGACACTTTGTTGACCCCCACGGGGTATTGCCCCTCGTCCACGGCATTTTTTACGTCGACCGGGGACCCTCGAAATACGATGTGTTTCAAGAAATCGGCATAGCGATCCGGAAACAAGTCCTGCATCAGAGCCAGGAGCGCCCTGCTGGCAGGGAGATGCCGCTCGGGAAACAGTATCTGTCCGCGCCACTTCTCGTCTAGCAAATCTTCCCATTTTTGCGGCGCATTGTTTGCGGGAACGAGTTTTTGGTTATAGATTATAAGCAACGGAATCAAAAAAATCGGGTGAAAATAGCCCTGCGGGTCCTCAAATCCCCTCGCTGATAATTCCTCGCGCAATGGGAATTGCCCCGCACATGGACGCAACCACTCTCGCCGCTCGTGCTTGGTAAGTGCAGCTAAATCACTGCCGTAGGTGATCACCATATCGTCTATCTCGTCTATGGCTAAGGGCAACTGTCCGTCTTCGCGCTGATGGCAAGTTAAGGCCTTTACCCGAACTGTCGTGTGGTGTTTTTGGCCTATCTCACCTACAGCGGTCCTAAGCATATCGGCGAGAGAAAGATTGATGTTTAGTGGACTATGCAGAAACACGCTGGGCATCCGGCCAGGTCACCTCCTTGATTGCTTCCGGTGTCAGTTCGCCCCCTAGGCGGATACGCTCCCGCAATTCGCATAACACCGCGTCTATTTTCTGCAAGCGGCCAGCAAGAACCTTTTCACTGGGACTTGCAGTCAGCAACTTGGCCATCCCCCCATTTTGCATCACTATTCTTTTGTCAGCTAGCAGCGCTAGCAAGGGGTCATGGGTGACAACTAATACTACTTTCCCCCGCCCCGCCAGCAGGCGCAAGGCACTTAAGCGGTTGATGCCGGCATTCTCAATCTCGTCGACCAACACAATCGGGGCGTTACTTAAAAGCGCGACGTCGGCAACCATCAGGGCGCGCGACTGACCTCCACTTAACGCCGTCAGGCTGTCATCCATCATTAAAGGCTCGCCAGTTAGCTGATTAGCACAATCAACCACCGCTTTTGCGACCTCGAGAGCATTTTCAATGTGACGGCTTTCCGCATGTAAGAGCAAGAAGTCCCGTACTGACATATCGATGACAAAATTCATGTTCTGGGATATCTCGGCGACCAGTCTGCGTAAGCTAGTTTCTACCGCGAACTCTGCCGGCACCTGGTCGTTGATCTGAATCTGCCGCCGCGAAGGGGTATCCCCATCGGCCCAGTACTCGATGTCCGAAATCAGCTGACTTTTCCCGGAACCAGTGGGCCCGACTACGGCCACAATCTCGCCAGGGTAGATCTCTACCATGCGCAGGGTTTCCCTCACGCCGCTCTTAGTGATGCCGCCTAAGACAGCTATTTTCCTAATCATTGCTGACCTCCCTGTAGACAATTTTCTTCACATTCCCCATCTGGTAGCGGCTGCCGATAACTGTCTCGCCATTACAATAGGAACAAACCGCAGAAGGCATTGGGTAGCGCAGTTCCCGCCCTTCAACCCCTTCTATGGAAGGGCTAGCCAGCACTACTTTCTTTAAGCGTAGGGCCCCCTGTCCGGTCAAACCGTTAATCTCAAGCACATGAGCAGCAGGGTTAACCATTTCGATTCTCCTGCGGAACACTTCGCGCTCGGCTTGAGAAACGATGTCGCCTTTTGTTACCACAACCACATCTGCAGTTGTCAAGACAGGGCCAACTTTCTTGGGCGTATCAATGCCGCTTAAGTTATCTACCACACAGATGGATAGACACCCCTTAATGCCCGGCGCACAACGGTGACATAGGCCGGCCGTTTCCACCACTAAGATTTCGGCTTGCTGCTTTTCCCCCCAAGCGAAAATCTCCTCTAGATTGGACACATAGAAATGATCGGGACAGATGTAGTCGCTTAGACCGACCATTACCGGTAGACTTAGGCGCCGATACGTGCTGTGATCCGAGGTTTCAAGACAGTCAATTTTGCACACCGCGACGCGAATCTTATCCGTCAAGATGTGCCGCAGGGTGTGCAGCATCACCGACGTCTTTCCCGTTGCCGGAGGTCCAGCCACAATTACCAAACGCATATTTTAATCTCCTTCGTTGACAATGATAATCATGTTCATCTATGATTCAATTATACAGTTAATCTCCCGATAAAAAAGTATCTGGGGTTACACTTTTTCTTCATCTACACATATAACTTTAGAGGGGGTTCGGCTGTGAACAGCATGCTCTCGCAACTTAACAAGTGTAGCCTGTTTAATCACTTGTCAGCAGGCGACGTGGAGAAGCTCTTAAAGGGTATTGCTTTTAACATTAAGAGCTACAAGCGGCACGAGGTGATTTTTTCGCCTCTACGCCCAGTTGATACATTAGGGATCATCCTGAGAGGGGCTGTTGACGCCCAGAAGCTGCTGGCGTCTGGCAAGGTGATCACTGTGAGCAGGCGGTTTCCGTACGACCTGATTGCCGATGCCTCCATATTTGCGGCAATCGATTGCTACCCTTCCACAGTATCGGCCTGCGAAAACAGCCATGTGTGGTTAATAAACAAGACGGAGCTGTTAAAGCTGTTTGCCCGCGACAACATGCTAATGCTTAAGTTTCTCGAGTCGGTTTCGAACAGGGCTTTAGCCCTTAGTAATGCCATAGAATTGTTCTCATTGCGGTCAGTTGGCGCAAAAATAGCCCATTTTCTGACAATGGAGCAAGGACGACAGAAGATTAGCACCATCACGCTGCTATTTTCCAAAAAGTCGCTGGCCGAGCAGCTGAACGTATCCAGACCGACTCTATCTAGGGAGTTAAAGAAAATGCAGCGAGGTGGGATTATCTCCTGCAACAAGCGCACTATTAGCATCCTTGACCAAAGCAAACTACTAGAACTGCGCGACCAGTGAATAAACAAAAACGACCAGCTCTTGCCGGTCGCTCGTCATTTGCCGTTAGTCGGCGCATCGTCTACCTCTTGCCTCTTACATTGGTGGGCCCACTAGGACTCGAACCTAGGACCAATCGGTTATGAGCCGAAATGAGTCGACACGGCCACCCGCAAAAAGGCCCGCTGTATCTATGCGCTTTCCTGCGCACTGAGTAATTGACGAAATTCCTCGCACCGTTCCTTAAGCTCAGGATAGGTGCCCTGGTCAATGATGGAACCATTTTTAAGCACTATTATCTTATCGGCCGCCACCAAGACTTGGGGCCGGTGTGAGACTACCAAGTAGGTGCCCTGCCGCTCCGCGAATAACTGCCGCCACATCTCTTCTTCCGTCTTAATATCTAGGGCCGAGCTCAAATCATCAAACACCAAGAGTTCGGGGCTATGGACCATGGCTCTGGCGGCGGCGAGTCGCTGTACTTGACCCCCGGAAAGTTTAACCCCGCGCACCCCGACCATAGTCTTTAACCCATGGTCGAAGCGGTCTAGGTCTTGATTGAACACGGCGAGCCTGATTGCCTTGCCTAAGGCTGTGCTTTCTACCGCGTGTCCTAGTAGGAGGTTTTCTTCGATGGTGCCACTTAATAGAAGCGGTGTTTGACGAACATAGGTCGCCAAAGGTGGCGTCAAAGCCATGGCAGGGTCGGCAATCAATTTGTCGTTCCAGTAGACTTGCCCTGAGGCTGGCTGGAGCTGGCCGAGTAGCGCGCGCAAGAGGGTGGTTTTGCCGCTCCCCATGCGCCCCGTAATCACGACGAGGGTAGACGCCGCGATGTCAAAGGTAATGTTGTGGATGCCTGTACTGGAATTCGGGTGCAAGTAGGTCAAATCGCGCACCGACAGCTGCTCTAATTTTTCCCTTGATGCCATTTTTTGCTCTTTAGCTTTTGCAAACCAATACTTGGACTCGGTCAACTCCTTAATTGTGCCGCCAAGCAGGTTCTGCAGGCGGGTGACCGCCACCACACCCTGCTGAATGTACGCCACAAAGTAGCCGTAAAATTCCGCAATGCCGGTGACATAGTCAAGGTAGGCCACAAAGAGCGCGAAATCCCCAACGGTGAAGCCACCAAGACGCATTTCGTGACCGGCAGCCAATAAGATGGCGGCGATACCGATGCTGATAGTGCAGTGCGACGAAAAATCTAGCAGGTGGTTGTACTTTCGCTCGCGCAAAGCGTAGGAGGCGCGAGTCTGATTGAGCTTTTTGAGGTGCCGAGCCACTGGTTCCTCGGCCTGAGCCATTTGCACGGCTTGCACTGCGGTAAATGTTTCGCCGATGACCCCAGTCACAGCAGAGGCGGCATCACGACTCGCGGCGCGGTATTTTTCTAACCGCAAAGAAGCCAAGTTGAAGATGACCCCAATCACCAATAGTGGCAGGAAGACAATGGCAGTAACGCGGGCGTTAATGCCCAGCATGATGATGATGGCCCCTATGCCAAACATCAACTCGCCAAAGAAGTCGGCAACCCAACTGACGGTGTCCTCAAGGTGCTCGGTGTCATCGCGCACACTGTCCAGCGCTTCCCCCGGTGGCACCGCGATGGCCGCACTACCCGGGCGCTTAAAGACGCTTCGCATGACATTGTAGCGCAAGAGAGCGCTCACATGATAACGATGCACGGCGTCGATTACCGACCCGGCCAAGATAAAACCGATGCGAATAATGGCGTAACCACTCATGGCGGCCACAAAGTACCAAACAGGCTCCGCACCCGGGTCTTCGACCAAGGCGTCAAGCACCTGCCTAAGCAGTAGTGGCGGCACTAGTGGTATGGCATGAATGACCGTCCACAGGAAGACGTCGAGGGCGTATAGCCAGGGCCGGGCAACAATCAGCGCCCAAATGGTACGCAGGGCTTTCATGCCAAGACCTCCTCTACTCCCAGACGGCGCAGACCGGCATAGCGCGATGTACTGCTATTTAAGAGCTCTTGCTGCCGGCCGTACTCGACCACCTTGCCCTCGTCAAGAAGCAAGATATGGTCAACGCGGTCAAGAGTAGTTAGGCGATGCGCAATGATTATCCCCGTGCGCCCGGCCAGCAATTTTTCGAGCGCAGTATCAATGCGCTTTTCCGAAATGGGGTCGATCTTAGCGCTGGCCTCGTCCAAGACTACGAGGGAAGGGTTACGCAAAAAAGCTCTTGCCAGCGCCAAGAGCTGCGCCTCACCCGCCGAGAGACCACTACCCCCATGCGACATCATCGTTCCAAGACCATCGGGCAGGGCGGCAAACCATTCACCTAGCCCTAAATCATAAAGTACACCAATCAGCTCGGCATCATTAGTAGAGGTGCCAAAAAAGGTGAGGTTGTCGCGCACCGTGGCATGAAATATCTGCACTTCTTGGCCGACGAAGCTGACGCGTTCGCGAATAGTGGCCTGCGTGGCTGCGGTCGTCGGCACGCCACTTAGCGCGAGTACCCCAAAACTTGGGTCATACTGTCTGGCCACCAAGCGCGCCAATGTTGTCTTGCCGCTACCCGTCCGCCCAATGATGCCGAGCACTTCCCCCGCCGGCAAAGCAAACGAAACCCCGTCGAGCACAGCACCGCCGTCTTCATACTTAAAGCCTAGTCCCTCGGCCACCACCCTTATGGGCCCTTCGGGAATATGATGCCCCGTGCTCTGTTGTGAAATTGCCTTCGTGTTAAATAGTTCCGTCACGCGCCGCAGCGATGCTGCGGCACGCTGCAGTTCCTGCAGCTGCATGCGGATTTGCTCAATGGGGACCTGCAAAAGTTCGGCATAATGCACAATCAAGAACACTGTCCCCAAGGTGATAAGGCCGCGCTGCCAGAGCATGGCCGCCAACCCGACCGCCAGAGAAATATTAACTACATGGGCAAGGATAGCCGAAGACCACAGTGTATTGTAAGAAACAAAGGTACGAATGCGGTGCGGCAGCCATTTCTGAAACTCCGCGCGTAACTTCTCCAGCATGTAGCTTTGAGCGCCCAGGCCTTGCATATCTTCCGTAACCGCCAACTGCTCGCCCAAAAAACCATACACCTGCGCTGACGCCTTGCGCTCCGCCACCTGGTATGGGGTGACGAGGCGGCGCAGATAACTTAGCGCCCCGATGCTAAGCACTGAATAGGCCGCATAACTTGCGCCAACCCACATATGCTCTCGCCAGAGTAGCACTATTGACCCGAGTAAGAACAAGACATTGATGACAATGTGCCGCGTAAAGTTCGCAAAGAAATTAGCGAGCCGGGTGACATCCACATCCACGCGCTCAATGAGCTCGCCGGGGCGCGTACCCTTGTGAAAGGCCTGATCAAGCCTCAGCACATGCTTAGTAACATCATCGCGCAGTTCATTCGTTGCTTCCCAGCCGAGAACATCGCTCATGTAGCGCGTCATGGTTCCAAACACATGCCCAAGCACTGACACCACTGCCAAGAGCAAGGCCCCAAGCTGGAGCACAGCCATGCCCTCTCCGGAAATGGCTTCATCTAAAATATGCCGCAAAATGAGCGGCCGCACTAATTGCATCGCTAAGGCAAGAAGCATCAAGGAGCCCACAAGAAGCAAACGCCCCTTGCGGGGCATGAGATATTTTTTTAGCACCGCTAGTATAGAAAACGACATCGCTATCTCCTCCAGGCTACATTATAGCCCATAGACCAAATTCTGCCTAGGACAGTGCTAGCCCTAGGTTTAGTGCAGGTACGAAAATTGTCGGTTTTTTCTCCTGATTCGCGCCTTAGAGCGACAAATTGTGAAGTAAAAGCTATTTATACTGCTATTACTGACTTTGTACAGGGGGTGGATTCTTGCAGACTAAAGCGATGAGTGCTGTTTTTACGGCTAATATTCCGTTAAGAAACCGCCGCAAAATTTTATTGTCCCATGCGGTGCGCCTAGCCCCACTGTTTGTGGCGGGAGTGCTATTGGGACGAGCTACGCTCTTTGATGAGGTGTCGCCATTTGCGCTGGCATTCTTCAGTGCTGTGCGCATCGCGGTCCCTGGCCTAGAATGGGCTACGGCCTTAGCCTTGAGCCTTGGGATGTTTTGGCGAGGCGGCCTGCTGCCAATGTCTAGCCTGCTCGGGATGTTCTTGGTCTACCTGGTTCTCCAAAAATTACTCGTGCCGAACTCCTGGGAGCGCTTATGGCGAGCTGGCCTGGCCGGGCTAGCTGTAGTTATCGTGAGATTACCCCTGCTCTGGTGGCAAACGCCTGTCCTCTACGACATCATCTCCACTCTACTGGAAGTGGCACTGACGGTGGCCACAAGCTTAATTTTTATTAACGCCGTATCAGTTATGGGTTCCTTTAGCACTGAACGGCGGTTCAAGCCAGAAGAAATAATGTCGGTTGCTATCACCGGAGCATTAATTATCACTGGGTTATCCGGCCTGAGCCTACTCGGCTTTACTTTGCAGGGGATAGCGCTTAAATATCTCATCATGCTCGCCGGCCTTATCGGCGGAACTGCCTGGGGGGCAGCTGTTGGAGTGTTGGCTTCCTTTCTATTGTACCTAGGGCATCCGCTGGCGCAGAGCTACGTAGGAACTTATGCTTTTGCCGGGCTAGTAGGCGGGGCACTGCGTGATTGGAAAAAACCAGGGGTCATCATGGGTTTTCTGGCGGCGACCGCGCTCACCGCAGTAAATTTTGGCGGCAGAGACTACCTTGCCGACAGGCTACTGGAATCTTTAGCAGCAAGCATGCTCCTGCTACTCACATCATCGCAGGTGCGCTCGCACATTTATCGCTTGCTGCCGATGGCCTTGCGCGAAGAGGCACCCATAAAAACTGGATACGCCACTCGCCTGCAGGTTCTAGCTGGGCGAAGGTTGGATGAACTGAGCGAAGTTTTTCGGGAACTAGCCGAAACTTTTTGCCCGACAGCTCAATGTGAAGATGCTTTTGACCAGCAGACGCACAAACTTATGGAGCGGCTGGCCAACGATGTATGTGAAGATTGCCCGCAACACAAAGACTGCTGGGGGAAGGATTTTTACAAAACATACCAGGGAATTCTAGACATGCTGGCCCTGTCCGACCTCCATGGCCCTTTGACCATGGGCATAGTGCCCGAAACGGTCCGGCGACGATGTCAACGCTTCAAAGACCTGCTCAAGAGCTTGAACTCGCTCTGCGAATTGCACCGACAAACCCTTTATTGGCGAAAGAGAGCCGTCGAATCACGCCAACTCGTAGCCAAGCAACTGCATGGTGTCGCTAAAGTTATGACCTCGCTGGTGAATGATTTTAACCTAGAAGTGGAGTATCTCTCCGAGACTGAAGAAAAAATTAAAAAAGAACTCGCTGAGCAGGGTGTCTTTTCGCCCCTAGTCGAGGTAGTCAAGGTCGAAAACGGCCGCATCGAAGCCAGGATAACCAAGCATACCTGCACCCAGGAGCAAAATCACTGCGCGACGCTACTCATTCCACTTGTGACCGAAATACTGGGTAGGCAAGTGTTACGCGAAAATCGCCGCTGCGCCAGCCTCACCGGCAAGTCCAAGTGTACGACCTTTTTTTCCACCGTGAGGGTCCTGACCACTGATGTCGGTGTGGCGCAAGTAGCGCGCACCCAAGGAGTCTCCGGAGATAGCTTTCGCGTAGCTGAACTTGTGGGTGGCAAGCTCGCGCTCATGATCAGCGATGGCATGGGAGACGGCCCCCTCGCTCGCCAAGAAAGTCGCACAGCGGTAACGCTGCTCGAACAGATGCTGCGTGCGGGGTTCGACAAGGATGTGACCGTGCACACCATCAACGCCGTGCTGGCGTTGCGCTCCCAAGGAGAAGCCTTTGCCACAGTAGATATGGCCCTCCTCGACCTATACACCGGTCAAGCAGAGCTCATGAAAATTGGCGCAAGTGCTTCGTACCATAGGCGCGGCGACAAGGTAGAGGTCATCCGAGCGACCACTTTGCCTGCAGGAATCCTAGCTAACATTGAGGTCGAGACCCAGAAACTCTCGCTAACCTCGGGTGATATTCTCGTCATGCTCTCCGACGGCGTGCTAGAGGGGCAAGATGGTATCGCGGATAAGGAAGAATGGCTGGGGCGAATGTTGCGTCAAGCCACCGCCGAAAAAGCCAAGGATCTGGCGGAATATATATTAAACCGCGCCAGGAACAACTCCGGCGGCGTGGTTACGGACGACATGACCGTTTTGGTACTAAAAGTCCTCGACAAAGCAATCAGCATCCCTCTGGTGGGATGAGTCCGTAGCCTGCGCCACTTTTTGTACTTTCCCCATAACTAAAAACCGTCCTCCCTCATCCGCGAATCTCCTCTGGAGATAGCGAGGGAGGATTTTTCCTGTGGTCACCAAGACCTAGCATCTGACGTTTTTCCGTTTGAAGCCTAGCCGCCCTTTGTCCGCCGCCTTTTGGATTTCATCAGCCGCCACGGGGACGCTTAACTTGGTCTTACCGTTGTACACATCCACCGCGCCGATGCTCTGGGCGGCGGCGGCGGCTCTCTCGTGCAAGGGAAGATAGGAAACCCCCAGGGTGTAGACAAAGTTGTTCATGGCGTACTTGGCTCGGTCTGGGCTGCCGTGGATCGTTTTCTCCACCGTCTCGAGCATGGTCTGTAACCTGTTTTTGTCAAACTCCTTATCCTTGCGGTTGCCCAGCAACCAACAGTAGCAGCTGTATCCGGCAGAAACATAAAGTTCTCGGCCCGAGGCAATCCATCTGTCAGCGGTAGTCTTAGCGAAATCCGTTTCCGCAAGGGTTACCGCAACGATAAAATCTGAAATCATGAAAAAGTATGCGCTTTCCATCCACCTGTCAAAGTCAGCATCTGTCATGATTTTTGGGTCAGCAATCATGCCGGCAAGGTACATGGCATCAAAATTTCCTGTAGCGTAAAGTTCCTCCGCCAGAGGCTGATTAATCTTTATTTTTTTAACTAGTGGCTTCATCGCCCCGGTGGCAACTCCAAAAAGGGGCTCGCGTGCCCCCTGTCGTAGATACACTTTCTTGGTGCGCTCCGAACTCAAGAGGCTCAGTTCCTGTAAGACCGTTTGAACGTCCACGTCCATCCTCCCTAAATCTGTAACTGTTTCACGGCTGTTGGGCAATTCCGCAGAATTCTTTATCTGCTTATCAAGGGTCCCATTATTTTCTTCGGCCTAAAGGTGCTGCAGCCGAGTGAGGCTCTGGCGTTGACAGGCGGTAGCGGCAACGCCAAACAAGCAGAACTCGCTGAAAGCACTGACGGTGATGAGTGTGTAAAGCAAATTCTCTTTTCCTTCAAGGGTTAATCCAAGAAGTCTCCGTCGCCCTGCCCATTTCCATAGAGCCCCTAAACGGAGAGACGACAAGATCCCCCATTGTCTCCCACAGTCTGAGGCCAGCGTTTCTGGCCTCCTGTTGAAATGCACCAAATATTGCCGCGTATTTATCGTTCGGAGCGATTATTAGCATCCGCGCATAGCCTTCGAGCAATAGCCTGGAGTTGAACATTTTTCCCCTAATTGCGGCCTCGTCAATCACCGTTGGTCTTTTCAGCCACACATAGGCCAAGAGCCTACCATAGCGGTCACGCTCCCTTGCGCCAATCTCAAGCCATACTGTTCTCTGGTATAAATTCTCGCGCGTGAACGCCCCAGCTTCTCTGCCAAATGGCTCCGGCCATCGCCCTACCTCTGGGGTGTCCACCCCAATCAGGCGGATACTTTCCTCAACTTGGTTAATAGTTGCCCAAACGGTGTCGCCGTCTACTACCGCGGTGATGCGCACTTGTATCATGTTGGGAATATCGCTGGCTGTTTCTACTTTAGCGGGAAAAAGCAATAGCGGCAGGATTAAGGCAAACAAGAGCAAAGCTTGCGTCAATAAAACAAAACCGGTTTTAACAGTCCAAGTTTTCATCGCTACTACCTCCTTGTAAAATTTATCCCACACATGAAGTTTGCAGTCATTTCTACCTCTGTAAGGGTGCCACTAATTATATCCATAGCGGCGATGACAATCAATCACGGCACATGAACTAGCTAACTTCCTTTTAACTAACCATGCTAACGAAGCAGTAAAGCGGGACGTCTCAGCTTATTGAGACATCTCGCTTTACATAAGCTATCAGCTCGCTAACGCCCGGCAATATCAGCCTGAATGGCCTCAAATACTGACTCTGCACCGTCTGGAGTTACGACATAAGTCATCAAGTCTGTGTGGATGACCAAGTGTTGCGGCTCCGTAATTCTGATATATGCGCGAAAATCGCCGCCCACTTCTTCTGAGTTAAAGGCGCCAATCCGAACCACGCTGTTGCCAAGTCCGTTAGTTTTGCGCATGCTGGGTAAGGTGTCTAGCAGTTCGACGGCAATCATATCACTGTATCGTATGGAGAAGTCCTGTTTCATTATTAGCATCGTTCCATCGTGCTTTATCCTGAGGGACTCAGCCTGGGGTGCGTTTTACTCCAGTTGCACACCCAGTCCGTCAGCTATTCGGTTTACATAGTTAAAATAGGACGCAATCTGGTTGATGTCAAAAATGTCCCGATCTGAGAAACCTGCCCTACGGAGTGCCCCAATATCTCGTTCCTTGATGCTGGCAGGTTCCTTGGCAAGCTTCTCTACATAATACAGCATCACCTTTTCGCTAGGCGTTATGGCTGCACTGCGATAGTCTTTTGCCACAGCGAGCATCAGGTCACTGTCACCACTGACCGTACGGAGCGCCGCTCCGTGGTGTTCAGTTCAGTAGTGGCAAGCATTAGTGGCCGACACGACGACAGCAATCATCTCACGTTGGGCACGGTTTAACCCTGACTCGCCAAACATAATGGTGCGATAAAGCTGTAGATGAGCTTCCAGGGCATCCGGATGCAGACTATGTACCTTGAGAATGTTGGCGACCTGTCTGTGTTGTCCCCCACCAAGTTGTTGATACAACTCCGCCAGCTTGCCTGTTGCTTCGCTTTCATCTATCTGTTTAATCCATGACATCAGTATCACTCGCCTTTACTGTGGCTTTGGGCTGTAAGTTTCGTCTGACTGTAGCATCGTTCCTGGGGCTTTGGCCGAAACCACTAGGTCGAGCGCTTCCTGTAGAACCCGCAACTGCTGATCTATGTCATTAGGCGCACCTACGGTGCAGCCAAAGGGCACCTTAAGGTTCAGTGCCCGCGGAATGCCAATGATGCTCACGATCTCTGGAATAAGGTTAAGGGTAATGGTCGGAATGCCTGCGTTTTCTATCTCCCGGGCAACCAGTCCACCGGACTGCTGACAAATCGGTCAGACAGGGACAATAACGGCAATGTCAACTCCCTGCGCTAGCATAGAAGTAGCGATGGTCTTACCGGTCTGAAACAACTTATCAGGGTTGGGAATGTAGCCGGAGATGCTATAGTTAATCTCCGCAACTCCTCCGATATAAAACTCCTCAACTAATGTCTGCAGCCGCTCTATGGGATAGATGACATTCATGTCTTGCGCTGAAAATGCCTTGTTAAAGTGCTCGTGGGCAATCTTCAAATCCTGTAGGGGGACAGCGTAGGATATCTCTCGATGCGACTCGTCGACGTCAGCGGAGCCGATAATATTAAAGGGCATATCGCTCGGTGCATATACCCCCCCGGTAGAAACGAGCGCAATCTTACAATCGGCCAGGTCCTTGGTCAGTTTGGCGAAGGGAATAGCATTGCTCCTTACCCAAGGGAATCTCGCTATGAACTGCTCTAGTTTTGACATTTTCCGCATCCTTTCAAACCATTAAGTTTATGTGCCACTACTATACTAAGTTAAGTGTACACTACTTTTGTCAGAGTGAAAGGGCGTGTCGCAAAACGTTTATGCGTAAACGTAGAGCGGAACGCTCATTTTTGTTCGGATCAGGGAAAGAACTTACCTTTGCAGGAATATTTGACCACGAATACGCATCGGGGCCAAAGCTGGAACAACGTCCCCCGAGCAGAAAAATAGCGCGTTGCTGTCAAATTGCTGCCAAAACAACAAAAAACCCTCTGAGCAAAACCCAGAGAGCCTTGATATTACTGGTGCGCCATCAAGGATTCGAACCTTGGACCCACTGATTAAGAGTCAGTTGCTCTGCCAGCTGAGCTAATGGCGCGAATGGTGGCGGCGGCTGGACTCGAACCAGCGACCTGACGGGTATGAACCGACTGCTCTAGCCAGCTGAGCTACGCCGCCAAACAACAAAACCTATTGTAATACAAAGCGGCCACTAAAGCAATCGGCAATTTAATGCCTACTTGCCGCCCGCCTTCTTATAAGCTGTACCACGACCGCCACGCTTAGCATCGGTGTGCTTGCGCAGGTCGGTAAGTCTCTCTTCGCTATCTTTAAGAAAACGGTTCATGCGCTCTTCAAACGAAATGGAAGGTCGGCGTTTCGCTTGACGGATAGAAAGACCGATTTTGCCTTTGCTGTCAATGTTAATAATCTTAACGACAACCTTTTCCTTGAGCTTCAGGTGCTCGTTAATGTCCTTGACATAGGCGTCGGCCACTTCAGAAATATGGACAAGGCCAGTCTCTCCCGTCTCCAGTTCAACAAAAGCACCAAAACTCGTAAT